>JBIKPD010000401.1:0-3620 GCA_044357665.1 Roseateles sp. | reverse complement strand
GCTGCTGAAGCTCTTCACGCATTCCCAGGCCGCATCGGCATCGGCGATATTGTTGTACGAGAGCTCCTTGCCCTGCAGTTGCCGCGCAGTCGCCAGCGATCCTGGGGCCGGGTGCAGGTCGCGGTAGAAGGCCGCGCTCTGGTGCGGGTTCTCGCCATAGCGCAGGTCCTGCACCTTGATGAAGCTGCTGTTCATCTGGGCCGGGAAGGCGGAAATGCTGCCGTCGTCCTGGCGCGCCGACAGATAGTTGCTGATCGCGGCGTCGTATTGCGCGATGCGGTTGAAAGCGGCGACCGCACAGGCGAAGCGGGTCTTGTCGCTGGTCTTGCCTTCGGCGCCGAGTTCATCGAGCACCTGGGCATATTGCGAAGAATCGGTCAAAACGGTGACATCGCCCCAGTTCTTCGCGGCCGAGCGCACCATCGCCGGGCCACCGATGTCGATGTTCTCGATCGCATCTTCGAGCGTGCAGCCTGGCTTGGCCACCGTCGCCTCGAAGGGGTAGAGGTTGACAGCGAGGATGTCGATGGTGGTGATGCCATGCGCTTGCAGCGCCGCCATATGCTCGGGCAAGTCGCGCCGCGCCAGCAGGCCGCCATGGATGGTCGGGTGCAAGGTCTTGACACGGCCATCGAGCATTTCAGGAAAACCGGTGTGATCGGCGACTTCGGTTACCGGCAGTCCGGCATCGGCAAGCAGCTTGGCAGTGCCGCCGGTGGACAGCAGGCGGACCTTCAAATGGTGCAGGGCTCGGGCGAATTCGACGATGCCGGTCTTGTCGGAAACGGAAATCAGGGCGGTCAGTTGGGGCATGTCAGCTCGAGGTTGTTGTTCGTTGTCGGTTCAGAGCAGTTGATGCTGGCTCAGCTTGCGGCGCAATGTGTTGCGGTTGATGCCCAGCCAGTCAGCGGCGCGGCTCTGGTTGCCTTCGGCCTCGCGCATGACGACTTCAAGCAGCGGCTTTTCAACCAGGTTGATCAGCATCTCGTGCATGAAATGGGGGGTTTCTCCGCCGAGGTCACGAAAATAGGTTTCGAGATTTTCGCGCACGCAGGATTCGATTGAGTTGGGTGTCACGCTGCTGGCCTCGGAGATTCGTGGTTCATCATTGTCGGTTCCTGGTTTGTGCTGACAAGATAGGGCAAGCGCTCATATCGGTCGGCGAGTTCAGAAAACCATTGTTTCAATGCCTGCAACTGAGCCGCGCAACTTTGCAACCGGTTCATCACCTGGCGGAATTCCTCCCCACCCGGCAACTCGCTGACGGCCCAGCCGATATGTTTGCGCGCAGTACGCATGCCGGTCAGCTCGCCATAGAGGCTGTAATGGTCGTGCAGGTGCTCGGTCAGCCAGTCGCCGGCCTGCAGCACGGCAGGTGCGGGCAGGGTTTCGCCGGTGGCCAGGTAATGCGCTGTTTCGCGAAAAATCCAGGGCCGGCCCTGGGCCGCTCGGCCGATCATCACCGCGTCGGCGCCAGTCAAGGCCAGCACCAGCTCGGCTTTTTGCGGCGAGTTGATGTCGCCATTGGCCACCACCGGGATACGCAAAGCGGCTTTGACGGCGGCAACGGTCGCATATTCAGCCTGGCCTTTGTAGCCCTGCTCGCGGGTGCGGCCATGCACGGTGACCATGGCCACGCCGGCGTTTTCGGCAGCCAGCGCCAGGCGCAAGGCGTTCTTCTCGGTCTCGCACCAGCCGGTGCGCATTTTCAGCGTCACCGGCACATTGCGCGGCGCCGCCGCAGCGACCACCGCTTCGATGATCTGCAAGGCCAGCGGCTCGTCCTGCATCAAGGCCGAGCCGGCCCATTTGCTGCAGACCTTCTTGGCTGGACAGCCCATATTGATGTCGATGATCTGCGCGCCGCGGTCGATGTTGTAAGTCGCGGCTTCGGCCATCATCAGCGCATCGGTGCCGGCGATCTGCACCGCGATCGGCCCGGCTTCGCCCTGGTGATCGGCGCGCCGCGAGGTCTTCAGGCTGTCCCACAGATCCTTGCGCGAGGTCACCATTTCGCTGACTGCATAACCGGCGCCCATGCGGCGGCAGAGCTGGCGAAACGGCCGGTCGGTGACGCCAGCCATTGGCGCCACGAACAGGTTGTTCGGCAGTTCATGCGGGCCGAGTTGCAAGCGCGAAGGCATTGATCTTGATTGCTTAAAAATGAGGCAAAAGTATACCTTTGACTGTGGGCTGAAATTTCAGCCCGCAGCCATTCGCTGACCGGATAATCCGGCGATGGAAATCTGGTTGCAGTCCTCGATCGCAATGCTGCTGGCCACGCTGGCTTTGCCGCAAGTCGGCTTGACGGCGGTCTTCGTGATCGCGCTGGTCTCGGCAACCTTGCTGCCGATGGGCTCCGAGCCGGCGGTGTTCTTGCTGGTGAAAGCCGACCCGTCCTTGTTCTGGCCGGCCGTGCTGGTGGCTACAGCGGGCAACACGATCGGTGGGGCCATTTCATGGTGGATGGGCTATGGTGCTGAGCGGGCCTATGTACGTGCGACTCACCATGAGCCCCGGAATTTGCGAGTGCTCGGTTGGCTGCAACGCTTTGGCGCCAAAGCCTGCCTGCTGAGCTGGTTGCCGGTGCTGGGTGACCCGCTGTGCGCGGTCGCCGGTTGGTTGAAGCTGCCGTTCTGGCCCTGCGTGGCCTATATGGCGATCGGTAAATTCGCGCGCTATGTGACGATGACTGCGGTCCTGGTCTGGGTTTTCTAGCCCCCTACAATCGGCGCCAGACTTCAACCTCACCCGAGCGCGCAATGAAAATCGATCCTGTAGCCGCCACTCCCGGCACCGACATGACTCATATCTCTCCGCGCGACAAGGCGGAAATTCTCTCGCAGGCCTTGCCCTATATCCGTCGCTTTCACGGCAAGACCATTGTCATCAAGTACGGTGGCAATGCGATGACCGACCCCGCGCTGCAACTCGATTTTGCCGAGGATGTGGTCTTGCTGAAACTGGTCGGGCTGAACCCGGTGGTGGTGCATGGTGGCGGGCCGCAGATCGAGGAAGCCTTGAGCCGCTTGGGCAAGACGGGGCAGTTCATCCAGGGCATGCGGGTGACCGACGACGAGACGATGGAAGTCGTCGAATGGGTACTGGCCGGCCAGGTGCAGCAGGATATCGTCGGTTTGATCAATGTCGCCGGCGGCAAAGCAGTGGGCCTGACCGGGCGCGATGGCGGCATGATCCGGGCGCGCAAACTGAAGATGGCCGACATGGAAGATCCGAGCAAGGAACATGACCTGGGCCTGGTCGGTGACATCGTCAGCATTGACCCGAGCGTGGTCAAGGCCTTGCAGGACGACCAGTTCATCCCCGTCATCAGCCCGATCGGATTCGGCGAGAACAACGAGAGCTACAACATCAATGCCGATGTGGTGGCCGGCAAGCTGGCCGAAGTCTTGAAAGCCGAGAAACTCGTGCTTTTGACCAACACCCCTGGCGTGCTCGACAAGGCCGGTAATTTGCTGACCGACTTGAGCGCGCGCGAAATCGATGCGCTGTTCGCCGACGGCACCTTGTCAGGCGGCATGTTGCCCAAGATCGCCTCGGCACTCGAAGCCGCGCGCAGCGGCGTCAACGCCGTCCACATCATCGACGGCCGCGTCCCC
>JBIKPD010000400.1:0-3625 GCA_044357665.1 Roseateles sp. | reverse complement strand
ATCTGATCCGCTTCCGCCTGGGCTTGTGCCATGGCTTCGATCTGTGCCGCGCGTTTTCCAGCTGTCTTCTCTGCCTCGCCCTTGGCTGTGAAGAGTGTTTCAATCTGCGCTGCGCGTTTGGCGGCGGCCTTTTCCAGTTCGGCCTTGGCGGCACTCAGCGCGTCGATCTGCGACTGGCGCTCTGAGGCCAACTTGGCCTGCTCTTCGCGAGCCTGGGCCAAAAGTGCCATCTCACCAACCATGGCCGCCAGTTCTGCCCTGCTTGCATCGAACTGCTGTTGCAGTTGTTGCATGCGCACTTTATTGGGGTTGCGCTTGAACAGCAGCTCGCGGTGTGGCGGCAATGTGTCGGCGTCTTCGGCAGCGAGTTCGAATCCTGCAGCATTGAGCCAGTCGCTCAGGGTTTGCAGGTCGGTATCGCCTTCGTAAAGCGCAATGTCACCCGCCCTTAAGACCAACCATTCAAAGCACTGCAAAGCAGTGACGTTACTCTGCAGGATCTGCGCGGCCTGACCCGGGGCATCGAGCAGCAGCAGATGAGGCGCGTCTGGGCTGAGCGCCAGTTCCTCCACTGCTTTTGCCAGCGTCTGCGCCGCCACTTGCTGACCTTCGAAGCATTGCAGACGCGGTTGATGCTGGAGCAAGCCGGTGGGCAGGGTCAAGCCGCTTTCACGGGCATTGTTCAGCAATTGCAATGTGGCTGAGCCCGCGTTTGTCGCAATGGCTGCACGGATGAGTGTTTCACCGGCCTCGGGTCGCAGCTTGCGTTGCAGTTCGTCGGCAGCGGCCTTTTGTGGTTCGTAGATCACCAGGTCTTTGGGCTGCATTGCACGCCACAGCGGCAACTCGGCACCGGTGCCGCCCCCTATGACCAGCAGCGTTGCTTTGCCCGGCGTCTGGCTTTGCAAGCATTGTTGTTGAAACAGGTTCTTCATGACTTGGCCTGGGCAGTTGTCGCCAAACGATGCTCGGCCTCATCAAGGATGGCATCCAGCAATCGACTGGCTCGGTCAGCTTGCTCGACGGCTTCAGTCCGCTTCTCAGGAGTACCGCGCGGGTTCATCCGAGGCTCGCGCAACAGCAGGTACAACTGTTTGGCGGCAGCTTCGTGGTCGGGGCGTTCAAACACGAGCGACCTCAACATCGCAATGGCGCCGGCCTTGTCACCCGCTTCAACCATCTGCGCGGCGCTTTGTGCTAATGCGTCAGTTTCGACGCTGGCCAGGTTCAGCCGGGCTGCTGGCAGCTCGGGCGCGCAAGCCACTGCGGTGCGGTAGGCCGCCTGCGCCTGCAATGCCTGGCCCTGCAGGCGCAACACATTACCCATGCCCAGATGGGCTCTGGCAAATTCCGGATCCAATTGAATAGCGGCTTTGTAGGCCTCGAGGGCTTGCGCAGGCTGCTGGTCGAGGAGCCAGGTTTCAGCAATCTTGCATTGGCACAGCGCGTTGGGGCCGACGATTTTGATCAACTGCGCATAGCCGGATCTTGCTTCTTCCAGCAACCCGGTTTCTTGTTGCAAGCAGCAGTTGCCAATGGCTTGCAGCAGGTTCTGCATGGCTATGTCGTTTACGACCTTGGCATTGCGGCCTAGCAACTGGGCCAAAGCGAGGGTCTCGACACGCGTGATCAAGTCAGGGGGAACAGGCTGACCGAGATCGAAATCGCACGCTATGGGCAAGGACGCAGGCCCGTCGCGGCCCGCTCCAAGCTGCCGCACGCTCAGGGTATGGGGACTTCCGTCGAACAGTTCATACGAAAGTTTCAGCCTGAAGTGGTGGCGGCCATCACCGATGCCGCTTTGCTCCAGGTCTTCGCGATATTGATCGGCCAGGCCTCGGCCGACCACTTGCCCCTCGTGCAAGATCTCGACATTCAGGGGCTTGGCAGGCTGGCCGGGGTCATAGGCCCAGCCTTGGGCCAAGCCTTCGATGACTCCATCCAAGACGCATTGCACCCGGCTCTTGGGCACCACCGCCTTGAGTTCTGGCTGCAAGTCATTACGAAGCGGGTGGGTAGCAGGCAGGATCGAATCAACAGCCGACAGCAAGATACGGCCAAAACGCGTTCGCAGTTCGGCAACTGTGTCACTGCGTAAATCCTTGTAGGCCAGGCTGGTGACCGAAAACAAGGGTTTGCGCCCCGCAACGGTGATGCAACCCAGTTGCAATGCGCCAGCCTTGGCTGCAATCCACGGCAAGAAGGCGGTGTAAACGATCGGACCTGCTTTGGTGCGCTGGGCGGTGAAGTAGTTCGACTGGCCGACGAAACGGGGCAAGGGCTCGGCCTCAAAAAGTGCGAACGATTGCACTTCATCCAGACTGGCACTCGCAGCGACGATCAGGAACAAGCCCTCATCGACGCTCAAGGCCAGCAATGGCTTCAGGCCTTCGATTTGCGGCGCTTTTTCCACAGTGATCGTCGGCTCAACGGCTGGCGTTGGCATGATCACGGGAGCGGCAAGCTTCCTGGAAGGGGTCTTGGCCGAGGCGCTCATCGGGCTGGCTAAAGGCCCCTTGCGGCTCGGTGTTGGCTTGCTGGCTGCCTTTGTTGGCTTTGGAATCGCCTTTTTGATAGCTGCTGACTTCCCTGAAACAGGCTTGAGGGTTACAGCTTGGCTCTTCTTGGGTGCAACAAGCGCGGGTACGGGCTTACTGACGGATGCAGGTGCTGAAGGCGATTTCCGCGCAACGGGCTTGAGGGCCGCCGATCGCCCCGCTTGCACAAGCTCGGGCGCGACCTGCTTTGTCGAGACCTGTTTGGGCGCCGGATTCACCGCCGTGCGCTTTGTACTGACGGGTAGCGGCGTGGGCTGGCTCGCCACTGGTTTCACCACTTTTGCGAGCTTCAGCGCCGAGGCAAAACCCGCCTCGAACTGGGGCCGTTCCGTGCCCGACGACTTGACTGTTTGCCTGGCACCCTTTGCCGCCGGGCTGATCGCCTCGGGCGCGCTTGTCCGCTTTGAAGCCTTGACCACTTTGGCCGGCGCTTTGGCCGGTGCTTTGTTCGGCAATGTGGATGAAATTGATTTACTCATAGGAAATTACCTGCAGCGGCTGCACATGGACAACAAACATCGCCTGGCAGGCTTGCGACTGACGTCGAAATGACTTCACGACTCCGGTTGTTTTAAGCGGTTTTGCCATAAAAATTGATATACGCAATTTTACCAAATTCTTGAAGTCTTGTCAGCAGGTCTGAGGTGTGTCGTTGCACGCAAAACCCGATGGCTGACACCGAAGGCAAGGCCTACATGATGATTCAGGCCAGTCCTCTTCCACAAGGCTTGGGCTGGAGCTCATCAAGATCCGCCCCATAACAAAAGGCCGATGAAACAACTCAGCGTACCGCCATGCCACCCAGCAGCAATTGCATCCGCAAGGCCGTTTCTTCCTGACTCAGGCGAGCGTTGACCACGGCGGCCTCGGCCTCGGCCAGGTTCTGGTAGCTGGTCATCACGTCGATATTGCTCTTGACGCCGCCCTGGTAGCTCTTGACATTGCCTTCCACGGCCTGCTGTGCTGCCAGCACGGCACGTCGGCGGATGCTGACTTCACCTTCAAGCGAACGCACAGAGGCATAGAGATTGCTCAGCTCAGTGACTGCGGCTTCTTCTGCGGCTCGC
>JBIKPD010000081.1:0-12661 GCA_044357665.1 Roseateles sp. | reverse complement strand
GACCTTGATGTGGAAACCCTGCGCGCGCTCGAAGAGGCGATGCTCGAATTCGCCGGCTCGGCCATGGTGATTTCGCATGATCGCTGGTTCCTCGACCGGATCGCCACCCATATCCTGGCTTGCGAAGGCAACTCGCAATGGGTCTTCTTCGACGGCAATTACCACGAGTACGAGGCCGACAAGAAGAAGCGTCTGGGCGAAGAGGGTGCGCGTCCGAAGCGGATGCGCTTCAAGCCGATCAAGTAAACGGAATCGGCAGGGACGGGGTTGAAAGCCCGCCTTAACGATTCTTTACGCTTCGAGCATGGGCGAGTAACGAGCAGGCACGAAGATGGAGCCTTCCAAACACTCCGAGGAGAAATCCCATGAGCAAGCTGAATTTGATGAAGTTCTTGAAGACCGGCGCGGTGGTGTCGGTGCTGGCAGTCAGCGGCCTGACCGCCATGGCGCAAGGTCATGGCGGCATGCGTGGCGGTCAAGGCGATCCGGAGATGATGCTGGGCGGCAGGATCGAGCATTTGCTCGAAGCAGTCGATGCGACCGATGCCCAGCGCGCCCAGATCAAGCAGATCATGCAAGCGGCGCGCGCCGACATGAAGGCCCAGCATCAAGCCGGCAACAAGTTGCGTCAGCAGGGCCTGGCCTTGTTCGCCGCAACCAACGTCGACGCCGCTGCGATCGAAGCCTTGCGGGTGCAGATGCAGGCCCAGCATGAGGCGGTCAGCAAACGCATGAGTCAGGCGATGGTTGAAGCTGCGCGGGTGCTGACACCTGAGCAGCGCGCCAAATTCGCCGAGCGGATGAAAAAGCGTCAAGCCAGGATGGCCGAGCAGATGCAAGCTCGCCCGGCCAAGAGCGCCAACTGAAGCAGATCCCGGGGCATGGCTCCCGGGGCCAGCCAGACCCGGAATCTAGATGAAACTGTTGTTGATTGATGATGACGCAAGGCTGACGGCGATGCTCAGCGAGTACCTGACCGCTGCCGGTTTCGGAGTAGCCACGGCAGGCTCATTGCAGGCGGGGCGGCAGTTGCTGACGGCGGGCAACCAGGATTTGCTGGTGCTCGATCTGATGCTGCCTGATGGCGACGGGCTCGACTTTTGCCGAGAGTTGCGCGCAAACCCGCAAACCCGGCGCCTGCCGGTGCTGATGCTGTCAGCGCGCGGTGAGCCGATGGACCGGATCCTCGGTCTGGAACTCGGCGCTGACGATTACCTGGCCAAACCGTTTGAGCCGAGGGAGTTGCAAGCCCGGATCAAGGCCTTGTTGCGCCGCTCGGAGCCGGCTGCTGCCGAAGATGATGTGCTGCGCTTCGGCCGGCTGGAAATCGATCCTTCAGCAAGGTTGGCCCGGCTTGACGGGCGGGCCTGTGATCTGACTGGCCACCAGTTCGACCTGCTGGTGGTGCTGGCGCAAAGCCCCGGCCGGGTGCTGACTCGCGACCAGATCATGGACTCGCTCAAAGGACACCCGCTCGACGCATTTGACCGCTCGATCGATGTACATATCTCGCGCATCCGGTCGGTGATCGAAGATGATGTCAAGGCGCCGCGGCGTGTTCTGACCGTACGCGGTGTCGGTTATGTCTTTGCCCGCAAGCAAGATGCCGAACCGAATCTTTGAGACCTGCCTGAGGCCTTGATGCGCTCGCTCTATCTCCGCATCTACCTGACCCTGGTTCTGCTATTGCTGGTGTTCGGCTTTGGCTCGACCTGGCTGTTCCAGCGCCATATCGAGCAGGAGCGCGGCAATGCCGAAGCTCAGGCACCGGAGCGCTTGAATGCGATGGTGCAGCTGATTCATCTCGCCTTGCCGCCTGCCAGCGCACCGCGTGCCGAGCAAGCCGCTGCCTTGCAGGACTGGGGCCAGCGGCTGCGCATGGCGATCGCCTTGAACGATGCCGAGGGCAAGCGCATCGCGGCCTCCGAAAGGTATGAACAGCGCGAGACCGAAGCCGGCGTGCGAAGCATCCACATGCAGATGGCTGATGGGCGCAGCCTGGCAATGATCCGGGTACCCAGGCAGCAGCCGGGGTTCGGGCAGCTCTCGTCCGAGGGTGGCCGCGAAGGCGGGCCAACTGGCATCAGGCCCCGCGGGCCCAGGCGTGACGATTCGCCCTGGCAGATGCTGACCGAGCCGCAAAATGGTCAGTGGCTGCTGATATTTCTGGTGCTGCTGTTCCTTGGTGTTGCCGCTGGTGCCTATCCGGTGGTGCGCCGTTTGACGCGGCGACTGGAAGAATTGAAGCGCGGTGTCGAGCAGTTTGGCGCTGGCCAGTTGGCCCATCGCGTCGACCAGAAGGGCAATGACGAGGTGGCGGCGCTGGCCGCCAGTTTCAATCTGGCCGCAGCGCAGATCGAGATGCTGCTGCGTTCGCAGCAATCGATGCTGGCCAATGCCAGCCATGAATTGCGCTCGCCGCTGGCTCGCTTGAAAATGGCTGTGGCGATGATCGATGCAGCTGGCCCGGCGCAACGCGCCAGACTGGCGACCGAGATCGATACCAATATCGCCGAGCTCGACGCCCTGGTTGAGGAAGTGCTGCTGGCGAGCCGACTGGATTCCGATGCCCAGCTTGCTGCCGAGGAGGTCGATCTACTCGGCCTGGCGGCCGAAGAGGCGGCGCGTGCCGGCGCCGAATTCGAGTCGGCGCCAGGCCTGCCCCGCATGCATGTCGTCGGTGAAGAGCGCTTGCTCAGGCGTGCGCTGCGTAACCTGCTCGACAACGCCTGCCGTTATGGCGGCAGCCAGGTGCGGCTCGAATTGCAGCGCGTCGGCAGCATGGCTGAACTGCGGGTTTGCGACCGCGGGCCGGGTGTCCCCGCCGCGATGCGCGAGCGCATCTTCGATGCATTTTTCCGCTTGCCCGGCCATGCCGAACAGGTGGGCGGCGTCGGCCTCGGCCTGAGCCTGGTCCGGCAGATCGCCTTGCGTCATGGCGGGCAGGTGCGCTGCGAAGCCCGGCCGGGCGGCGGCAGCCTGTTTGTGCTGAGCCTGCCCGCAGGCTGAGCCCAGTCTGTTTATCATCGGACCCGAGTCGCAGCCCTTGCGGCAGGAGGCCTGAGATGAATGCAATGCAGAACAAATACGCTTTGGTCACCGGCGCAGGTTCGGGCATCGGCCGTGCTTGTGCGCTGGCGCTGATGAATGCCGGCTGGCGCGTAGCCCTGGTCGGGCGGCAAATCGAACCTTTGCAACAGACGGCTGCAATGTTCCAAGACCCGGCGCAGGCGCTGGTGCTGGCCGCTGACGTCGGCCGACCGGCGCAAGTCAGCGCCTTGTTTGAACAGATCAGGGGTGAGTTCGGTCGGCTCGACCTGTTGTTCAACAACGCCGGCATTGCCGCACCGGCGCTGCCGATCGACGAGTTGACATTCGAGCAATGGCAGGCGGTCGTCGACGTCAACCTGACCGGCAGCTTCCTCTGCGCGCAGGCTGCTTTCAAGCTGATGAAAGCGCAGGCGCCGAAGGGCGGCCGCATCATCAACAACGGTTCGATCTCGGCGCATGCGCCGCGGCCTTTTTCAGCCCCTTACACGGCGACCAAACATGCGATTACCGGCTTGACCAAGGCCTTGTCGCTCGACGGCCGGGCCCACGACATCGCCTGTGGTCAGCTCGACCTCGGCAATGCCCTGACCGAGATGGCCATGCCGATGATGCGTGGCGTGCGCCAGGCTGATGGCCGCATCGCGATCGAGGCGACGATGGATGTCGACCATGCGGCTTCGGCGCTGCTGTATATGGCCGGTTTGCCGCTCGCGGCGAATGTGCAGTTCATGACGGTGATGGCGACCGCCATGCCCTATGTCGGACGCGGTTGAACGCTGCCTTTACCAGCGCTTGCTGCTCAACTCGCGCAAGATCTCGCCATAAATCCGGTAGCGCGAGGCGCTGATCTGACCCTGGTCGACCGCGTCGCGAACGCCGCAACCCGGTTCATGCTGGTGCGTGCAGTTGTAGAAGCGGCAATGGTCGGCATGGCGCCGCAGGTCGGGCATGAGCAGGGGCAGATGCGCTGGCTCGATCTGCTTCAGCCCGAACTCCTGGAAACCGGGTGAGTCGATCAAGGCGGTTTCCCGGTCGGCGTCGAGCCAGTACCACTGCGTCGTCGTCGTCGTGTGGCGCCCCGAGTTCAAGGCCTGCGAAATTTCACCGACCTGGGCTTTGGCGTCGGGGATCAGCAGGTTGATCAAGGTGCTTTTGCCGGTGCCGCTGGGGCCCAGCACAAAAGTGCGCTTGCCGGCCAGCCAGGGCAGCAGCGTCGCGCTCGAGCCCACCGGATCGGTTTTCATCGCCAGTTCCATCATCGGCAGACCCATGGCGTGATAAGGCGCCAGGCGTTCGCGCGCCGAGGCAACGCCGGGCAGATCGGTCTTGTTCAGGGCGATCGTCGTGGCGATGCCGGCAGCCTCGGCGGCGATCAAGGAACGCGTCAACTGGCTTTCGCTGAACACCGGCTCCACCGCCACCAGCACCAACAACTGGTCGAGGTTGGCGGCAAAGCTCTTGGTCTTCCATTCGTCCTGGCGGAACAGCAGGTTGCGCCGTGGCTCAACCGCTTCGATCACGCCCTCGTCCGAGCCGGAGGGCGCCCAGCGCACCTGGTCGCCGACGACACAGTCGCTCTTCTTGCCACGCGGATGGCAGACCAGTCGCTTGCCGTCGCTGTCTTCAACGATGTAATGCCGGCCATGACCCCTCACCACCAGGCCCAGATCGAGCGCGTTGAAACGCGTCACGGGCTGGTTTCCGGCAGTGCGCTGACCTGCACGGCGCAGATGAAGTCGTTGAGCGTCAGCCCCTGGGCTGAATGGGTGCTGAAGCTGACCGTGCAGGCGTCATAACCCAGATGCATTTCGGGGTGGTGGTCCTGCCCATGGGCAACTTCGGCGACCGCGTTGACGAAGGCCATCACCTGGTAGAAGTTGTCGAAGCCAAAGCGCCTGGCGATCGAGCGCTGCTCGGGGTCGACGCTCCAACCAGGAGCTTGCAGCAGCAGATCGTCAAGGCGGTCCTGGGTCAGGGCCTCGTGCTGCGGTGTGCATTGGGCGAGCAATAGGTTCATAGCAAGGCAGCGATGCGTTCGCTGGCGGGAGGATGTGAATAGTAAAAACGCGCGTAGACCTTGTCGGGGGTCAGCGTGCCGGCATTGTCTTCATGCAGCTTCAGCAAGGCGCTGGCCAGGTCGGCGCCACTGGCATGGGCGCAAGCATAGGCATCGGCCTGGAACTCGTCGCGGCGCGAAAAATGGCTCGCCAGCGGCGTGAAGAAAAAGAAAAATACCGGCAGCACCAGCATGAACAGCAGCAGGGCCAGCGCATCATTGGGTGCCGCCATATTCGGCTGCACGCTGAAGGCCAGGTAGAAGCCGGCTTGGGTCGACAACCAGCCCAGGCAAGCGAAGCCGCCCAGGCTGATGGCGAACAGCGTCAACATCCGTTTCAGCACATGCTTGTGCTTGAAATGCCCGAGCTCATGGGCCAGCACCGCTTCGACTTCAGGGCCATTCAAACGGCTCAGCAAGGTGTCGAAAAACACCACCCGCTTGGACGGGCCGAAGCCGGTGAAATAAGCATTGCCATGGGCCGAGCGGCGACTGCCGTCCATCACGAACAGGCCTTTGGCGGCAAAGCCGCAGCGCGCCATCAGGCCTTCGACGCGGGCTTTCAGATCGGCGTCATCAAGCGGCGTGAACTTGTTGAACAGCGGCGCGATCAGCGTCGGATAGATCAGCAGGATCAGCAGGTTGATCGCGACCCAGGCGCCCCAGGCCCAGAGCCACCAATAGGCGCCCGCGGCCCCCATCAACCAGAGAATCAGCGCGGCGATCGGCAGGCCCAGCAGAATGCCGACCAAGGCGCCTTTGAGCATGTCGAGCGCATACAACTTCAGCGTCATGCGGTTGAAGCCGAATTGCTGCTCGATGCGGAAGATGTTGTAGAGCTCCCAGGGCAGGTCGAGCAGGCTGCCGATCAGTGTGAACGCGAACAGCAGCGACAACTGGTAAGCCATCACTCCGAAACGGGGCAGGACCAGGTCGTACAAGGCCAGATTCAAGGCATCGAGCCCGCCCAGCAAAGTCCAGCCCAGCAGCAATGAACTGCTGAAGGCCAGGCTCAACTGGCCAAAGCGGCTGCGCACCAGCGTGTAATCGGCGGCCTTCTGGTGTGCGGCCAGGGGCACCTTGGCGGCAAATGCCTCGGGCACCGCTCCGCGGTGCAGGGCGACATGGCGCACCTGGCGACTGCTGAGCCAGAATTTGCACAACACTGAAGCCAGCAGCGCCAAGGCGAAGGCCAGGCTCAGGGCGGTGGACGGGATGGGGGGAAGAATGCTTGCAGACATCAGCGCAGTGTAGGGCTGCGACAATCCGGGTGATTCAATTGCCAAAGAAACTCCCCATATGAGCATTGCCCCGACGCTGGTCTCGAACGAACATAACCTGATCTGGATCGACCTGGAGATGACCGGCCTCTACCCGGACCGCGACCGCATCATCGAAATCGCCGTCGTTGTCACCGATGCGCAGTTGACGACGCG
This sequence comes from Roseateles sp., assembly GCA_044357665.1. Lineage (GTDB taxonomy): Bacteria > Pseudomonadota > Gammaproteobacteria > Burkholderiales > Burkholderiaceae_C > Paucibacter_A. The sequence goes on along the minus strand of JBIKPD010000081.1, from coordinate 6,118 downwards.
GGTCGAAGGCCCGGTGTTTGCGATCCACCAGAGCGATGAAGCGCTGGACAAGATGGACAACTGGAACAAGGGCACGCATGGCAAGAGCGGCTTGATCGATCGGGTCAAGGCCTCAACCATCAGCGAGGACGAAGCGGTTGCGCAGTTGATTGCCTTTTTGAAGGTCTATGTGCCTGCCGGCAAATCGCCGATGTGCGGCAACAGCATCTGTCAGGACCGCCGCTTCATGGCCAACTACATGCCCAAGCTGGAAAGCTTTTTCCATTACCGCAATGTCGATGTCTCGACCTTGAAGGAGCTCGCCAGGCGCTGGAAGCCCGCGATCATGGCTGGCTTCAAGAAGCAGCAAGCCCATACCGCGCTGGCTGACATCCATGAATCGATCGACGAGATGCTCTATTACCGCGAGCATTTGCTGAGCCTTTGAGGCAATGGCCTGCCGGATCAGCTTGTCCCGGCACAGTTCCCCTACGCCTGGCCGGGATTGGCGCCTAGGCTAGACTGCCGCACCGCCGAATCGACCGTCGTCACTGGAAGCAATCAATGTCTTCAATCCAAGAATCAGTCCTGCTGCAAGCGTTGCAAACCGTGATCGACCCGAATACCGGGCTTGATTTCGTCAGCACCCGGCAGGTCAAGCAGCTGCGCATCGATGGCGACTCGGTGTCCTTCGAGATCGAACTCGGCTATCCAGGCGCCAGCCAGATCGCTGAAATCCGCCGCCAACTGGTGGCTGCAGCGCGCCAGGTGGCCGGCGTTGCCAACGTCAGCGTCAATATCAGCAGCAAGATCGTTGCCCATGCGGTGCAGCGCGGCGTGCAGTTGCTGCCGGGCGTGAAGAACATCATCGCGGTGGCTTCGGGCAAGGGTGGCGTCGGCAAGAGCACGACGGCGGCCAATCTGGCCCTGGCCCTGGCGGCAGAGGGCGCCAAGGTCGGTGTTCTCGATGCCGACATCTACGGCCCGAGCCAGCCGATGATGCTTGGCATCAGCGGCAAGCCGGAAAGCCATGATGGCAAGCTGATGGAGCCGATGCTCAGCCATGGCCTGCAGATCATGTCGATCGGCTTTTTGATCGAGGAAGATCAGGCGATGATCTGGCGCGGGCCGATGGCCACGCAGGCGCTCGAGCAGTTGCTGCGTCAGACCCATTGGCAGGATCTCGATTACCTGATCGTCGACATGCCGCCCGGCACCGGCGACATCCAGTTGACCCTGTCGCAGCGCGTGCCGGTGACCGGTGCGGTGATCGTCACCACGCCGCAGGACATCGCGCTGATCGACGCCAAGAAGGGCTTGAAGATGTTCGAGAAGGTCGGCGTGCCGATTCTGGGCATCGTTGAGAACATGGCCGTCCATATCTGTACCCAATGCGGCCATGTGGAACATATCTTCGGCGCCGATGGCGGCAAGCAGATGGCGCATCAATATGGCGTCGACTACCTCGGCGCCTTGCCGCTGGCATTGACGATCCGTGAGCAGGCCGATGCCGGCAGGCCGAGCGTGATTGCCGACCCGGACGGCGAGATCGCCTCGCTCTACAAGGCGCTGGCGCGCCGGGTGGCGATCAAGATCGCCGCGCAGGCCAAGGATTATTCGAGCAAGTTCCCGAGCATCTCGATCTCCAAGAACACCTGAGCAATTTGCCATGCCGCTCAGCGAACCGTCGATCATTGCCGCGATCAAGACCGTCATTGATCCAAATACTGGTGAGGATTTCGTCTCGACCCGGCAGTTGAAAAACCTGCGCATCGATGGTGGCGACGTGGCATTCGAGATTGAACTGCCCTATCCGGCCAAGAGCCAGCTTGCCGCCTTGCGCCGCGCGCTGGTGTCGGCAGTGCGCACCCAAGAGGGCGTCGAGAATGTCCATGCCAGCCTGTCGGTCAAGATCGTCGCCCATGCGGTGCAGCGTGGCGTGCAGTTGCTGCCAGGGGTGAAGAACATCGTTGCGGTGGCCTCGGGCAAGGGCGGCGTCGGCAAGAGCACGACCGCGGTCAATCTGGCCTTGGCGCTGGCGGCTGAAGGCGCTGCGGTCGGCATTCTCGATGCCGACATCTACGGCCCCAGTCAGCCGATGATGATGGGCATCAGCGGCCGGCCCGAATCTGCCGACGGCAGCTCGATGGAGCCGATGGAGAACTACGGCGTGCTGGTGATGTCGATCGGTTTCCTCGTCGATGAGGAAGACGCGATGATCTGGCGCGGGCCGATGGCCACGCAAGCGCTCGAGCAGTTGCTGCGCCAGACACGCTGGGGTCAACTGGACTACCTGATCATCGACATGCCACCCGGCACCGGCGACATCCAGTTGACGCTGAGCCAGAAAGTGCCGCTGACCGGTGCGGTGATCGTGACGACGCCGCAGGACATCGCGCTGCTGGATGCCAGGAAGGGCGTGAAGATGTTCGAAAAGGTTGGCGTGCCCATCCTCGGCCTGGTCGAGAACATGGCCGTACATCTATGCGCCAATTGCGGTCATGTCGAGCATATATTTGGTGCCGACGGCGGCAAGCGCCTGGCCGAGGACTATGCGATGGATTACCTCGGCGCCTTGCCCCTGCATATGTCAATCCGTGAGCAGGCCGACAGCGGGCGCCCGACCGTGGTTAGCGACCCCGATGGCGAGATCGCCAGTCTGTACAAAAAGGTCGCGCGCCAACTGGCGGTGAAGATTTCGCGTCAGGCCAGCGATTTTTCATCGAAGTTCCCCCGCATCGTCATTTCCAGCGCGACCTGAATGTCTGCTGATCAAGGCCTTGAAATTGCGGGCCGCAGCGGGTTTGACCTGAGTTATGGCAATCGCCGCCAAGCCTAGACTGGCCCCAATGTCCAATCTGTCCAATCTGCCCAATCCAAGCAACCAGCCGGCGCAGCCGCGTCCGGCGCTGCATGTCGCGGTCGTGATCGACCGCGAAGCCAATCCGAATCAATGGGAAGCCTGGCGTTTCTCCCTGGTCGATGTGGTCGCGCATGAAGAAGCCTTCGGCACGGTGTCGCGGGTTTTGCGCGACGATGGCCGGGTGCAGCGCAGCTTGCATCCGGACTTCAAGCTCGAGTTATTTGCCGACGAGGCCGAAGGTTATTACCTCAACCTGAGTTCGGGTGCACCGGTCTGGTTCGTGGTCTGGCGCATCGATGACGAGGATCCCTCGCGGGCCTGGGCCGAGACCGTCAGCCTGTCCTATACCGAAGCCGGGCGCTGGCTCGATGCCCAGGAGCGTGTCGACAACGTGCCGCTGCAATCTGATCTGGTCGAATGGCTGCAGGCTTATACCGATCAGCATTACCGGCCCGAGCCGAAGAGGCGCCGGCGCCCGCAGTCGTTTTTGCCACCCGAAGAAAGGCAATGATGGATCCGGACAAGGACACCGGCTTTCTGGCGCGTTGGGGCCGCCGCAAGGCGCAAGCCCGGGCGGGTGAACTGCCGCCTGATCCACCTGCGCTGCTGCCTGTTCTGTCAGCGCAACCGGTACAGCCGTTGGCAGACCAGCCAGCAGCGCCTCCGAAGGCGCCGCCGCTGACCCTGGCCGATGTGGCGCAGCTGACGCATGAATCAGATTACTCGCGCTTTGTCGCCGGCGGCGTCGACGAGAGCGTGAAGCGCGCGGCGATGAAAAAACTCTTCAGCGACCCCCATTTCAACCTGATGGATGGGCTTGATACCTATATTGACGATTACGGCAAGCCCGATCCGATCCCGCTGGCGATGCTGCGGCAGATGAACCAGTCGAGCATGCTGGGTCTGTTTGAAGACGAAGACGAAGAAGAAGCAGCAAGCGCAGATCAAGCGCTGCCAGACCATGCATCGAATCCCGCCAACGAAACCCTGAGCTCAAGCAATGACGACCCTGATCTGCGATTGCAACAAGACGATGCCGCTGGACGGTCCGGCCCTGATCAAGGCGCTCGGGCCTGAAGCCGGCGCGGGCCTGAGCACCGTTCACACCACGCTGTGCCGGCGCGAGGCGGCGGCTTTCCAGCGCGCGGCCAAGAGTGGTGAAGACCTGTTGGTCGCCTGCACCCAGGAGAGCCGGCTGTTCCTTGAGTTGAACCAGCAAACCCAGGGCGCGCCGGGTCTGGCCGAGCGTCCGATCCGTTTCGTCAATATCCGCGAGACCGGCGGCTGGTCCAAGGACGCCAAGGCGGCCACGCCGAAGATCGCCGCCTTGATCGCGCTGGCGCAGATGCCCGACCCCGAACCGGTGTCAACAGTCAGCTACAAGTCGCAAGGCCGTTTGCTCGTGATCGGCGCGCCGGATCGTGCCGAGCGGGCAGCGCAGATGCTGGCCGGCAAGCTTGAGGTGAGCTTGCTGGTGCAGGGCAGCGGGGCGCTGCAGCAGCAAAAAACACTTGAGGTCAATTCGGGGCAAGTCACGCAGATCAGCGGTTGGCTCGGCAACTTCGAGGTCAGCTGGACGCGCAGCAATCCGATCGATCTTGACCTGTGCACGCGCTGCAATGCCTGCATCGATGCTTGCCCGACCGGTGCGATCGACTTCAGTTACCAGGTAAATCTGGCCAAATGTGGCAGCCACCGCGACTGCGTACGGGCTTGCGATGCCGCCGCGGCGATCGACTTTACCCGTGAGCCGCAGCAGTTCAGCGAGTCCTTTGACCTGGTGCTTGACCTGCAATCAACGCCTTTCCTGTCGCTGCACCAGCCGCCCCAGGGCTATTTCCATGCCCGTGACGACAGCCAGCTCCTGAATGCGGTGCTGAAACTGGTCGACAGCGTCGGCGAGTTCGAGAAACCCAAGTTCTTCAATTACAAGCAGAAGGTCTGCGCGCACAGCCGCAACGAAAAAATCGGCTGCAACGCCTGTATCGATGTGTGCTCGGCGCGTGCGATCCGCAGCGATGCGTCGCGCAAGGGCAAGGCCGGCGGCGCTACCCTGGCCGGAATCATTGTCGAACCCCATCTCTGCGTCGGCTGCGGCGCCTGTACGACGGTCTGCCCGAGCGGTGCGATCAGTTATGCAACGCCCGGACCTGCTGAACAGGGCAAGAAAATCCGCACGCTGTTGGCTACTTATCACCGCGCCGGCGGCAAGAATGCGGCGCTGCTGATCCACAGCCAAGGCGCAGGCGCTGCGCTGATCGGCGAGCTTGGCCGCGCCGCGACTGTCGATGCGGCAAGTCATGGCGTGCCGGCGCGTGTGCTGCCGCTGGAAGTCTGGCATACGGCGTCCTGCGGCATCGACCTGTGGTTGTCCGCGATCGCCTTCGGTGCTTCGCAGGTCTGGGTCCTGATGACTGGCGAGGAGGCGCCTGAATACCGTGCCGCTTTGCGGGAACAGATGGCGCTGGCGCAAGAAATCTTGACCGGACTGGGCTTGCAGGGACAGCATCTGGCCCTGCTCGAGGCCCGCGATGCGCGTGATCTGGCCGAGCTCGATGCGGCCTTGCAGGTCGCGCCGGCGCAGGTGGTGGCCCGTGCAGCCACCTTCACCGTGCAGGCTGACAAGCGGTCTACGCTGGACCTGGCGATCGAGCATCTGTCGGCCCAAGCGTTGACCGTGCCGGATGAAATCGCCTTGCCGGCGCAGGGCAGTCCTTTCGGCAGCTTGGCGGTCGATCCCGATCGTTGCTCGATGTGCTTGAGTTGTGTCAGTGCCTGTCCATCTGCAGCCCTGGCCGACAACCCGGAGAAGCTGCAACTGCGCTTTATCGAGAAAAACTGCGTGCAATGCGGCTTGTGCGCGACGACCTGTCCCGAGGGTGCGATCACGCTGCTGCCGCGGCTTTTGCTGGCGGATGGCGGACGGGCCCGCAAACAGCTGCGGGTCCTCAATGAGGTGGAGCCCTATTGCTGCATCCGCTGCGCCAAACCGTTCTCGACGCCCAAAGCGATCGAGTTAATGATGGCCAAGCTCGGCGGTCATCCGATGTTCCAGGGAGCGAGCGCGCAACGCTTGCAGATGTGCGGTGACTGCCGCGTCATCGACATCCACAGCCACAAGAACGAAGTGAGAATCACCGACCTATGAACCAGCGCAAATCGCCCGAGGCGGCATCGCTCGATGCCGCAGTCCTCAACTGGAGCGTCTCCGACGACCGCGAGGAGTTGGCGCGGGCCGAGGTCTACGGCCTGCTCGCCAGCCTGTTCTACGCGCCA
>JBIKPD010000399.1:0-3685 GCA_044357665.1 Roseateles sp. | reverse complement strand
ACGGCGTATTGTCTGACTCGCAGCGCGGGGGGGGGCTTTGCAGACGCTGCGCTAACATCCGCGCTGACGAAACTGCCTTCCAACTTGATGTTCTTGCACCCCTTGTTGATCTGCATAGCCTTTTGCCTTGCACAGTTGTCCGCTGTGGCAGCGCCAGTTCCGCTGATCACCGCGCCTCAGGTTGAGCAGCCGACCCATGTGCTGTTCGTCGGCAACAGCTATTTGTATTACGGCGACAGCGTTCACAACCATGTCCATCGTCTGCTGCTCGCAGCCAATCCCGCGATGAAGAACAGGATATCCTTCAAGTCGGCCACCATCGGCGGAGCCGCACTGAATCATCACGACATCGAGCAGTTGACAAAGCCGGGTCGGATCGGCGTCAAGGAGCCATTCCAACTGGTGATCCTGCAAGGCGGCAGCGGCGAACCCTTGTCCAAAGCCAGGAGCAGCCAGTTCAGGGAAACAGCGATCGAATTCAACAAGGTGATTACCGAGCGGGGCGGAAAGACTGCGCTCTACCTCACCCATGCTTATGTAAATGCGCACCGGCAGGCCAGGCCCGGGAACATCGGGCTGACCGAGGATCTTTATGTCAGCGTCGGCAACGAGATTGGGGCGCTGGTCATTCCGGTTGGGCTGGCATTCGAGCTGGCCTACCAGCGCCGGCCTGGCATCAAATTGCACAAGGGTGACGGGACACATCCCGAACTGATCGGCACTTATCTGGCGGCTTGTACAGTTTATGCAAGTATTTACGGCCAATCCGCGGTCGGCAATAGTTATGATTACTTTGGCCAGATCGACAAGGAAACTGCCAGTTTCCTTCAACAGGTGGCGACCGACACTGTAAAGAGTTTTTATGCCCGCAATCAGTCAGCCTGGAAAGAGACGCCGAAGCCAGTTGTGCCTCCACCAACCATTCAACCAGCGCTTTGATGCGCTAGAACGATAGCCAACATGAAATCCAGCCATTACGCACCCTTCGCCATTCAAACCCTGCTGCTGTGCATGCTCGGCGCCGGGCCGGCCTTGGCCGCCGACATCCGTGACACGGCGTGCAAGACCACCGCCGAATGCCTGGCCGAAGCCGACAAGTTGGCCGGCAGGGTTGTCAAGGATGCAACCAGCGCGCGCGGCAAGGCGCAGGACCAGTTCTACTGGATGGGCCGCATCAATATGGCCTCGACCGTGATGCTGCTGGAAGAAAAAATCATCCCCGCCGCTTTGGGCAAGCCGATCGCCGAAGGCGTGATCTATTCGATCCAGCAGGCTGAACAACCGGGTGGCAAACGCCCGAGCGACGTGTTGCAGATCGAGCGCATCATTTCGGAAAAAGCCGGCCCCGAAGCCACCTTGATCCACTCCGGGCGCAGCCGGCAGGACATGTTGGCGACCTACCGCGTCGCCTTGATCCGTACGGCCATGCTCGACACTGCCGATGCCTTGCTGGCGGCAAGGAAAACGCTGCTCGATTTTGCTGCGCAAAACGTTGATACCTATGTGCCTGCTTACACCAATGGTGTGCAGGCGCAGCCGGTCAGCTATGCCCATTACCTGCTGGCTTTTGCCGATTCTTTTGCCCGCGACAGCCAGCGCATTCGCGAGCTCTATGCGCGCTTGAACCTCAGCCCGATGGGTACCGCCGTGCTGGCCAATTCAAGCTGGCCCTTGAACCGCCCGCGTCTGGCTGAATTGCTGGGCTTTGACGGCCTGGTGGTCAATTCCTACGATGCCGGCCAGGTGATCAGCTATGACGTGCCGATCGAGGCGGCCAATATCGTCGGTTCGATGGCTATTCGTGTTGGCGCCATGCTCGAAGATATTCATACCCAATATCACCAGAGCCGCCCCTGGATCATTCTGGACAACAGCCAGACCTATACCAGCAGCGCGATGCCGCAAAAGCAGAACCCCGGCATCATTCAGGGCGCCAGGATCAAGGCGACCGATGTGGTGGCACTGGCCCATTGGGCAACTTTGCGGGCGCATAACGTCACGCCGGGTATGACCGATTACAAGGAAGCGGTGCCGCGCACCTATGTGTCAACGGTCGAGATGCTGAATCAGTTCAGCACCGTCTTGAAGGGGCTCAAAGTCGACCCGAAACGCTCGCTCGACGAACTCAACGGCGACTGGACGACCTCGATGGAATTGGCTGAGACCTTGCAGCGTCTGCACCAGGTGCCGTTCCGGATCGGGCATCATTTCGCCAGTGAAGTGGTGATCGACGCGCGCAAGAACAACTGGCGCCCGAATCAGTTTCCCTATGCCCGGGCGGTCGAGTTGTATGCGGCTGCGATCCGCAAAGACGGCTTGAAGGATACGGTCTTGCCGCTCAGTGAGCAGGTTTTCCGCTCGACCCTGGCGCCTGACGATATGGTGCGTACCCGTGTCGGCACCGGTGGCCCGCAGCCGGCCGAAGTCAAGCGCATGCTGGGTCTGGCACGCGACAGCCTTCGCCAGGATGTCACCTGGCTGGCCGGGAGCAATACCAAGCTGGTCGAGGCCGACGCCAAGCTGAATAGCGCGTTTTTCAAGCTGCTCGGGCAATGAGCTGCATCGACAAACGGGTCTGACTCAGGGCCCGGTGATAAACGGCGCTGATGCGGCTGCTGGATAGCCGGCAATGGTTCCGGCGGCGCTCCAGGGCAGGGCCGCTCAGCTTGGTCAATTTATTGCAGGCGGGTAGGCCTTGCTGTAATGCCGCAGGTAGTCGATCACATAGGTCTGCGGGAAAACCGTTGATGCATTCGGCCAGCCGCCCCAGTTGCCGCCGACGGCAAGGTTCAGCAGCAGGAAAAAGGGCTTCTGAAATACGCCCATGTCGGCCGTCAGAACCTTGGTGCCGAAGGGGATGCCGTCGATGTACCAGGTGAAGCTCTGCGGCGTCCAGTCGATCGTGTAGGTGTGAAAGTCTGCCGAGAGCCGGGTCGCGTTGCGATAGGCAAACGAGGGCGCCGGGTTGATGCCGGCGGCGTTCAGATAATGCAGCGTGCCATGGTTGGTGAAGTCGCCCGAGCCATCGGTGAGGCCGCCGATCATTTCCATCGCGTCGATTTCGCCGCAAGCGGGCCAGTTGACGCTGCCGCCATAAAGGCCGAACGAGTTGCAGGTCTCGCCCAGCAGCCAGAACGCAGGCCACATGCCCTGTGTGCCCGGAAGCTTGGCGCGCATTTCAAAACGGCCGTAGGTGAAGGTCTTCTTGCGCGAAGTCTGTAGTCGCGCCGAGGTGTAGGGCGCGCCGCCAACGGCCTCCTTTTTCGCCGTGATGGTCAGGAATCCGTCCTTGACCACGGCGTTCTGTGCCTGGTAATACTGCGATTCGTTGTTGCCCCAACCACTGGCGCCGACGTCGTAGCTCCACACCGCCATGTCGAGCGCGTTGCCGTTGAATTCATCGCTCCAGTTGAGCACCCAGTCGTTGCTAGCGCTGCGGGTGTCGAAAGCGCGGGCGTAACTGGTCCCGAGCAGGTTGCTGTTGTTCGCCAGATCACTGAACCTGCTTGCGCCGACGCTGACCTGGATGGAACCGGCGGCGTTAACGGTCGGTGTCACCTCGAGCGTGGCCCTGGTGCCGCTGACGATCGTGAAGCTGCCGGCAGTGCCGCCGCTGAGGGTGATGTCGTCAGCGCTGAAGCTGTTGCCGATGTCTTCGCTGAATAGAAAAATCAGCGTCACAGGC
>JBIKPD010000006.1:0-36783 GCA_044357665.1 Roseateles sp. | reverse complement strand
GCTGAAAGACACCAAATACCTGATCAACCCGACCGGACGTTTCGTCATCGGCGGCCCCCAGGGTGACTGCGGCCTGACCGGTCGCAAAATCATCGTCGACACCTATGGCGGCGCCTGCCCGCATGGCGGCGGCGCATTCTCGGGCAAGGACCCCAGCAAGGTCGACCGCTCGGCCGCCTATGCCGCACGCTACGTGGCCAAGAACATCGTCGCTGCCGGCCTGGCCAAGCAATGCCAGATCCAGGTCGCTTACGCAATCGGCGTGGCCCGCCCGATGAATGTGACGGTCTATACCGAAGGCACCGGCGTGATCTCGGACGAGAAGTTGTCCGAACTGGTCAACGAGCATTTCGACCTGCGCCCAAAAGGCATCATCCAGATGCTCGATCTCTTGCGCCCGATCTACGAAAAAACCGCCGCCTACGGCCATTTCGGCCGCGAAGAACCCGAGTTCACTTGGGAACGTACCGACAAGGCTGCAGCGCTGCGTGCAGCGGCTGGGCTGTAAAGCCCAGCGACCGCGAAGCGGGCCTGCAGCCTTGCGGCGCAGGCTGACTTCGCGCAGCGAAGTCAAGACCCGCAAGGTCGGCCGAAGCCACAAAGCTGCAGCGCTGCGTGCAGCGGCTGGGCTGTAAAGCCCAGCGGCCGCGAAGCGGGGCCGTGACGGGTGGGGGCGTCCATCCCATTGGACTACGAGTCCTTCGGGAAGATCAACGCTCGCTTGCCCCGATTCATCGACGACGCGCACAACGCCAAGCGAATGCCCTCCTCTATCGGCTACCAATGACCCAATGCCTAAGAGGCACAACTCGCCCTGCACCTTGATGAGGGCTGAATCACATTGGTCCAATCCGAGGCGGCACTCCAAACGTGGATTACATCCAGCGCAAAAAATGGTGTTGACAGCGAACAAACTCAGGTCTGTTGTAGATTTGATACAACAATTTCAGGGTTTTCCTAAGAAATATTTGCCGTTCACCTCAAAAAGGTGGTTGCGCCTCTGCTATGCTGACGCCAACCCAACGAGGCAACAAGGCGGAACATGTCCTCTTATTGGCTGTGGGGGTGCGGGAGTATAAAGTGTGTTCAGTGCAAAGCTGGCAGTAAAGAAAGTATCTGCCTTGATGTTTTGCATTGACGTACTGAAGCATTACTGCATAGAATAGAGAGCGCGCCTTGCGCTGATTCGCAACTCATTGCGTTTTTGTGTTCCAACAATTTGTGGAGAAGTACTAATGAAAAAGTTCACTATCAAGGCAGTCGCGGTTGCGATCGTGTCGGTTTGCGGATCAGCTGCATTTGCTGGCTCGATCACTGCTCCGGCAGTTGATGCAGCAGCGACCAAGTATGCGGTTGAAGGATTGATTAACACCACCGACCTTACCGCAGGCACGGCCGTTGTTTACACAATGGGTGTTACCCGCACGGCAGCGCAGGATTTCACGATCATCATGACGCCGTCGGCTGGGGCAACATTCACGGCAGCCTACTGTGCTGCCGGCGTGCCTGTTGGCGGCGGTGCTGGTGCCTTGACTGCTACGGTCAAGCGGGCGAGCGCAAGCGAATGCGCTTATGAGATCGACGTTACGACTGCTACCGACGCGACGACAACATTGACTTTTGCTGCGCCAGTGATTGATGCTCACACGCTGGCAACTTCTGGCAATTCCGTCAGCGTCTCGCTCAACCTGTGGGACTTGGGCGAAACCGCCCGTATCGACAACAACAGCGCGGTAACCCGCATGATCATGCAGTCGGGTAATGCTCTGTCCATTACGGCAGCTGCTGACACCGCGACCGTTGCGAATGTGAATCACGCTTCTGGCCCGTTGTTTGGTTTCCTGGCTAACGCAACGGCTCCGGCAGACACTGCAGCTGTGGCCGCTGCACGTTTTGTTGTGAATAACAATAACGGTGCGACGACTTACACGACCGCTAACGGCGCTACTAATTGGGACTTCAACTTGCATGGTACTTCGATCGCCGTGACCGTTACGGGTACTAATTTCACAGGCGTGGCAGGGGCTGCTGTGGTGCCTCCTGCTGGTGGTGCTCCGGTCGTTACAGTTGGCGCCGCTGCGGCTACCTTCTCATTGCTGCCAGCCAATATTGTTGGTGGTATTGGTGCTTACAACGTCGATGTGACGATGACGTCGGCCCAGACCTCATCGCTCGGAACGTCCCGCGTCTTTGGCATATCGGCTGTTGGCGATGTTGTCATCGGCGCTGACGTCACGCTGGCTGGCAATGCAAATTGGTGGACTTGGTCTGCCAATGCGATCCAGTTGTTGACACCGTATATGTCGACCGATGCAGGTACAGGCGTGTTGACACGCTTCTTCTTCCAGAATGTCGGCCCTGCCGCGACCTACACGGCCGCATGCCAAGCTGAAACTGGCAAGACTGTGACGGCTGGTACTGCTGCAGCAGGCACATTGAATGCTGGTCAGACCGTGATCGATGCGAAGAATGTTTGCTCGTTCAGCACCGGCATCCGCGGTTCGGTGACCTTCACGATCAATGCACCGGCAGCGAACATCAAGGGTAATTACAACCTTGGTTTCAACGGCGATTCTTCGACGTTCGTCCCGCTTGAGCGTCCGTACGTCGCTGGCACGTACTAATCAATCTTCAGCTCCATTGAAGATTCAAGGGCGCCTTCGGGCGCCCTTTTTCATGTCTGCAGGTATGGAATAATCATCAAGCCAATGAATGCAAGTTCAGTGTTCGGTGTTCAGCGTTCGGTATTCCGCAATTCAAATATGACTATTTCAAATTTTGTTGGCAGGCCTCGCCAATCGCGGGGTTTCACCCTGCTGGAAATGCTGGTCGTGCTGGTTATCATCGGCCTGCTTGCCGGTCTAGTCGGGCCGCGCTTGTTCAGCAAGGTCGATCAATCCAAGGTCACAACTGCCGGCACACAGATCAAGTTGCTGCGTGGTGCGGTGGAGAATGTGCGGCTTGACATTGGCCGCTATCCGTCGGTCGAAGAAGGCTTGAATTTGCTGGTCAAGGCACCGACAGAACCGGCGCTGGCAAACCGCTGGCGCGGGCCCTATCTTGAAGATGCCGTGCCGCTGGATCCCTGGAACAAGCCCTACCAGTACGCGGTTCCAGGACAGAACAGCCATGGGTTTGCCTTGTATTCATTCGGCTCCGATGGTCAGCCCGGCGGTGAAGGCGATGCCAAGGACCTTGGCGTTCTACCGGTACAGTGAAGAATCCGCAGCGCGCCAGGCAGCAGGGTTTCACCCTGCTTGAACTGTTGGTCGTGATGGCGCTGCTGGCATTGAGCGCCGGGATCGTGGCACCAAAAGCCAGTCGCTGGCTGGACGCGGTTCAAACCCGAGGCTGGCGCGCCGACCTGAAAGTCCGGATCGAATCATTGCCTGTGAAGGCTTTTCTTTCCGGTGAGCCATTGACCATCGACGCCCGCAAGCTGCAAGAAGGGCTGCAGGGACAAAACGACGGCACCGAGTTGCGTTTGCGCGCGCCATTGCGATACGGCGCCAGCGGCATCGCGGCGGGCGGCCGACTAGAACTCCGGCAGGTCGACGCCAGCGAAGTCTGGCGGATCGCACCGGTGACTGGCGAAGTGCTTGTTGAAACAGCAGATGCAGCTCAACGCTGAACGCCAGCGCGGCTTCGGTCTCTTGGAGGCTATCGTCGCAATGGTAATCCTGGGTACGTCCGGCTTGATGGTCTTCTCGTGGATCAATCAGAATCTGCAGACAGCGACAAGAGTCAAGGATGCCGAGGCGCAGGCGCAACTGCAATTGGAAGCGCAGTCCTGGCTGGCGAGTCTCAACCCGGCGTTGGCGCCCGGGGGCGACAAGGCGGTCGGCAGTCTGCGGCTCAGTTGGCGCAGCGAACTGCTCGAGCCGATGCGCGACGAGTTCGATCAGTGGGGGCGCCTTTCGCCGCGCTGGCAGCTTGGCCTTTACCGGATCACCGTTCAGGCCAAGCGGGTCGATTCCGGGCAGCAGGTCGAATGGCGGCAGATCGTCGCCGGTTGGAAGCTGAAATCCGGGTTTGCAGCGCCCGCCAACGAGTCCAGGCTGCCTTGATGTCGCGCAGACCATCGCCTGGGGCGCTGCGCTCGTCCGGCTTCACGCTGGTTGAATTGCTGGTGACGCTGGTCATTCTCGCCATGATCTCGGGCCTGCTCTGGCAGGCCATGCAGCAGATCGGGCGCATCGAACGCGTAATGCAAAGCGCGGGTGTCGAATCGCAACGCCAGGTCGTGCGGCGCGAGTGGCTGCGCAGCCTGCTTGAGTCGGCCTTGGCCGGGCAGTTGAACACCGTGCCGCAGTTCAGCGGCGATTCGAACGGCATGCGTCTGGCAAGCGCCGAGACGCCCGATATCCCAGGTGTTGGCGCCGGCCTGGTGCAACTGAGACTCAAGCGCGACGAGCGGGTGCAGCGCAACGAATTGCTGATCGGACCAGCGTTGCCGGATACGGCAGCTGCCGAGCGGGCGTGGACCACGTTGCTCACATGGACCGGACCGTTGGCTGGATTCAAATTTATGGACGAAAAGGGCAGTTGGCTGGAGGCTTGGCCACGCCCAGGCGTGGTGATTCCAGGGCTGCCTGTTGCCGTATTGATCGAGATTGGTGATGAAGCCGGCGGGCCGCTGATAGCCGGCATCGTGGTCAACGAGTCCGCGCGCCGTCGACGCCTCGACTGGGAGCAGCGATGAGGCCGCTCCGGCGCCGAATCGGACGCGCGAATGGGCGGCAGCGTGGCTATGTCCTGTTGATGGTCATCACGACGCTGGCCGTGATTGCTTTTGTTGCGCTGCGATTCGCCGAGCGTATCGACTTACTGCGCGGCAATGCGCTGGGATTGCGCGACTATGCCGCGGCGCGGGTGAGCGCATCGGGTGCTCAAGCCGCTACCCTCTATTGGCTCGCGACCCGCCCTGTCATGCCCACCGGACATGGCGATGCACTTGGCGCTCTGCACGAGGACGGCAGGCTCTATCGGCTGGGAAACGGCGCATTGGTCAGCGTGCAGGATCAACGCGGCCTGCTGTCAGTAAACGCATTGAACCGGGCGGCGTTGCTGAATTTGCTGATTCAGGATGGCGTCGAGCCTGTGCGGGCACAGGCCTGGATGGATGTGCTGGAAGACTATATCGACACCGACAGTTTGAAACGGCTGAATGGTGCCGAGCCACCCGAGTACGCGGCGCTGGGTTTGGCGGCGCCGCGCAATGACTGGTTGCTGAGCCTGCGTGAATTGGACCATATGCCGCTATGGCGCGACGACCCCGAACGCCTTGTGCGGCTTTCGCGTCGGCTCAGCGTGGCGATTTCAAATCAATTCAATCCGAATACTGCGTCGCCGGAAGTGCTGCGGGCCATCTTCCCGTCGGCGGCGCCTGAGCAACTGGACTTGCTCCTGACCCTGCGCAAGGGCGGCCTGTTGAGCAGCGGCGGTATCGCCGCGCGCGCCACCGGGCTAGCAATGGATCGCGAAGACTATTGGTTCCTGCCAGGTTTCGAGACGCGGATCACCGTATGGGCGCCAGGTCTGCCGAGGGCGATTGAGTACAATGCGCGCCTTACACCAGCTGGTATGGTCGGGCCATGGGTATTCACCGAAAAGCACAATGCGAGGCGCCCCAGTCAAAGCAATGAACCCAGCGCTGCGCTTCCATTCCCTCTTGCGCTTGCTGCAAGCGGGCCATCCTTCCCGGCGAGCGCTGCTGCTCGGTGATCGCTACGAGAGCCCTGCGGCGCGCCCGTTCGGCGCCCAGGTCGTCGTGCTGGCGCGCAGCCGCTGCCGAATCAAATGGTTTCGGCTGAATACCGTGCCCGCAGCCGAACGGCTTGCTGCCTTGCGCATGCAGGCGCTTGCTTGGCGGCCTTTTGACGACTGTGCCTTTGCGCTGGCTTTGCGTGGCGATTCCGGCATGGCGCTGGCTTGGGACGATGGGCGCGCACGCCAGAGTCTACTTGATGCCGGCTGCGAGCCTTTGCGCTGTCGCCTGGTGCCTGAACCAATGCTGCGCCAAGCGGGCAGCGACGGCGCTCGCCTGCTACGCTGCACTGAGGGTTTCGAGGGGCAAGTCTGGCACGGTGGCTGGCTGTGCGCCAGTCGATGGTGGCCGGCAGCACCCGGCACACAGGAATGGCGTCTGTTTCTGCACGCTGGCGCTGGAACCGTCACCGACCTGCCGCAAGCCAGCTACCCTGCCGCAGAGCAGGCGCCCTGGCTCAACAAGCCCTGGGCCACGCTGCAGGGCATGGCGGGTGACGCCGGACAGATTTCGGGTATCGAGAATCGCGTGGTCTGCATTGGCGCGCTGGCGCTGCTGGTTTGCGCTGGCGCAGCCGGGCGCCAAGCCTGGGATGTCGATCAAGCCATAGGGCAACGGCGCCAGGAGATCACCGCATTGCGTGAGTCTGCGGGGGTGGTTCTGGCAAACAGGGACTTGGCGCTGGCGAAGGCGGCGCAGGCCCGACAGTTGGCGAACTGGCTGGCTGAGCCTTTGCCGATTGAGGTGATCGTGCATCTGCATGATGTGCTGGGCAGGTCGGGTGTTCAACTCAAGGAGATGGATCTGAGCGGCAGCAAACTTCGCATCGGACTGCAACTTTCACCCAAAGCAAGCAGGGCGGCCATCGTGCGCGACTTGCAGGCTGGCAACTGGTTCAAAAACGTGGCTGAGGTCAGGTCCGACGGTACGAGTGGTTTGGTGGTCCTGGAAATGATCCTGGATGGCTTGCGTCCGCCACCGCTGCAAAGCGCGGCGGCCTCACAATTGCCCCCCTTAGCGGCGCCTGCTTTTGCGCCGCCTTCGGCATTTTCTACCGGGAGCAACAGGTGAGACTCATGGTGCAGGCCCCGCTGGCCTTGGGAGAATTCAGGGCGCAGTGGCAGGCTTCAACGCGATTGCGCTTGGGCGTCTGGCTGGTGCTGCTGATTCTTGCGCTCTATGGTCTGCAGGCTGGACTCGATCTGGTGGAGTTTCAGCGCGTGCAGGTCAAGACTCTGGACGGCGAGTTGAGCCGCCTGCGAGCGCTTGCCAAGGAGCGCGATTGGACGGATCGCGCCGCGGAAGCCTCGCGGACGAATGCCGCGCTGGACAGCATGGCCTGGGCCGAAGCAGACTTAGCGCTGACCGAGGCAGCGTTCCAGGACTGGCTGCGCACGGTGCCGCCGCGGCTTGGGTTGAAGACGCTCGCGCTGACCATCGCTCGGGTTGAACAGGACAAGGCCTCTGCCGAAACGGGCAGACAGGGTGCGGGGGCGGGGCAAGGGCTGAGCGCGCCTGCGGGTTATGTGGCGCTGCGCGCGCGTGTGAGCTTTGAGTTGCAGCGCGCGCCGCTGATGGCGTTCTTGTCAGAATGCGCGCGCAGCGAGCATTCGGTGGTGGTTGAGAGGCTCAGTTTGCGAGGTTTGAGTCAGCCGCCAATGGCGGAGTTGGATCTGCGAATCCTGGCCCGAAAGAGCGAGGTTGCACCGTGAAACGGCGGGCATTCAAGTCAGCTGGCGCGGTCCTTGTGGCGGCTGCGTTGGGGTGGTTGCTGGCACCTGCTGAACAGATTGAGAAGCCGCTGGTGCAAGTGCGACGCGATGCCTGGAATTTGCCTGAGCTGCCGCGTAAACCTGATCAGGTCGGGCAGGGCTTGGCGGTGGTAACGTCGCCGATCTTTGGCGCCGAGCTTCAGAGCGGCGCAGTTGTGACAGCGCCCGAGGACAATCGCTGGCGCGTGGCCGGTGTGTACCGCAGCGGCGCCGAGCGCAAAGTGCTGATCAGCTTCATGGCTCCAGGCAAGCAGTCGCTGAGGCTTGGCGTGGGCGATACCTTGCCGAGCGGGCACAGGATCACAAAAATCGATGACAGCGAGGTATGTATGCAGATAGGCAAAAAATCGTTCAGCCTGGGAGTCCAGCCCGGTGCTTAAGCAAACCTGCCGTTCAATCGCGCGTACTGGAGCCTCCGTGATATCAGCTCTTGCCCCCTGGCCGGCCATGTTGATGGCCGTCATGGCTGCGGCCTTGTTGAATGCCTGTGCCGTTGTCAACCCCGTGATTCCGGCGCCGATGCTGAGTCCGTCAGCGGCCGATGCCAATACTGACGACCGCGCGCTGAACAAAGTCGTGCGCGAATTGAAGGTGGCGCCGGCGCCCAAGCCGCCTGCAGCAGCAGCGTCGAATGGGGCAGTCGACGTGCTCACTTTAGGCGCCGCTGGCGGCGAGGTGATCGCAGCGGTCAATTTGCAGCAGGTGGCGCTGCCGGCCTTTGTGCAGATCGTGTACGCCGAGGTCCTCAAGAGAACAGTGAATTTACACCCCGCCGTTTCATCCCGCCAGGACCTGGTGACCTTCCGGACTGGTGGCGGGCAGACCGCAGCGCAGCTTGAAAGTGCCATGCGCCTGCTGCTGAAGAGTTACGGCATCTCGGCCATTGATGTCGGCGGACTGGTTCGAGTTGTGCCGGACAACGCCAACCTGGGCGATCTGCCGAGCATCCGCTATGGCGCGGCAATGCCCGATGTTAAGTTGCCGCTGCGGCCGGTTTTCCACTTGGTGCAATTGGAGGCTGTGCGGCAGACCGATGTGAGCAACTGGTTGCGAACGATGTTCGGTGATCGTGTCACCGTTCAGGATGACGCAGGCCGCAACGCGGTGCTGATCAGCGGCAATCCCGACAACGTCAAGGCGGCGTTGGAGGCGATTGCCATCCTCGATCAGCCGGCGATGAAGGGGCGCGCCAGCATGGCGCTGTCTCCTGCCTATTGGTCGGCCGATGAAATGGCGCGGCGCCTGGCCGAGCTTTTGATTGCCGAAGGCTATGCCGTGCACCCTGTCGGCCAGCCGATCACACCTGGCGGCGTGCGTTTCCCGGTGATTTTGCTGCCGATATCGGCATTGAATTCGGTTTATGTCTTTGCCATCAACGATGCGGTTCTCGGGCATGTGACGAACTGGGCGCGAATGCTGGACCGGCCGAACGAGCGCGGTATAGGCAAGAATTTCTTTTCGTACGTGGTCAAGAACAAGGACGCAGACCTGCTGGCGCAGACGCTGGACCGGATTCTGGCAGGCTCCCGCAGCGCAACAGCAGGCGTAGCTGTGACGCCCGTGCAGGGCCAGGCAGTTGCACCAACGAGGCTGGCGGCGGTGGTGGTCGACAAGTCGACGAATACCTTGATATTCCAGGTCAATCCTGATGAGTACGGCGCGATCATTTCGTTGCTGCAGACGCTGGACCGGCCGACCAAGGCGGCGCTGATCGAGGTCACGGTCGCCGAACTCTCGCTGACCAACGACGCGCAACTAGGCGTCGAGTGGCTGTCGTCGCAGGTCGATAGCGCCGGGCGCACGAGTTCGGCCGGAACCCAGGGTGGCCTTTCTTTGGGCACAGCCGGGTTCAATTACCGGGTTTTCAACGGTGCGGGCCAGCTCAGGGTGGCTTTGAACGCGCTGGCATCGAATAACCGGGCAACGATTCTGTCCAGCCCACGCGTGATGGCGCGCAACGGCGAAACCGCGACGATTCAGGTCGGGCAGGAGGTGCCCATCATCACGAGCCAGCAGTCGACAGGCATCGCCACTGGAACAGCAGCACAGACGGGCTTGTTGCAGACAGTCCAGTACCGCAGCACCGGCGTGATCCTCAAGGTCAAGCCGGTGATCCACTCGGGCGATCAGGTGGACCTCGATGTGTCGCAGGAGGTGAGCCAGGCTCTGGCGACCGAAACCGGCGTGGCCAGTTCGCCCACGTTCACGACACGCAAGGTGGACACCAAGCTGACCCTGAAAAACGGCACGACCGTACTGTTGGGCGGTCTGATCTCGGAGGATTCGGCAAGCGGCTCGGCCGGTATTCCGTACTTGAAGGACATTCCGCTGGTTGGCAGCTTGTTCAGCAAGCAAAGCCGCAGTGGCGGGCGACGCGAACTGATCGTGCTGATTACGCCCTACGTGGTCAACGATTCGCACGACGCCGAAACCATTACTGATGCTTTCCGCAAGTCGCTGGGCTCATGGGCGGGCGCGGTGCAGCCTGTTGAGAAGGCGGCTGGCGACGCAGTGACTCGGCCCGGTGCAGGCAGTCCACCACCGGCCAATGGATCGGCCACTGGAACGGCTGAGCGCTGATGCCTGACCCATACAGCATTGCGGGCGGTCAGTTGCTCGGCCAGTTGCTGCTGGAGCGAGGCCTGATGCGCGCTGCCGACCTTGAGGCCGGCCTTGGCTATCAGGCCGCGCATGGCGGGCGCCTGGGGGCTGTGCTGATGCGAATGGGGTCAATCACCGCCGACAGCCTTTATCCGGTGCTGGCCGAGCAGTTGGGTCTGGGCCTGGTGCGCGCTGTGGATCTTGACGAAGACGCCCTGCGGGCAGCGATGGCGCTGCTCGGCTCGCGCAGCCGCTATCTGCTCGATCAGGCAGTGTTGCCCTGGCAGGATGAGCATGGCGGCTGGCATATTGCCAGCGCCGACCCCTTGCAGGCCGATCTGCGCGAAAGCATTGCCGAACTCGCGCTTTGCCGCGATGCTGTCTGGCATTTGATGCCCGAGGCCGATCTGTCGCACTGGCAGCAGCGGCTGGCGCATACCGATCTCGTTTCCCAGGCACTCGACGTACGCGCTCTGCGCGAACTTGCCGAAGATGCGCCTGTTATCGCCCTGGTCAACAACCTGGTGGCGCAGGCCGTAGAGGCGCGAGCGTCGGACATCCATCTGGAGCCGGGCGAGCGTGAATTCGAAGTGCGGCTGCGCATCGACGGCGTGCTGCATTTGCGTCAAACCATGGGCATGGATCGTTACCCGGCAGTGGCCTCGCGCATCAAGTTGATCGCCGGCATCGACATCGCCGAGCGCCGCCTGCCGCAGGACGGACGCATTTCGATGCGAGCCGCTGGTGCCGAAATCGATGTGCGCGTGTCCTCGATACCCGCTGTGTTTGGTGAATCCATCGTGCTGCGCTTGCTGCCCAAGCGCCGCGCCGATCTGTCGCTGGAGCGGTTGGGCATGCGCCCGGTGCAATTGGCAAGCTTCAGGCGTTGGCTGGGCATGACCAATGGCCTGGTGCTGGTGACCGGTCCGACCGGATCTGGCAAGAGCACAACGCTTTATTCGGCGCTTGCGGCGACCAATGACTTCACGCGCAAGATCCTCACCGTCGAGGACCCGGTCGAGTTCCGCCTGCCACATGTGATCCAGGTGCAAACGCAGGCTGACATTGGCTACACCTTTGCCCGCGCGCTGCGTGCATTCTTGCGCCATGACCCGGACGTCATCATGATCGGCGAGATCCGCGACCGGGAGACCGCCGAAATTGCGATCCAATCGGCGCTCACCGGGCATCTGGTGCTGGCGACGCTACACACCAACGACGCGCTGTCGGCCATCACAAGGCTGGTCGACATGGGGGTCGAACCCTTCCTTGTCGCCGCTGCCTTGCGCGCCGTGGTGGCGCAGCGGCTGGTGCGCAGGCTATGCGAAAAATGTGCCATGGCCGGCGATGCGCCGGCTGCGGTGACCGATGAAGCGCTGGCGCTGGCGCTGGCCGACGCGGCTGGCGACGGCATGGCGCAGGATGACCTGCCGCGCTGGAGGCGCCCGGTCGGTTGCCCTGCCTGCGAGCGCACCGGTTTTCGCGGCCGCATCGGCATCTACGAGATGTTGAGTCTGGGTACCGAACTCCAGCATGCTGTAGCGCAGAGCGTGGCGATGGACCGCATCGAGGCGTTGGCCAATACCCAGGGCCGCCGCAGCTTGGCGCAAGAAGGCGCGCTGAGAGTTATTACTGGCATGACCACGCTGGAAGAAGTTCTGCGGGCGACCGGCGGCGCTGGCGCCGACTGATCTGAGACCTGCCGGCATGCAATTCGACTACAGCGCACGGGACCCTCAAGGTCAGGAGCACAAGGGTTTGATCGAGGCCGACGACGAGGGCGCGGCGATCCGCCAACTCGGTGCGGATGGCCTGACGCCGGTACGGCTGGCGGCATCTGCCGGCAGCGCAGCCCGGCCTGCAAAGGCCTCGCGGCAGCGCGTCAGCGCAGCTGATCAAACCGTGCTACTGCGTGAGTTGTCTACCTTGCTGGGTGCGGGTGTCTCGCTGGGGGATGCCTTGCCAAGCTTGGCGCAGGCCTATGCGAGCCAGTCCTTGGGGCCGGCGATGGAGAGCTTGCACACCCATGTGCGCGGCGGCGGGCGCCTGTCCGAAGCGCTCGAAGATGCGCGCTTGCGCCTGCCGGCATTCGTGCTGGCATTGACGCAAGCCGGCGAAGCCAGCGGGCAGTTGTCAAAAGCACTGTCCGAGGCCGCCGACCAGATGGAGCTTGATCGCAAAGTGACTGAAGAGCTGCGCAGCGCGCTGATCTACCCGACGGTGCTGGTGCTGGCGGGATCCCTGGCAGTGTTCATCATCTTCGTCGGCGTGGTGCCGCGCTTTGCTTCGCTGATACGCGGCTCGCGTGCCAATGTGCCCGAGTTGTCGCGCTGGGTCATCGAATCTGGTCTTTACGTGCGCACGCATCTGGGCGAGTTCGGCATGGGCTTCGGCGCCTTGGCCGCCTTGATCGGCTATGGCGCGAGCCGTGAGGCCTTGCGCCATAGCGCGTTGCAGACCTTGATCAGAATTCCCGGCATCGGCCCCTGGTTGATCCAGAGCGAGATCGGGCGCTGGGCCACGGTGCTGGGCACTTTGCTGGCCAATCGCGTTCCCATCGTCGATGCGATGGGCATCTCGGCCCGCGTGTTGCGGCTGGATATGCTGCGCTCGGGGCTGGAGCGCGCCGCGCGTTCGCTGCAGCAGGGTCAGACCCTGGCGGCTTCGCTGGAGTCGCAAGGTTGGTTCCCGCCGTCGCGCTTGAACCTGATTCGCGTTGGCGAGCGCTCAGGCGAGTTGCCCAAGATGCTGCTGGCGCTCGGGCACAGCCAGACCGATGCGGCCCGGTTGATGCAGCGCCGCTTGTTGACCTTGATCGAACCGGTGGCCATTCTGCTGATCGGCGCGGTGATCGGCGTCGTGATGGTGGCGGTGATGATGGCGATCACCAGCTTGAACGCGGTGGCGGTTTGATCCCGCGCGTCAGGCGCGAACGCCGACAGCAAATGCTTGTGCCTCGCGCAGCGCGCTGACAGCTTCCACCGCCGAAGCGGGCACTGTGCCTGAGTAGATTTCGGTCTTGCCGACGCGGGTGAGTTCGATGGCGCGATGCAACGCTGCGGGCTTGAGCTTGTCTGTCAGCCTCAACACCTGCAAGACCCTTGCAAGCTCGACCTCCGGTTGTTGCCGCAATGCTTGTTGAGAGCAACTGACGAATTGCTCGGACCCGATGGTTGATGCTGCCCAGCGCAAGGCGTCTGCACTGGCAAGCAAGGCCTTCGACAGGTACGCATCAAGGCTGTCAGGGTCGTACGTTGTCAAACCATGCTCGACAAACATGGCACGCCACATCTTGCGGTTGGAATGAAAAATGTCCAGCGGGTCGCGCAACATCCAGACCACCTTGGTCTGCGGGAAGCGCTGCAGAATCGCTTGCACACGAAAGCTGTGGTTGGGCGATTTGAGAATCAGGCGGTTGTCTGCGGAGCCGCTGCCAGCCAGCACAGCCTGCATGAATGACTCCCACGGTCGTAGCCATTGCGGGTTACGCAACCAGAATCCGGCATCCAGCATGGGCAGCATCTCCATAATCCGGTGCGGCATCAGAAAGGCCCGGTAGGCGGAAGGCAGCCCCAGCGCCAGCAAAGCAAATTCATCCTCCTGCGGCGATTCTGCGCTCAGCGCAAGGCCATCCATCGGCCGGGCAATCAGCACCGTGCTGCGGCGTGCGCGATCGGCGCCGGTCAGCCGAAACGCGCAGGCATTCATGCACTGCCAGGTCAGCGGTGTCGGCAAGCCGGTGGCAGCCGTCAGCAGTTCATGCATGACCGTGGTGCCGCTGCGCCATGGCCCGAGGATCAGCAACGGTGAAAGGGGTCGTGGCGGAGCCGATGTGGAACTTGTTTGCACCTCGCTGAGTCTCGCATTGATGGTGCCCCAGCGGGCTTTCCACGCCAGCGCTGCGCGCAAGCGCCAATCCAGCGCGGCCCACTGCGGATCTTCGCGCAGCCAGCCCAGCAACTCGCGCGACATCGCCAGCGTGGGCAGGGGCGGCATCATGGTTTGCCGAACATCACGCTACGTTTGAGCTCGGCCTGTGCCAGCGCCGCTTGCAGGCGCAGACGCATGGCGGCCGAGGCTTGAGGTTCAACCGCCGTGAGATCGGTCAGCTCAAGCGGGTCCTGCCTCAGGTTGAACAGCTCGCTGCGAGCTTCGGACAGGTGCAGCACCAGTTTGAGGTCGCCGTCGATGATCGCGTAATGGCCGACGCGCAGCGCCTGGAAACGGCTTTGGCGCTCCATCGCCATCGCGAATACCGGCCTGGCTGGCAAGGCGCCGCCTTCCAGCGCTTGGCGAAGCGAGCGCCCGTCAGCGCTTGGCAAGGCCGCGGCTCCAGCCAGATCAATCAGGGTGGGCGCCAAGTCGGCCAGGCTCACCGGTGTGTCGATCTGCTGCGAGCGGGTTTGGCCTGGCAGTTTGACCACAAGAGGCACTTGCAGAACCGCGTTGTGGATTAACTCACCCGCATGCCCGAGGAAGCCGCGCTCGAACGATTCGCCGTGGTCTGAGGTGACAATGATCAGCGAGTTGGCGAGCCTGCCACGCGCTTGCAGCTGACGCAGCAACTCGCCCAAGGCAAGGTCGGCACCCATGATGCTTTCCTGGTAGCGCAGGCGGTATTTGTCGATCGAGCTCTGCTGCGCGGCCGGGTACGACCCCATGCCAATGAACTCCGACCAACGCTCGAGCGTGCCGCGCGGCAGCAGGCTGTATTTGGTAGAAGGCGGGGGCAGGTAGGGATCGTGCGGCGGCAAGGTGTGCACCCAGATGAATTTGGGCTTGCCGCTGCTGCGCTCATCGAGCAGTGACAGCATCGCCCGGTAGGCATATTCGGCCGCATAAGGGTGCTTGTCGCCATGGAGATAGACGTCTATCGTGTCGAGGA
Organism: Roseateles sp.; assembly: GCA_044357665.1. Classification (GTDB taxonomy): domain Bacteria; phylum Pseudomonadota; class Gammaproteobacteria; order Burkholderiales; family Burkholderiaceae_C; genus Paucibacter_A. The sequence continues at coordinate 21,758 of JBIKPD010000006.1, read as the reverse complement.
AGGGCACGATGGCAGAGAGCCAGAACGGCAGAGTGGTATCCGGAAACACTGTCAAGGCTTCGCGCGGTTTACTGCCGAGAGAGGTCGAATCGGCGATCACATGCGAGTCGTAACCGGCCTCGGTGCCATGGTGCCGAGGGCTGCCAAGCAGGTTGGCGTTGATCGAATGGGTTTCGTAACCGGCGTCGCGCAGTCGCTCGGCCAGCGCCCCGCTCTGCATTGGCGTGGCGATCTGTGCAACGATTTGCACGGCCCAATGGCTCCAGGGCAGGGCGCCGGTCTCCATCGTCGCCGTGCTGGGTGTCGTGAAATTCGAACTTGCGTAGTGCCGTGTGAAGCAGCTCGCCCCCTGAGCGAACTCCCGCAGATGCGGCATCAGGGTCGGGTCGGTACCGCAGACGCGCGCATCGGGTTCGGCTAGCGTGTCGATGGAGATCAGGTAGATGTCGGGGCGTACGTCGGCCTGCGCAGCAACGGGATCATGCCCTCCGGCGCTGCCAAGCAGGAATCGCGGCGGTTCGATGGCGATGCACAGGCAGGCCAACGCGAAAAGCAGTTGCGCCGGACGCCGCAGGCTTACCAAGTGGGAAACGAGAAATGTGGTCAGACCGGTCAGGCTCAAGCTGCGCATCAGCAGCAGCAGACCAATCAGCAGCAAGGCGCTGGCTAGCAACCGGCCGTGCGCGCCGATGCTCAGGTCCACGTCAGACACTGCCTTGGCCCAAGCCCAACTGCTGCCGGCCAACTGCCAGATGCAGACCCACAGCGTCGGCACCAGCACGATGGACCAGGCCAGCAAATCAGCCTTTACCGGCGGCATGCCGATGCGGGTGGACAGGCGGCGCAGCGCCGCAGCTGTTCCCGCCAGCAGGCCGGCCGGAATGATCAACAGCACGTAGCCTAGGGCGGCGTCGCGCAGCAATTGCAGCGGAGTCAGGAAAGCGACAAAGGCGTCGAGCTGGCGCAGCAGTACCAGCGGCATCCAGATCAGCCCCAGCGCGGCGAAGCAGCAGCTGAACATGGTCCAGCCGCTGCGGGCCAGCGCCTGCCCGCGGATCGTCATTCTTCTTCCCGACCGATCATCCTCCGCCACATCCGGCGCGCCAAATCGGCGATCCATCGACGCAAGAACAGCCAGGCACCGACGACTGCGGCAAACACCGGAGCCAGCAACTGGAACAGCATGCCGCCTGCATTCGGATCGATGTACGCGTGTGCCGGGCCGCACAGCGCCATGCTCAGCACGGCAATGACGAAGAGACGGGCGGCGTTGCGCTTGAATATAGGCATGGGTCGGGTTTTGAGTGGTACTTGTGCCGGTACATCGCGGCCGTCAATCCGTGATGACTTGCGTCCGTCCGTCCGGCGCGGCAGACAAGCTGGCCGTCGAATTCTATCGCCCGCATCATGCCGAGCCGCCCCGGGGACGCGCCAGTGCCGCAGATAGAATCATTCTTTTGCCCGCCTCGCTTGCATTCGCGCCTTTGAAACTCGCCCGCCACACCCTTTTCAACCTGATCGGACTCGGCGCGCCGCTGCTCGTGGCGCTTGTGTCGATCCCTGTCCTCGTGCATGTGCTGGGCCCCGAGCGCTTCGGGCTGCTGACCTTGATCTGGGCGGTGACAAGCTACTTCGGGCTGTTCGATCTGGGGCTGGGCAGGGCGCTGACGCAGCAGTTGGCGATTGCGCTGGACCAGCGCCTTGACGAGCAGATCGGCCCGCTGAGTGCAACCGCCCTGGCCTTGATGGGTGCGCTGGGGGTTGCTGGCGGTCTGTTGATGATGGTGCTGGCGCCGTGGGGCGTGGACCAGATCAAGGCGCTGCCTGATCGGCAGGAAGCTATCAACGCGACGCTGGTGATGGGCTTGGCCATTCCCTTCATCGTACTGACTGCCGGGCTGCGCGGCATGCTGGAAGCCTGTCATGCCTTCGAGGTATTGAACTACATCCGCTTGCCGATGGGCATTTGGACCTTCGGCGGGCCTTGGCTGGTGCTTGTGCTGCACGGCCCCGATCTGCTGCTGATCACCGCTGTGCTGGCACTGGGTCGCGTGCTTGCCTGCGTTGTTCACGCTTGGTTTGCCTGGCGCGCCTTGCCACAGTTGCGCGGTCGCCTGGCGTTGCAAGTTGCCTGGTTCCGGCGATTGGCGGTGTCGGGCGGCTGGCTTACGCTGAGCAATGTCGTCAGCCCGTTCATGGGCTACGTCGACCGTCTCGTGATCGGCGCCAGCTTGTCGGCCGCAGCGGTGGCTTTTTACGCGACGCCGCAGGAAATCGTCACCAAGCTTTGGATTGTGCCGGGTGCTGTCACCGCGGTGCTGTTCCCTGCTTTTGCCGCGCAGGTCGCCAAGCAAGACGGCAGCGCCTGGGTCTTGTTTGACCGCGCGGTGGCTGCACTGTTTCTGGTTTTGCTGCCGATCACGGTAGCTCTGTGCCTGTTCGCGCATCCGCTACTCGGCTGGTGGATCGGGCCTGATTTCGCGCTGCAGAGCGGGCCGATTCTGCAGGTGTTCGCAATCGGCATCCTGATCAACTGCCTGGCTCATGTGCCGTTGACCTGGTTACACGGTGCAGGAAATTTTCGTGCGCCGGCCCTGCTGCATTGCCTGGAACTGCCACTGTTCGTGCTGGCCCTGTGGCTGCTCAGCGCGCGCATGGGCTTGATGGGCGCTGCGCTGGCGTGGTTGCTGCGCATGGTGTTCGATTCGGCGACCATGTTCGCGCTGTGCCTGATGCAGCGCGGGGCCTGGATCGGGCGGCGGCAATGGCGCGGCATTGCCGCCGCCGCTTCGCTGACTGCGCTGGCTTTCGCGGGTCTGGCTTTGTCTTCAACGGCGGGCCGCGCTGCCTGGCTCACCGCTGTCACATGCGCCACTGCGATGCTGGCCTGGCAGTTGTTCCGCAGTCCAGAGCATTGCCTGGTGAAACCATGAGCACCCAGCCGCTTGTCAGCATCGTCACGCCCGCCTACAACCAGGGTGAGTTTCTGGCCGCCACGATAGAGAGCGTTCTGGCGCAGGACTATCCCGCCATCGAATACATCGTCATCGACGATGGTTCGAACGATTCCACATTGGCTGTGGCGAACCAATATGCAATGCGCTATCCGGGGCGACTGACGGTGTTGACTCAGCCCAATCGCGGGCAGGCAGCCAGCCTGAATCGAGCTTGGGCTCAAGCAAGTGGCAGCATTCTTGGCTATCTCAGTTCAGACGACAGGCTGTGTCCTTCAGCGGTCAGTGAACTCATCGCTGCGCTTGAGCTTCATTCCGAGGCCAAACTGGTGTATTGCGACATGTGGCTCATTGGAACTCAAGGGCATCGTCTGCGCACCTTGGTCGTTGAGGACTTTGACCGGCGGCGGATGTGTGAGCAACTGATCTGCCAGCCCGGCGTCGGTGCCTTGTTCAGGCGCGAAATCTTCGACCGCAGCGGTGGCTGGAACGAGCAGTTGCGGCAGGTGCCGGATTTCGAGTTCTGGCTGCGTGCTTCGTGTTTTGGGGATTTTGTCCGTTTGCCGAGGCTGCTCGGCGAATACCGTATCCACGACGGGTCGGCTTCGTTCCAATCGATGAGCGTGGCCCGTGCCGAGGAAATCGTGCTTGTTGCTCGCATGCATTGGATTTCCGGGCCGACGAAGGGAGCACGCATTGCTTTGGCGCGCGCAATGAGCATTGCTGCCAAAAATCATGCGCAGTCAGGCCGCCCGTTGGCGGCACTGCGTTGTTTTGCGCTGGCAGTCGTCAAGCGGCCAAGGCTGGCGCTGGACTTGGGCGTTTGGCGGGGCCTGCTTGTCGGCTTCACCCGGCGCAGCTATTACGGCGCAATGAGACACTGGGCGGTACTGCGCGCCGGCAAAGGACCCGAGGTGTGAAGGTCCTGTTGTTGAGTCAGCATTTCTGGCCCGAATCATTTCGCATCAACGAGGTCGCACAGTCGTTGATCGAGCAGGGTTGCGAAGTCACGGTCTTGACCGGCAAGCCCAACTACCCGGAGGGCCGGATTTATGTCGGCTACCGCATTTGGGGGGTGCAGCGGGAGAGTCGTCAGGACCTTTGCATCGTGCGGGTTCCGCTGTGGCCGCGCGGCTCCGGCAGCGGTCTGCGCCTGGTATTGAACTATCTGTCCTTCATCGCCAGCACTGTAGTTCTAGGTCCTTGGGCCTTGCGTGGTCAGCGCTTTGATGTGATCTTCGTCTACGGCACTTCGCCGATTTTGCAGGTCCTGGGAGCAATCGCTCTGAAGCGCATCAAGGGTGTACCGCTCGTCACCTGGGTTCAGGACTTCTGGCCGGATAGCTTGCAGGTCACTGGCTTTGTCACCAACCGCATTGTGCTGAATGCCGTGGCTGCCCTGGTTCGATGGATCTACCGCCGCAACAACCTGCTGTTGGCGCAGTCGCCAGGCTTTGTCGAGCCGCTGCGCGCGATGGCCGGTGGTACGCCGGTCGTTTATCACCCCAATCCTGCCAGTCGATTCGACCCGGCTGCAACTGATGCGGTGTCGGGCGACACGGCGCTACGGCTCAAGCCCGGCTTCAATATCGTCTTTGCGGGCAATCTGGGCCATGCGCAGGCGCTCAACCAGGTCTTGCTCGCTGCCGAGTTACTGGGGCCGAAGAGCGGCATTCGCTGGACTCTGATCGGCAGCGGCGCTTGCTCAACCGCGCTTGCAGAACAGGTGCACACTCGGGGACTGTCCGATCGGGTCGAACTTCCCGGGCGTTTCGAACCGGCGCAGATGCCGGCAATCTTCGAACAGGCCGATGCATTGTTGGTCAGTCTACGCAACAACCCAGCAACGAGCCGCACGGTTCCCAGCAAGGTGCAGACCTATCTGACGGTCGGTCGGCCGATTTTGGCAGCATTGGACGGCGAAGGTGCCGAACTGATCCGCCAGTCTGGGGCTGGGATTTGTTGCGCCGCGGAAGATTCTCGAGCGCTCTCAGATGCTGCGCTGGCGCTGCGAGATTTAAGCGCCGCCGAGCGTCAGCGCATGGCGCTGGCCGGTCAGCGCTATGCTCGAGAACATTTTTCTCCTGAGCTTCTGGCCCGCCGATTGATCGAACATTTTGTGAATGTTGGCCAGCCCTTGAATCACTGACAATGAGACCATGAAACAGGAATCCGGATCTCGTTTGCTGGTGTTGGGTGCCAGGGGCATGTTGGGCAATACGGTGCTGCGTTGGTTCGATCAGCATTCGGACTGGGAGGTGTTCGGTGCGGTAAGGGACCTGTCCTCGGTTGCCGGCCTGCAGATGCTGGCGCAGCGAGCGCGATTCATCGGGGGCTTTGACTTTTGCGATGCCACCCGTATGAAGGACTTGCTCATGCAGGTGCGGCCCGATGTGGTGATCAACTGCATCGGTGTTGTAAAACAGCTGGCCGGCGCCGATGATCCGCAGACGGCGATTCCGGTCAATGCGCTATTTCCGCATCGTCTGGCCCGCATGTGTGGCAAGTTGGACGCGAGATTGATCCATATCGGCACCGACTGCGTTTTTTCCGGCGGACGCGGCAATTACTCCGAGCAGGACGAGCCTGACGCCAATGATTTGTACAGCCGCACCAAGCTGATGGGCGAGGTCGATTACGTCAACGCGGTCACGTTGCGCACGTCGATCATCGGGCACGAGTTGAATACAGCGCACGCCTTGCTGGGCTGGTTTCTGGCTCAAAGTGGCCCGGTTCCGGGTTTCAGCAAAGCTCTTTTTTCAGCCTTGCCGACTGTGGAGCTGGCGCGCGTGATCCAGGAGTTCGTGATTCCGCATGCAGAATTGCGCGGCACTTATCATGTGGCCGGCCCGACCATCGGCAAGTATGAATTGCTCAAACTGGTAGCCAAGGCCTATGGGCGCAGCACGGCGATCATTCCAGACACCAGCCTCGTGATCGACCGTTCCTTGAATGCCGATTACTTCCAGGCGGCGACCGGTTACTGCGCGCCCGACTGGAGTGAACTGGTCAGGCGCATGCACGCGTTCGGCTGACAACAGTCACTTCAAACCCGAGCGATGGCGTGCTGCAACAGCGCGCGCATCGCTTCAACATCCCGTTGCGCGGCGAGACGCTCGACGCCATAAGCTTGAGCGCGCCGACGCTGTGCCAGACGCAGCGGCTCCGGTGTCATGGCAAAGGCATCAATTACCGAAGCGAACTGCTGCTCGGCGCCAAGCGGCAGGTCCTGCCCGACGCCCAGTGCTGCCAAGTCACGCCAGGGCGTGCGGTCGCTGAGCAGCAGCGCGCAGCCCCCTAGCAGCGCTTCCAGGATCACATAGCCGTTGTTCTCGGACTGGCTGGGGAAAAAGAACAACTCGTAGCGGCTGAAAGTTTGCAGGATTTGTTCGGGCGCGATCGCGCCGAGGTAACTCACCTGCACATGTGCCGGCAGTGCGGCGATCAGGCGCTGGCATTGCGACCAATAGCCGGCATTGCCGATCGGCCCGACGATGTCGAATTGCAGCGACGCGCGCACCAAGGCCAATGTCCGCAAGGCAAAGCATAGGTTTTTCGTCGGATCGATACGCGATACAAAGACGATACGTAGGGCCCCCAGGGGCGGGGACTGCGGCGCTGCGAGCGCGTCAGCCAAGCGCGGCGGCAGATCAGGCGCTTGCAGCACCGGGCGCAGACCAAAGTCCCGAAGCGCGGCGGCTTCCTCCTGGCTGGTCGCATGAAAGCCGACGTTGCCTAGAAGGCCCGAGTGCCGCAACAAGCCAAGGTAAGCCAGCTTGCGCAATAGCCTGTGCTGTAACGAGCCGGCCAGCAACTCGCCGCGCGGCGCCAGCAGCGCCGGCGTTTGAGTTTGGCGCTGCAAACGCCTCAGCAGCAGCGGAAGCGCCGTGTAGCGCGGCGACAGGAAGCTGTTCAGATAGATCAGGTCCCAGCGCTCGGAAAGCAAGGTGCGAAGGATTCCCCATAGGCACAGGCCGCGCGGCAGATAACGGATGTCAAGGCCGGTTGCGGCGCGGGTCTGCTGCTGCAGTGGCTCGGTGTAGGGCAGACTTGTGTGCAGGTCATGCGCGCCGGCAGCGATGACAAAGTCGAAGTCCTTGCGCAGGTGGTCGACCAGATTGACCAGCGCACGAACCGATCCCCCACCCAGGCGGCTTGGCAGGAAATAAGGCGACAGGATCAGGATGCGTGGCTTGGTCAAGGTGTACCAGCGCGCTCGGATTCTTGCAGCCATCGTTCCAACTGACTGATCAGTCTGGTGCGGTCGAATTGTTCTTTGCCGTAGGCTTGCCCGCGCAGTCCCATCGCATCGCGCTCGCCGGCTCCCATGCCGGCGAGTGTCACTGCACGCTCGGCAAGGGCCGCGCCATCGCCTGCGGCGCAGACCAAGCCAGCTCCGGCCTCCTCGATCACGCGCGAACCCTCGCCGTCGAGCATACCCAGCAGTGGCCGGCCGGCAGCCAGATAGCTTTGAACTTTGCCCGGTATCGTCATCGCAAAAATCGGCTCGGCTTTCAAGGACACGAGCAGCGCGCCGGCGCCGCGAAAGAATTCCGGCATCCGGTGCAGCGGGTGGCGGCCGAGCATGAAGACGCAGTCCTGAAGCGCCATGCGAGTGATCGCCTCGCGCAAGGCAGGCGCTGCGCGGCCGTCGCCGACGATCAGCCAGCGGATGTCGCTGCGATCGCGCAGGCGATGCGCGGCGTCGAGTATCGCCGGGAAGTCCTGCGCCTCGCCGATATTGCCTGCAAACATGATGTTGAAATGATGCTGGTGATCGAGTAATTCGGGTGCCGTTGCGGCGTCCGGATCGGCGTCGAAAGCCGCCTCGGCCCACTGCGGAAAGTAACGGCTCTTGTGCGCCGCACCCGACCAGCGTTCGATCGCTGGAAAGAATCCCCTGGATTGCGCCAGAATCAAGTCGCAGTGGCTGTAGATGAAACGCACCAACAGGCCGACAGCACCCAGCAACCGCCTAGATCGCACCATGCCCACCGCCGACAGCGTGTCGGGCCACAGGTCGAGCACCCACATCAGCAGCGGCGCGCGTTTGAGTTTCTTCAATATGATGGCCGGCAACGCCGATGTGATCGGCGATGTCTCCGAAACGAAGATCGCGTCGAACTTGCGGCCGCGCAGCTTCCATGGACCCGCCGAGCTGGCCCAGAACACAAAACTCAAGTAGTTGAGAAGCAGGCGCAGACCGCCTTGGCCGCGCGGCCGCAGCGGCACGCGGATCACTTCGGCGCCCGCGTAGTGGTTGAAGTCTTGCGGCCGCGCCAGATACCCGGGAAAAACCTCACCTTGCGGGTAGTTGGGCTTGCCAGTGAGAACGGTCACCTGATGGCCGCGGGCGCAGAGTTCGCTGACGATCTCGTTGACGCGAAATGTTTCGGGCCAAAAGTACTGGCTCACCACGAGAAGGCGCAAGGTCCGGGCCTCAGGCGTAGTCACGCCAGACGACGCGTTTCACGTAGTCGGTATAGCTGTGGATGATGCGCAACACCTTGTCCGAAACGTTGGGCATGCTGTAGTCGGTCACCAGTCGCAGACTGCGTGCCTCGCCGCGCGCCTGGGTCTGCAAAATCGCCAGACCTTGCCGAACCCTTTCGACATTGAGTCCGACCATCATCACTGATGCCTCCTCCATTGCCTCGGGGCGCTCATGCGCCTCGCGCAGATTAAGCGCCGGGAAATTCAGGAGCGAAGATTCCTCATTGATCGTGCCGCTATCGGATAGAACCGCTCGAGAACAGGTCTGGAGCTTCACGTAGTCGAGGAAGCCGAGCGGCTTGAGCAATCGGACCAGCGGATGAAAGTGGATGCCTTCGGCATCAATCCGTTTTTGCGTGCGCGGATGCGTCGAAACGATGACCGGCAGACCATGATCTTCGGCGACTGCGTTGAGTACACCGACCAGCTTGGAAAAGGTTCTGGGCGCCTCGATGTTCTCCTCGCGGTGCGCGCTAACGACGAAGTACTGCTGCTCCTGCAAACCCAGACGTTCAAGTGCGGTTGATGCTGCAATGCCGTCGCGGTAATGGCTCAAGACCTCGAACATCGGGCTGCCGGTCTTGATCACAAGATCGGGCGGCAAGCCTTCGCGCAACAGGTACTCGCGAGCGATGCTGCTGTAGGTCAGATTCACGTCGGCGGTGTGGTCGACGATTCGGCGGTTTGTTTCCTCAGGCACGCGCTGGTCAAAGCAGCGGTTACCGGCTTCCATATGGAAGATCGGAACTTTGCGGCGCTTGGCCGCGATGACAGCCAGACAGCTGTTGGTATCGCCCAGCACCAGCATCGCCTCCGGCTGCTCGTCCGCCAGCACCTTGTCGACCTCGGCAATAATGTTGGCAATGGTCTGTGCGGCGCCACCGACCGCCGCATTGAGAAAATGCCTGGGTTTGGCCACTCCGAGGTCGTCGAAGAAAACCTGGTTCAATTCGTAGTCATAGTTCTGGCCGGTGTGCACGAGCACATGGTCGCAATGCTCGTCCAACCGGGCTATGACGCGCGACAGGCGAATGATTTCCGGCCGCGTGCCAACGACGGTCATTACCTTCAATTTCTTCATTGATTGACCTTCATGCTGATAGTGTCGGGGCGCTGGCGGTCGAATATTTCGTTGACCCACACCATGACGATCAGTTCGTCCTCGCCGACGTTGGTGATGTTGTGGGTCCAGCCGGGGACCGTTTCGACGATCGTAGCTTCGCCGCCGCAGGTCACCAGCTCATGGGTTTCGCCACTGTCGATCTGGCGGAAACCGAAGCGCGCCTTGCCCTTGATGACAAGGAATTTTTCGGATTTGGAGTGATGGTAATGCTCGCCGCGGGTGATGCCTGGACCGGCAGTGAAGTACGAGAACTGACCGCAGTCAGGCGTTTTCAGCATCTCGACGAAAACGCCGCGTGGGTCGGCGTGGCGCGGCACCTTATAGGCAAAAGCCTCGGCCGGCAGGTGGCTGACGTAGGTGGCGTAAAGCGCGCGAGTCAAGCCGGTACCGACGCGGTCGGTCAGCAGATTGCTGCGTGTGTCGCGAAAGCCTTGCAAGGTCGCGGCGAGTTCACCGACAGTCGTGTCATAGGTCGGCTGGACTTCAACAAATCCCCCCGGCGCCAAGGGCTTATCCAGCAATGCCAGCATAAGGTCGAGAACGTCGTCAATGTAGACTAAACACAACGGCCCGTTCGGATCGTTGACCGTGACGGCCATGCCGCGCGCGATGTTGTGGCAGAACGTGGCAACCACCGAGTTGTAGTTCGGTCGGCACCACTTGCCGAACACATTGGTCAGACGGAACAGATGCACAGGCACCCGGCATTGCCAACCGTAATGCTGCAACGCCTCTTCCGCAGCGCGCTTGCTGCGCCCGTAGCTGTTATCAAGCAAAGCCTGGATCGATGAGGCGAAGGCGAGCGCCGGCGGGTTGGGCAGACTTCCCAAGATCGCGCAAAGGCGCAGGCTGAAATCGGCGTTCCCATCCTCAAACTCCCCGGGGTCCTGCGGGCGGTTCACACCAGCCAGGTGAAAAACGAACTGCAGCCCCTGCAATTGCTCGATCAGTTCGCTGTCGCTCGCGCGATGCGAGATCAGGCGGACATCGGCGTGCCCTCGCTCCCGCAGACGCCAGCGCAGATTGCGCCCGACAAATCCCGACGCGCCGGTGATTGCAATGTGCATGGTTTCATTCCTCCTCGACGACGAGATCGCCGCGAGCGATGCGCTGTATGGAGTCGAGTTTGAGCAGCAACTGTTTCATGGCCGGGACATCGAGGCGAGTCGTGTTGTGCGAGTTGTAGTCGTCGCTGCCGCTGATCCGCTCTTCGCCCTGTTCGACGAATTTGCCGTAATTGAGATCGCGTCCATCCGGCGGCACGCGGAAATATTCGCCGAGGTCTTCGGCGGTAGCGCGCTCCTCGCGGCTCAGCAAGGCTTCATAGAGCTTTTCGCCATGCCGGGTTCCTATCACCCGGACTTCATGCTTTGGTTTGCCCATGATGTCCAGCATGGCTCTTGCCAGCACCTCGATCGTTGCCGCAGGCGCTTTTTGCACAAAGATGTCGCCGTTGTTGCCATGCTTGAACGCGTAGAGCACCAGTTCCACAGCGTCAGCCAGCGTCATCATGAAGCGAGTCATCAATGGGTCGGTGATCGTGATTGGCCGACCAGCCCTGATCTGCTCGATGAACAAGGGGATCACAGAGCCACGCGATGCCATCACGTTACCGTAGCGTGTGCCGCTGATGATGGTGTTCGTGCCTTCAAGATTGCGCGACGCAGCAACCATCACCTTTTCCATCATCGCCTTGGAAATTCCCATGGCATTGATCGGATAGACCGCCTTATCAGTACTCAGACACACCACACGTTTGACCCCTGCAGCAATCGCCGCTCCAAGCACGTTTTCGGTGCCCAGCACATTGGTTCGAACCGCTTCCATCGGGTGGAACTCGCAGGATGGGACCTGCTTCAGCGCTGCCGCATGAAAACAATAGTCAACGCCCCGCATGGCCGAGGCAATCGCCCGCGAGTCGCGCACGCAGCCGATATAAAACTTCAGCTTGGCGTGGTGATAGCGTTTGCGCATATCGTCCTGCTTCTTCTCGTCGCGGCTGAAGATGCGGATTTCGCGCAGGTCCGAGTCGAGAAAACGGCGCAGAACGGCGTTGCCGAAGCTGCCGGTGCCGCCTGTGATCAGAAGGGTTTTTTCATTGAACATGATTGATTTTATTGAACACTGGGTGAAGTCAATGCTGCTTTGCAGAGTTGATCTTTCTGCTTCGGAGTGGGGTAGTTGATCAGCACGGCGCGATATTTGCCCTTGAACACGAACAGACTGCCCGCAGCGGCGCCGACGAGGCCGCATGAGCCCAGCAAAGCAGCGATGTCGTCGAGCGAACCCGCGCCGCCGAGCATTGTCAGCGGTACGCGCAAAGAGGCGCGCATCTGTTGCGCCAGAGCCAGGTCGTAGCCCTTCATTTCGCCGTCGCGGTCTATGGAGTTGATCACGATCTCGCCCGCGCCGGCATCCTGCAGCGTCAGCGCAAATGCCATGGGGTCCTGCTTGTGTACAGTCTTGGCGTTGTGTGTGCAAAGCTCGTAGCCCTTGGCGAACAGGCCCGACTTGCGGCGCACATCCAGCACGGCGACCACACTCTGCCGCCCAATGGCATCGGAGATGCGCGTTATCAATGTCGGATCGGCAAGCGCCGCGGCGCTGACTGCCACTTTCTCGACGCCCAAATCGATAATACGGGCGGCTTGCTCGGCCGTGGTGACGCCGCCGCCATAGCAAAGCGGCATGCGGCATTCAGCGGCCAATTTGGCGATCAATGCATAGTTGGGCTCGGCCCGATTCACCGTGGCATCAATGTCCAGCACCACCAACTCGTCGGTTTCCTTTTCGTTGAAGATCTTGACCGCATTGATGGGGTCACCCACATATTTGGGTGCCTTGAAAGCCTGCGTCTTGACTAGGCCACCTTGATGTATCAGCAGGCATGGAATGATTCGCGGGCGCAGCATGGCTCTACAGCTCCGCAAAGTTCTTCAGCAATTGCGCGCCGAAGTGATGACTTTTTTCAGGGTGGCATTGCACGCCGTGGATATGACCATTCGACACCACGCAATCGAAGTTCAGTCCGTACTCTGCGGTGGCAGCCACATGCGCCGCATCGTTACATTCGAAGTAGTAAGAGTGCAGAAAGTAAAAACGCGGGTCGGCCTCAAAGTCGGTGAACAGGCGGTGGTTCGGTTTGACCGCGAGATCGTTCCAGCCCATATGCGGCATTGGCAGTTTCTGGGCCAGGGGGTTCGACTCAAACGAACGCACCCGACCCGGCACCCAGTTCAGGCCCGGCAGCACGCCTTCGTCGCTGGCGGTGGCCAGCATCTGCATGCCAACGCAAACGCCCAGCACCGGCACCTGCTGACCCAGCACTAGGTCTTCCAGTGCCGGCCGCATGCCCGATTGATTGAGTTTGCGCATGGCGGGGTCGAATGCGCCGACGCCGGGCAATATCAGACGAGTTGCACCAGCCAAGTCAGCCGCACTTTGTGCCCGGGTGGCCGGCAGATCCAGACGTTTGAACATGGTCATGAAGGCCTGGATATTTCCCACGCCATAGTCGATGACGCGAATCATCGGAAGTACCTTTTCTCCAAACCCAGCCAGCGCATCGCGTTCGCGCCAAAGCCAATCATCCAGCGCTTGTTGCGGTAGTCGCGGTAGGTCTTGTTCTGGCCATCGAAGATCTGCTGCAGTTCCTGGACGGTCAGGTCGAGTTTGTGGGCCACATACTCAAACTCCTGGCGCAGGAAATGCTCGTCCATCTCGGGCTTGGCCAGGCGCTCCAATGCTGCCTCGCGCGTCATCTGGCCGGTCATGATTAGACTCGAGAAATGCGCGCGGCGCTTGTGGAAACCGAATTTGCGCGGCAGCCAGTAGTCCTCATAGAAGCGCGTAAATCGCGATTCATGGTGCTTGTGCTGAAAGCGCTGCCAGCCATAGCGGTGCCCGAGTTCGTTCTCGGCTTCGTTCTTGACGAAGGGCACGAGGTTTAGCGGGTGGTGCACCTTCATGCCAAGGATCTTCTGGTAGCAAAGCTTGTAGACCAGAATGTCGGTAAGCGGAAAGGTCTCGAGCGGGCGCTTGCCAAAGCGACGGTGGATGTCGCTGAACAGTAGCTTGTCGATGCCCAGGTAGCCCCCCCACTCCTCGGGTTCGCGGCAGCACTCGGTCGAGAAATTCGAGCCGGTGATCACGTGTTTGATGCCGTGCTGCCGGGCGAACTTGTAGAGCGAGGAGAAGAAGGAGGCGTCCTGCGGCAGATCCTGGTCGGGGATGCCCGAGCGCAGAAAGGCCACCTGCAGGTCCTTCATCTCTTCCCAGTTCACCACCTCGGTGTAGAGTTCCAAGGCTAGGCCGTCGACCAGTTTCTCAATATTGCCAACCGCCTGATCAGTGTTCCAGCCCGCATCCACATGAAAGAGCAAGGGGCGCAGGCCCATCTTCACCTTGGCCACATAGGCTGCATATGAGCTGTCGAGCCCACCCGAGAGGCCGATGATGCAGTCGAAGTCCCTCCCCTTGCCGGCGACCTTGATGGTCTCGGCCAGCGCCAGCAACTGGGCCTCGCCCTTGGCACCGGTGTCCCAGTTCGGCCGGATGGTCGCCTCGAAATTGCAGCAGAAATCGCACCATCCTCGCTCATCGAAACGGATGTTGGGGTCGCGCGTGTCCATGATGCAGTGTCCGCAGATTTGGTACGGGCGCTTGTTGGAAGTGGTCACGGGAAGGGCTTTCTCGGTTCTTTATTAGTAGTTGCGCAGCGCCAGCTTCTTCAGACGCAGTGCAGGTCTCTCGACCCATCTCCAGGAAGCCAGCGCCAAAGCAAGCGTTGCAATGCTGGCAGCGACCACGCTCCACTGTTTCCCCGCCAAGCTATAGAAGACCAGCAGGTTGATCACGGGCATGTGGTAAATGTAAACGCCGTAGGAAATATCATTGCGACCCAGCAGGCGTTCGGACAGCGTGGGCCGGGTGTAGGCGAGTCGAAAAACCAGCATCGCCAGCAGTAGATAGGACATCGGGTTGATCTCGTTGCCGGTGACTTGATAGCCGAGCCAATAGCCAAGAACGCCGATGGCCGCATAAGCTGCCAGCAGCTTATGCGGATGAAAACCGAGCAAGCGCTGCTGCCAGTCGCTGCGGGTCGACAACCATGCACCCAACACAAACATGTACAACCAGGGTGGAAAACTGACGGAGAACAGTTTGGCGCCAAAGCCCTGCGTCCAATAGGACATGGCGACGTTGGCAAAGACTCCTACGGTAAGAATCAGCGTCCAGGCCCAGCGTCGGTTCACGGTCATCCAAGCCAGCAGTGGGGTCAACAGATAGAACTGCAGTTCTACCGCGACGGTCCACAGGCTGCCGTTGATGGACCCCACGCCGAAGCCCCGCATGAACTCAGCGTTGTAGATCTGCAGAACGCTGAGTTGCGCGGCCGCCCAGACAAGGAAAGGTCGCGAAGTGAGCACGGACCATGGGAGGTAGCCCGTGCTCACCACAGCGGCTATAGAGACTACGAAGCAACCGATCAGCGCCGGGTAGATGCGCAGCAACCGGTTGATGGCGAACTGCGTCAGGCTGCGACTGTTACTGTGAGATTGAAAAATCAGGTAGCCGCTGATGAAGAAGAACACCGGCACCCCCGGGAAGATGCCCAGCAATTCTGTCCACGGACTGTCGAAGCCGAGGTGCACCAAGGCGTGTTTGAGCATCACCTGCAGGGCGGCCAGAAGCCGGATCAGGTCGAAGTTGTTCGCCGTTTGCGGGGGCTTGGCTTGAAAGGAAGTGGGGGTTTCAGAGAACATGCTCGGCTTTGCACTTCAGATTTGGTGCCGTCATGCACTAGCGAACGGCGTCGGCGCAAGGCCGATATATGGTTTTGTGATTGAAGCGATTATCACACTGAATATCTATTCAATGGCGGTTCTTGCAATGTCGCTGTAGCAGAACTTTTTAGGCCCACGCGCCATCGCAATTGCCTTCATTTTCTTGTACTTGTCTTTCTCGAGCAATATATTGATGATCACGTCCTTCATTTCGTCGGAATCGTCTTTGTACAAGAATTCACAATTGCCGCCCAAGTCGACATGTGTGATGCCTTGCCAGTATTTAAAAATGCAGGGCGTTCCAGCGCCAACTGCCTGTTCCCACAAAACCGAGTGCGTCCCCGGGAATACAATCAAGTCGGACATTATCAGGTAGTCAAGGATTTCATTTGAACCCAACCATCCGACGTAGACGATAGCTTCTTTCAACAGCAAGCTCTCGAACAGCGCCTTCATTTCCGGTGCAACAGTTCCGAATACGATCAATTTGACATCGTGTCGGCCGAGCTCGGCAACTGCGTGCATGACCAGATGAATATTTTTCTTCTCGTCGATCTTGCCGCCCGTGGTAATGATGAAGCTTGCAGCATCAATGCCCAGGCCGGAGCAATACTTGTTTCTTATTGATTCCCGGTCTTTGCCGTTAAGCAATTCATCGTCGACGCCCATGACCAGGAGTTCCACCTTCTTGGGGTCTATTTTATAGGCATCGCGCAGGAATTCGCAGCGCAGCGGAGTTACCCCATAAAATTTCTCAACGTAGGGCGTCAAGCGTTTTGCATAGTATCTCCATATCATGTGATGGAATACGTTTTTGGAAATCCAGGTGCTCGCGCTATTGATGTAGTCGGTGTGACAATCTACGTAAATTTTTACCGACTTGTGCTTCGATGCGTACTTCAAAATTTTCCCGATATCCATGAATGAAAAGTCATGGATGAAGATCAAATCTGGCTTCTCATTCGTCAGTAATTCAAGAAAATTTTTATAAAATCGAGCAAATTTGTTGAATTGATAAAAAGGTCTGCGGTAATCGACCCTGATGACTTTGAAGCCTTCTTTGGTGACGCAGGTTGACTCATTCTCCAGCAGGCAGGGTTTGCCGTCTGCTCCAAAGGAAACCAACGAAGCGATGACCGTTACCGCGTGCCCCTGTAGCACGTGGTATTTCGGTAGCATGTTCTCTTGATAAGAGTAATTATCAATAAAGAAATTCGACAGGCAAAGATGTACTATTTTCATTGAAAATGTCCGACGTGATATTACCAATCACATTGAAATTCGAGAGTCACGCGATGGCGGCGTAGCCTTGTGTCCGTTGGGCTAGGATGCCACCCGTCCGTGTTCAGCCGGCCCTTGTCGGCTACGGCCCTGATCCTTCTGACTAAGGCGTTCTGATCTTCAACGAGTGTATCGGGTCGGCTGGTTAGCAATTCGAACAACTGAAGAAGTCACCAAGCATCAGGCCGGCATAACCATCGACGTCGATTCTTGAGGCCTTATCGGGCGACTGTGTCTGCGTTCGATGAGGTGGCGAGAATAGATGCCCAGCGCCAATGGAAACAGTTGGTGAGTGTAATGTTTGGCCGTGATGGAAAACAAGACGGTTAGAAAAACCATCGAAAAGGCGAGTCGGTAGGTCGGATTGCGAAAATTCGGGCTTTGCAGCAGAAATAGATCAACTGCAGGGACAGTGATCAAGGCGGCAAATATCACGAAACCAAGCAAACCCAAGTCTACCCATGCGGACAGCGCGTTGTGGATATGCTCGCCAGTTGCATGACTTTGAAAACTGCCGAGCCACGGATTCTCAACAATGCTGCGCCATCCGTCGGTCAGCATTTGAGCGCGTTCATTGGCGGAGATGTCGTCGTTGTAGTCGAGGAACAGCAGTACCGTCCGGCTCTCGGGATATAAATCTGCCAACAACGGGAGCGCGGCGATACCGATTCCTATCAATGCGACCGTCACCAGTAGCGTGATTACTTTGTGTTTTGACTCAAGGAATTCGATCAAAAAAACAAGCGATAAAACACCGATAAATTCGGTGCGCGCACCATTCAAAAACAAGGCGGGAATGCAGATCAGGTAGACGAGCAGTCGCTGCCAACGCAACTTCACGGGTGCAATGACATAAAGCATCACCACGCTATAGACAAAGGCGTAAGCTTGATAATTGGCCAACTTACCGTTGGTTTGCAGCAACTCCAACGCCGCGACGATAAACGTGCCCTCGTCCGCATTGAAACCAATAATCAAAGTCATCAATACCAATAATGCCAGCAGCCAGCGCTGAAAGCCCGGCTCGCCCAGCGGCGCCAGCCGGGACAGCATGAAGAGCGTCAGGAATTGGAATATGATGCCAAATTGTTCCGGCACTGCGTTTCCGTGCGCGCCGACTGAATATTGGACCATCAATACACTGGCGTAGTACACGATAAAGCAGAGATAGATGGTATCCAGTGCTAGGCGGTGTACACGCGCGTCAAGCAGGTGGCGCCCATAGGCAAGGCTTAATGGCAACAACAGCAAAGTCGACATGATTGTGGAATAACCACCCAAAAATGCCGGCAGAAGTTCCATGCCGACCAACGAGTGGTAAATGAAGAAGCCTGGCAGCAGCAAATAAAAACATATCCGCACGAGAGGGCTATTGGTCATGAAAGGCGCGTTCATCATGCCCTTCCAGGTGCCAGCAGGTGAATGCAAAGCGCAATGCCCGCTGCTCCGAGGGCCCAAGCTAACGCGATGCCAGCACCGAACCGCAGTCCGCGTCCCACGCTGTGCCAACTGACCCGGACGGTCGTCAGGATCACGATCAGGTAGCACAGATAGAAAATGGCACCGGAGGCGGCGTAGGCCTCAGAAATCAGAGATACCTGCCATTTCGACGCACCCCAGACCATTGCGATCCGGAGCACTAGGCCGGCGGTCTGCAACTGCAGCGCAACGCGCAGATTGCCGGTGACATGCAGGCCCAGGGCAATCGGCACGGCGAGAAATTGCAGCAGGAACCACGGTGTCATCCAAAGCACCAACCAACCTGCGCGTTGCCATTCCGCGCCAAATACATGACCGAAAAGGACCGGCGAAAGAATTCCTGCGGCCAGCATCGGACCGGCCCCAGCCTTGAAAAGCCCGCTGAGAATTTCAACGGTAAAGCGCCCGAGTTGGCCTTTGCGGTGTTCGGCGGGGGCTCGCGACAAATAAACCTGGCCGATGGCTGTGCCGATTAGCGACATCGGCGCCTGCATGACCGCCATCGCAAGCATCAGATAACCGGCCTCGGCAGGGGCTGCAAGCGCTGCGATCATGATGATCGGAAGTTGAATGGCTGCGCTGTTGGCGAGTGCCTCGAAAGTCGAGTATTTAGGAAAACGGCTGTACTCGGCGGCAAGTTCGCACAAGCGTATCCAGGAGATCGGTTGTGCCTTGCTTAGCAGTTGCCAGCCGAGCGCAACGCAGGCCGTGCCAGTGTTCATCACATAGCCCAGCAGCAGCCCAAACGGCCCGATTGCAGCCCACCAGCCGAGAGCGATCTGTGTTCCTGCGCTGCTTGCCGACTGGACAATGCGCGTGCGGGCGAGCAGTGTGAAGCGTTTCTGGCGCACGAACCAGAACTGCAATGTGCTGTAGGATCCTGCCAGCAAGACGCCAACAGGCACAAGCCAGAGCATCGATGCCAAGGCGGGCTGTCCCAGGCACTTTGCGATCCAGTCCGGTGCAATTGCCACAGCAGTAGCCAGAAGCGCAGCGGCACCAGCGGAGCAAGATAGGGCCAGGGCCACTAGATGCAAAGCATCGTCATCACGCTCGGGAATTGCCACGGCAACGTCGTAACGCAGACAAGCCGCGACCGCCGCGATCGACAGCACGCTGGTGAATACCGCGAGCAGGCCGAAATCGGTCGGTGTGTAGAGGCGCGACAAGACCGGAAGCGCTGCAGCGGTTAGTCCATGCGCCAAAGCCGTCCCGCTGACGAGCACGAGCACAGCGCGCGCAAAGCCGCCGCTCGCTGCGGTCTGGAGTTTTGGCGCTTTGGGTGTCGTCAATGGAGTGGCGCTCTACTTTTCAGGTTCGAGCCGCGGCCACGACCAGCGTGGCCACCACCTGCTGCTGTTCGCTGGTCATGTCCGAGTTCTTCGGCAGGCTCATCACCCGACTGGCAGCAAACAGGCTTTCCGGGAAGCTATGTACAGCGGTCAGGATGCTCGCCGTCTTCAGCGCAGCTTGTACCGCCTCACGGGCGGCGACTTTGATGGTGTACTGAGCCCAGACGCAGTCACTATCATCGGCCACTTGCAGCAAATCAACCGGGGCGCCGCTAGCCTTGATCAACTCCACATAACGCGCTCCGAGGCGTTTGCGTTGTTCGATTTGCCACTTGAAGCGCTCCCATTTGGCAAGCACGAGTTCGCGTTGGATCGTGTCCATGCGGCCGCCCACGCCGAGGCGTGTGTGCCGGTAGCACTCGCTATGGCCGTGCACGCGAATCTCGCGGCAGGCCTTGACGATGCCGAAGCGCCCTTTCTGGACGGCTTTGCGCAGCAAATGCAATGTGGAATTTCGGCGATTCTGCATATTTACAATCAGGCGCGCACTGGCTTCGCCGGCGGCGCGAACCATCTCCAGCCCCTCGCTACAGCGCGTCACAATTGCTTTCTCGGCCATCACGTCGAAGCCTGCGCGCGGGGCGTCTGTTGCCTGCCGCGGACGCAAGCCGCTGGGCGTTGTCAGCACGATGCAATCGGCCTGTGTGCTGACCAGCATCTGGCTCAAGTCATAGTGGCTTGTTGAACTCATTTAGGCAACGGCAACTGCCAAGGCTACCGGATCGGTGTCACGGACATCTACCAATTCGCATTGATCGGACAACTTGGCGATCGAATCGAAGTGATTCTTGGCGATGCGGCCGCAACCGGCGAGTGCGAACTTGATCTTGCGGCCGACGATTGGAGGACGGAATGATTTCATTTGAATTGACTCAATGACTGGATCGCCTGCTCGACAGCACAGCATGAGGTGTGCAGCGATTGGCTCAAATTTTTGGCAGGAGGGGCTTTCAGGATTCTGCTGCAGCGGCCTCCTTGCGCGACGAAACGAATCGCCAGGAGACAAACAGGCAGATTGAAATGAATGCGAGCCCGAATCCAGCCAATCCCAACAGGCTGCGTTTTGGTTTGGACTTTCGTTCTGCCACTTGCGCAATATCAACCAACTGCAGTTGGCCGCCGTCTCGGCTCTCGTCAACCTTGGCCATTTCATATTGGCGGGCGATCATGTCGAACAGTGCTTCCTGGTACTTGAAATCCCGGTAGGCGCCAATGTAACCTGCCTGATTGCTGGTGTTGTCTGACTGGCCCATCTTGGCGAGTTCGGCACTGAGCGCAGAGACTGCTGCTGCCTGCTGTTGAACTTCGGGCGCAGTGTCCGACAGGTTGCGTTGCAGGACTTGCAAACGGACTGCGGCCATTGTGAGTTCCGCCTTGAGCTTTGCATAGCCTTCGGCGGTGGCTTTCGGTTCTGCCTTGAGCGAGCCGGCAGTGATGCCAGTACCCTGCAATTTGCTCTGCGCTTGGTTGAGCTTTTCGCGGATCTGGTTCAACTGCCCTTCGAAGAATACGCGACGCTGTTTCGCCTCGGTGAGTGCTAGATTTGCCGTCATGCTACGCAGTTCTTCCACATAGGTGTTGGCAATGGCTGCTGCGCGTTTGGCCTCGTGATCGTCGACCTCAAGAGAAATCAAGCCATCTTTCTTGCCAAGGCTGACCTGAGTGCTCCTGGCAAGTTTCAATCGTGCTTCGATTCGAAAGTCCACGTCGTAAACCTTGATCAACTCAAAACGATCGACCAGACGATCGGCAATCGTCGTACTCTGAATCAGCGCCATGTATTGATCGCCCGTGTTTTTGACACCCGCTGTGGCACCTGCAAGAGCACCCAATGAGGCAAGCGCCGAAGCGGTACCGCTCTGTTGCTGCTGTGGCGGTAGAAAACTCGTTCGCGATGTGAACGTCGGCGGAATCAGATAGCTGCCGGCGACCGACATGGCGCCGACTAGCATGGGAACGCCGAGGACCAGCGTCCAACGTTGCAGCAAGGCGCCCAGGATTTCGACAAGACTGATTTCTTCTTCGTTCTTGTCATCGGATGTTTTTTTGCTACTCATTTGAGCCTTGATTTCATTGGGTTCGATGGCTTGATTTGGGCGTTCGATCCAGTGGCGTGCTCGCCCCTATCCATGCCGCCCGCCTTTCCGCCAAAATTCGGCTGCGATCAGTAGTGTCCCAACGTTTTTCATAGGAGAGAGAGCTGTTGATGCTCGATTTCCGATAGCTGATCAGGGTCCGGTGGCGTAAGTAGTTGATTTATAGAGGTTGTTTCAAACATGGTCAGGCTCAG
>JBIKPD010000079.1:0-12847 GCA_044357665.1 Roseateles sp. | reverse complement strand
AGGCTCAAGGCCGCGGGAATCAACAGCCAGAAGCTGAAGTTGTTCATGCGGGCAAAGGCCATGTCGGCAGCGCCGATCTGCAGCGGGATCATCCAGTTGGCGAAACCGACGAAGGCCGGCATGATCGCGCCGAACACCATGATCAGGCCATGCATCGTGGTGAACTGGTTGAACAGATCCGGGTTGAAGAACTGCAAGCCGGGCTGGAACAGCTCGGCGCGGATGCACAGGGCCAGCACGCCGCCCACCATCAACATCGTGAACGAGAACAGCAGGTAAAGCGTCCCGATGTCCTTGTGGTTGGTAGCGAACAGCCAGCGCCTCCAGCCCGAAGGTGCATGGTGGTCGTCGTGGTGGTCATGAACGTCGTGACCATGGTGGTCAAGTACTGCACTCATCTTGTTTCCTTTGCTTGTTCGACGTTCGGCGCTTACTTGCGGGCGGCCAGAACTTCAGACGGCTGAACCAGCCAGCCGGTCTTGTTGCTCCACGAATTCTTGGTGTAAGTGATGACCGCCGCAATTTCGGTGTCGCTCAACTGTTTCCAAGCAGGCATGGTCTGGTTGTTCTGTCCGTTCAGCAGCACAAGAACCTGCTTGGTCTGGTCCTCGTTCAACACCAAGGCCGAACCGTCCAGTGGCTTGATCGCGCCATTACCTTTGCCATTGGGCTGGTGGCAAGCGGCGCAATTGGCGCTGTAAACCTTTTCGCCACGCGCGACCAGCGCCGGCAAGTCCCAGACCTTGGCAGGATCGTCAGCTTTGGCGGCGAGCTTCTTCTTCTCGCCATCAACCCATTGCGTGTAATCCTCGGCCGACACCACCTTTACGTGGATCGGCATGTAGGCATGCTCTTTACCGCACAGCTCCGAACATTGACCGTAATAGTCGCCGATTTTTTCAGACCTGAACCAGGCATCGCGGACGAAACCTGGAATCGCATCCTGCTTGACGCCAAAGGACGGCACGCTCCAGGAGTGGATTACATCGTTGGCCGTGGTGATGACGCGGATCTTCTTGTTGACCGGCACGACCAAAGGGTTGTCGACCTTCAGCAGGTAGTTGTCGCCTTCGGGCTTGCCGGCGTTGGACATTTCGCGCTGGGCATTGTCGAGCGTGGCCAGAAAGCCGATGCCCTCGCCCTCGCCTTTCAGATAGTCATAACCCCATTTCCACTGATAGCCGGTGACCTTGATGGTCAGGTCGGCGTTGGTGGTGTCCTTCATCGCAACGACTACCTTGGTGGCCGGCAAGGCCATCAGGATGACGATGATGAATGGCACGATGGTCCACGCGATTTCGACTTTGACGCTCTCATGGAAATTGGCAGACACCGCGCCCTTGGACTTGCGGTGTTTGAAAATCGAATAAAACATCACGCCGAAGACCGCCAGGAAAATCACCAGGCAGATGATCAGCATGAAGTTATGCAGCCACATCTGGTCGGCCGCGATGGCCGTCACCGGCGCTCGCAAATTGATGTCATTGACACCCGGGCCACCTGGCAAGTCATTCACTGCCAAGGCCGCTTGGGTCACCAGCATCGCGCCGGCAACAAAAGCTGCTTTTCCCATCTGCCCCAGCCGGCTCGCGGCTCGATCCACTCGTGCGTTCATCATCATCATGGTCGTCACTTCTGTATCAAATTCAACTCACGAACCGCTGCTGCGAAGCCGAGGCTTCCCGGCAGGATTCTTCACATTTCACCGATTGAGACAAACAACACCCCCCCAATTTCTTGAGATAGCGCAACCCTCGATCGAGGCAGTAAGTTCAGCCAGCCGAGGAGTTTAGCGCAGGCCGATGCATGTTCTGTCGGATTCGCGCGTCGACTCATTGCTTGCCCGCCTGCCGCACCATCGATCGCATCTGCTCGAGCGACACATGAGTCTCTGCATTCAGCTGCAGTTTGGGTGCCGCTTTGAAAGCATGTCCATAGACAAGTTCGAGGCTCAAGCGCAGCCGGCCGTCACTGTCGCGCAGGCCTTCAAGCGCCTCCAGCAAGCTGGCACGCCAGGCCTTGCCCCGGCATCCGTCAAATCGCTCTGGCGCGGCATTGCCGCCGAGCGCTTGCAAGTCCTTCAACAAAGATTCGGCGTCGGCCCAGGTCAAGCTGATCCGGTCCTGATCCATCACCGGGTCGGCAAAACCGGCCTCGATCAGCAAGTCACCGAGGTCATGCATATCCCACCACTCGGTGGCCGGCCGACCCCAGCCCTGCGCTGCATAGATCTTCTTCAATTCGATGAAACTGTCGGGGCCGAAACAGGAAAACATCAGGAATCCGTCCACCGCCAGCGCGTCATGCCATTGCGCCAAGGTCCGCGGTATGTCGGCGTCGGCATGCAAGCCCATATTGGCCCAGACCAGGTCGACGCTTGCAGTTCCAGAGATTGCCGACGGTGCCAGTGTCTGCACCGGCCTGCGGCGCAGCATGGCCTGCAGCCAGCCACGCTTGCCGGCCGCCAGGCTGCGCTCGAGCAGTTCTGGCGTTGGCTCGACGCGAACCTGCTCGGCCTCCGGGTAGATCGCCTTCAGCGCAGCGTCACTACCGCCAAGAAAGGCTGACCATTGCAGCAAGCGGCGCGGCTGCAGCTTGATGACGGGCAAGCGCTCGGCCATCCGCTGCGCCACTTCGCCATGCAGCCATGGCGCAGTCTCAGCCCTTGCCAGACGGCGCGCCTGGCGCTGAAGGGCGACCGGGTCGAGGTGCTGCGGGCGGGCTGCTGGGAGAGGAGTGGTCGGCATCTGCTGAGCAGTATATTGATTCAATGTCCGAGCGCTGCCTGACCCCGTATAAACCCGCATGGCTGGAGCGGTTGCTATCGCGCTGCCCCGGCCAATGTCAGATCTGTCGTAGCTGGACCCAGGCGCAGATCTGCACTGACTGCCTGCAGCGCTATGCCAGCCCGGTGCCACGCTGCCGGACCTGCGCGGCCCGGCTGCCGATGAGCTCGCTGCGCCAATGCGGGTCCTGCCTGCGCCATCCACCACCGGTCGATCGAACCATCGCTGCCCTCGATTACGCCTTCCCCTGGGATCGGCTGCTGCAGCGTTTCAAATTCAATGACGGCATTGAATTGCAGGCGGTCCTGCTTGACCGGCTTGAACAGGCATTGCAGCTGGAGTTGGCCGAGGCGCCAGACTGGTTGTTGGCCGTACCGCTGAGCGGGCAACGCCAGCGCGAACGCGGCTATAACCAGAGCCATCAATTGGCCAAGGTATTGGCCAGACGCCACCAGTTGCGCTGCGACCCGGACCTGCTGCTGCGCGTGCGTAGTACCCGCCAGCAGGCCCAGCTCGCCCTGCATGAGCGGGCCGCCAATATGCACCAGGCCTTCGCGGTCGAGCCGGCGCGCCAGCGCGAATTGCGCGGCAGCCATGTGGCCATCGTTGATGATGTAATGACCAGCGGCGCCACCTTGTTCGAACTGGCGCGCGTGCTGCGCCGGGCCGGTGCGACCAGGGTACAGGCCTGGGTCATCGCCAGAACACCCGGACCCAAAGATTGAGAAAAGATCCCCCATGTTCCACATCGTCCTGGTGCACCCGGAAATTCCGCCGAACACCGGCAACATCATCCGTCTGGCTGCCAACACCGGCTGCTCGCTGCACCTGATCGAGCCACTCGGGTTCCTGATGGAAGACCGCCTGCTGCAGCGCGCCGGACTCGACTATCACGAGTACACCGCGGTCATCCGGCACCGTGATTGGGGCGCTTTTCTTGAATCAGCCAAACCCGACCCCGCGCGGCTCTTCGCCTTCACGACCAAGGGCAGCCGCTCGTTCGCCGAAGTCGCTTGGCAGGCCGGTGATTTCCTGGTGTTCGGCAATGAAACGGCCGGCCTGCCGCCCTTGCTGCGCGAGCAGTTTGCGCAAGAACAGCGCCTGCGGCTGCCGATGCGCAGCGGCCAGCGCAGTCTCAACCTCAGCAACAGCGTGGCGGTAGCGGTATTCGAAGCCTGGCGGCAAAACGGCTACGCCGACAGCGTCTGACCCGCACCGAGTAAAACTATTCGGGCTCGACGCCTGCGGCCTTGATCACGCCGGCCCAGCGCTGCCGCTCGGCCGCCATCAGCCGGGCCAGACCTTCGGGTGAACTGCTGGCGGCAGTGAAATACAGGGGCTGCAGCCGGTCGCGCATTGCCTCGCTGCGCAGGATGGTCTGCAACTCGCGCGCCAGTCGGTCGACGATCACTGCAGGTGTCCTGGCTGGCGCCAACAAGGCTTGCCATGAAGTTGCCTCGAAACCGGCAAATCCCAGCTCGGCCATCGTGGCCAGATCAGGCAAGGCAGCGACACGCTCGAGACTGGTGACGCCAAGTGCCAGCAACTTGCCTGCCCTGACCTGCCCGATTGCAGCGCCCGGCACCATGAAACCGGCTTGCACCTGGCCGGCCAGCATGGCATTGACGACTTGCGCAAAGCCGGGGTAAGGCACATGAGTCAGCGCGATGCCGGCACGGGCCATGAAGGCCTCCATCACCAGATGGGCTGCGCTGCCATTGCCGACGCTGCCGTAGTTCAATTGGCCCGGCTTTGACCTCACCAGCTGCAAGAAATCGGCCAGGCTGGCAACGCCCAGTTTCGGATCAATCACCAGCAAATTCGGCGAAGTCGCCACCAGGCCGATCGGCTGCAAATCCTTGGCCGGGTCATAGGGCAGACGCCGGTTCAACAGCGGCGCGGTCACCAGCGGCCCCTGGATCGTCAGCAGCAAGGTGTAACCGTCAGCCTGCGCATGAGCGACCGCCCCGGTGCCGATCTCACCCGCTGCACCGGGCCGGTTGTCGACGATGAAGTTCTGACCGAGCGCAGCACCGAGCGGCACTGCCAACAGCCGCGCGATCAGATCGGGTGAACTGCCGGCAGGAAAAGGCACAAGCAGGCGGATCGGCCGCTCCGGCCAGCCCTGCGCGCGGGCGGGCCATGCCGCCATCGCTGCAGCGGCGAGCATCAGCTGCCGCCTCAGCATTCGGCTCTGGACTCGCGCCCCATCAGCAGATCGACCGCGCCGGCCGGGCTCAAGCGACCGTCGAGCACCGCGACCACCGCCTCGGTAATCGGCATTTCGATCCCCTTCTGGCGCGCCCGCGCCAGCACCGTCGCTGCGCTGTAGACGCCTTCGGCGACATGGCCGAGATCATGCAGGATGTCGGCCAGCGCCTGCCCCTGGGCCAATGCCAGCCCGACGCGGCGATTGCGTGACAGGTCACCGGTGGCGGTCAGCACCAGATCACCGATGCCGGAAAGTCCCATAAAGGTTTCGCTGCGCGCGCCCAGCGCCAGGCCCAGCCTGAGCATTTCGGCCAGGCCACGGGTGATCAAAGCAGCACGCGCATTCAGGCCCGGCGCATTGGCGCTGTCGCCAAGGCCCTCAGCCTTCAGTCGCAGCCCGTCAGCGATGCCGACGGCAATCGCCAACACGTTCTTGACCGCGCCGCCAACCTCGACGCCAACCGGGTCGGCCGAGGTATAGATGCGCAGCCTGTCGCTGTGGAAAGCAGCCACTGCAGCCAAGGTCAGCGCTTCGTCGTCGCTGGCGGCGACCAGCGCTGTTGGCTGACCGGCAGCGACTTCCTGCGCAAAACTGGGCCCGGACAGAATCCCGCCGCGCAGCAGCGGCTGGACCTCGCGCGCAATTTCATGCCCGAGCATCCCGCTGCCGGCCTCAAAACCCTTGCACAGCCACAGCACCTGCGCACCTGCAGGCAAAGCCGCCAGCATCGGTCGCAGCGCCGCCATCGGCGTGGCCACGACGATCAGCCCGTCTGCAGCGTGGGCAATTGCGCCAGCCAGGTCAGCCTCGACCGACAAGGCCTGCGGCAGCAGCGTATCGGGCAGATAGCGGGCATTGCAACGCTGCGACTGCATGGCGCTGACGGCCAACGGGTCGCGCGCCCAGAGCACCACCTGATGCCTTGCAGCGGCCTGCACGGCCAGCGCCGTACCCCAGGCACCGGCGCCGAGAATGCTGATTTTCATATCGCCCTCCAGTTACCGGACAGCCCGCAGGCGGATTTTTGGAAGTCCTGATCAAAAAAATGCCCCTGCTGGGCAGAGGCATGATGCTGCTGCAAAGCGCGACAAACTCAGTTCATCGTGCCCGCTGCAGCGGCGTCGCGTTGCGCTTGCTGCGCTTCGAACATGGCCTGGAAGTTGACTTCCGACAGCAGCACCGGAGGGAAGCCGGCACGGGTGCAGACATCCGAAACGATCGCGCGCAGATAGGGATAAATCATCTGCGGGCAGACGATGCCCAGAATGCCTTCGAGCTGCTCTTGCGGCACATGGCGGATCTCGAAGATGCCAGCTTGCTTGGCCTCGATCAGGAACAGGGTCTTGTCGCCGACCTTGGTGGTGACGGTGGCTGTCACACAGACCTCGAACACACCTTCGGCCACCGGTTCAGCCGACAGCGCGAGGTTGATGTCAACTTCGGGCTGGGTCTGCTCCAGCAGGATTTGTGGCGCATTGGGTTGCTCCAGTGACAAATCCTTCAAATACATCCGCTGGATCTGGAACACTGGGTTTTCGGTATCGTCTGCCATGATGTCTCTCAAAATAATGGGGCCCGTCAGCTCAATGCCAAGGGCAGCGGCTGCGATTATGACCCAGGCTTTACGCCGGGCTTCGCGCCGGGCTGGTAAATCAGGCGTTTTGCAACATTGCCTGCAGGCCGCCACGCTGGTCGAGCGCCATCAACTCATCGCAGCCCCCGACATGGGTGTCGCCGATGAAAATCTGCGGCACGGTACGGCGTCCGGTCAGCTGCATCATCTGCTCGCGTGCCTGCGCATCGAGGTCGATGCGGACTTCTTCAATCTGTTCGACACCGCGCTGCTTCAGCAGGGCCTTGGCCCGCAAGCAGTAGGGGCAGACCTGGGTGGTGTACATCTTCACGGCGCGCATCGGGGCTCCTCTGGCAGAAATTGATTCGGGCGGATCAGGCCGATTTTTCGACCGGCAGACCGGCTTCGCGCCAGGCATTCAAGCCGCCATCCAGGGAATGGGCGTTTTCATAGCCAAGCTTGCGCAAGCTGGCAGCCGCGCGCGATGCACGGGCGCCGCTTTTGCAGATGGCGATCAGCGGCAGGGTCTTGTTCGACGGCAAGGACTTGTGGCCCTCCAGCGCGGCCAGCGGCACATTGCGCGAGCCAGCCACATGAGCTGCAGCAAACTCCTCTGCCTCGCAGACATCGATCAGCACCGCCTTTTCGCGATTCATCATCCGCACCACCTCGGCGGTCGGCAACGCAGCGCCTTGACTGCCGCGCAGCAGCATCGGACGCAGCAACAAGCCGCCCGACACCGAAGCAGCCAGCAACAGAATCCAGTTTTCGAGCAAAAAGTTCAAGGGGCTATATCCGGAAGGAAAAAGAAGGCGATTATAGAAAGAACCTGCGTCAGGCTGCTGGAGGGCGGTCATCAAGGGGTGCAGCCCGATAGAATTGGCTTGCCCGAATCGGGCGGCCTCAGACCCGTCAATGTACAAGCTCGTTCTGATTCGCCATGGCGAATCCACCTGGAATCTCGAAAACCGCTTCACCGGCTGGACCGATGTCGACCTGACCGCCACCGGCGTCGAACAAGCCAAAAAAGCCGGCATCCTGCTCAAGGAGGCCGGGCTGGACTTCGACATCGCTTACACCTCGGTGCTCAAACGCGCAGTCTGGACCCTCTGGCATTGCCTCGATCAGATGGACCGGACCTGGCTGCCGGTGGTCAACAGCTGGCGCCTCAACGAGCGCCATTACGGCGCACTGCAGGGGCTGAACAAGGCCGATACGGCGAAGAAGTTCGGCGACTCGCAGGTGCTGATCTGGCGCCGCAGCTACGACATTCCACCACCGGCCCTGGACCCCAGCGATCCGCGCAGCGAGCGCAGCGATCCGCGTTATGCCAAGCTCGATGCTGAGCTGGTGCCGCTGACCGAATGCCTGAAGGACACGGTTGCTCGGGTGCTGCCTTTCTGGGATGAAACCATCGCGCCGGCGATCAAGTCCGGCCAGCGCATCGTCATCTCGGCCCATGGCAACAGCATCCGCGCGCTGGTCAAATACCTCGACGGCATTGGCGACAACGAAATCGTCGGTGTCAACATCCCCAACGGCATTCCGCTGGTCTATGAGCTCGATGCTGACTTGAATCCGATCAAGAGCTATTACCTCGGCGACCCCGAAGCTGCGGCCAAAGCAGCCGCGGCCGTCGCCAACCAGGGCAAAGCCTGATCAGTCGAGCTCGGCCAAAGCCTGTGCAATGGTGTCGCGCAGATGCGCGGCCAGCGCACGGCGGTCGGCATGCGCCGTTGCCAGCGCCGGCAGCACCTTCAGCTGCACGCTCAGGCCGCGCGCTGAGGCGATGGCCCACAGGCTTTGCACCAGGCTGGTCTCGCCGATGAACTGCGCGGCAAGGCTGAAGCGCTGACCCGGCTCGGACCAGCGCAAGACCACCGGCTGCAAAGGCGTTTCAGTGGCGATTGCTGCCTGCAGCAAATTGGCGTGAAAGGGCAGCAGCTCGGGCCCGGAGCCGGTCGTTCCTTCGGGGAAAACCGCCACCGTGTCACCCAGTTTCAAGGCCTCGGCCATCTGGTGAACGACGCGTAATGCATCGCGCTTGCTGCTGCGCTCGATGAACAAAGTGCCCACCCCCTCGACCATCGATCCGATGACGGGCCAATGCCGCACATCGGCCTTGGAAACGAAACGCGCTTCGGGCAGCAGCGCATGCAGGGCGGCGATGTCGAGCCAGGACACATGGTTGGTCACCACCAGCTTGGCGCCGGGCCGGCCATGGCCCTGCGTGGCCAACTGCACGCCGAGAATCTGCAGCAACTTGGCTGACCAGCGCTGGATATGCGCCTGACGCTCGGCCAGTCGCAGCGATCCGAAGCGCAACTTGATCAGCAGCAGACCCTGCAGCGCATGCAGGGCAAAGCGCAGCAAGCGCCAGACAGCGACGAGGCTACGCAACTCAGGCAGCGTCAAAAGCGATATGGCCTGCCACCAAGGTGTAGCGAACTCGCGCCGGCAACTCGAAGCCGCTGGTCTTGAACGCAAAGGGCGTGTGCTTGCCCTGGCTGCTCAAGCGTTCAGGCATGACTTGCCAATGCGCCAATGGATCAAAAATGCAGATGTCGGCCACGCCGCCGTCGACCAGTCGGCCGGCGCTGGCGGCCAGGGAACCGAGCGCATTGCCGAGCACCCGCACTGGTGCCGCGGTCACCACCTCCAGCGCCCGCGCCAGCGGTTGGCCTTCGTCAGCCGCCCAGCGCAAGGCCAGACTGAGCAAGAGCTCAAGCCCGGTGGCACCCGGTGTGGCTTCGGCAAAAGGCATGTTCTTCTCGTCGGCCGTCACCGGCATATGGTCGCTGACCAGGGCGTCGAGCGTGCCGTCGACCAGACCTGCGCGCAAGGCGGCACGATCCCGGCCCTGGCGCAGCGGCGGATTCAAGCGCATCGCCGAATTGAAATAACCGATGTCGACATCGGTCAGATGCAGCGAATTGATCGACACATCGGCGGTCACCGCCAGGCCTTCGCGCTTGGCCGTGCGCACCAATTCGACCCCGGCAGCGCTGGAGATCCGGCATAAGTGAACCCGCGCGCCGGTCGAACGCATCAGCTCGAAGATCGTATGCAGCGCCACCGTCTCGGCCGTCACCGGCACACCCGACAGACCCAGCCTTGTCGCCACCGCACCGCTGGCCGCCACCCCGCCGCTGAGGTAGGCATCCTGCGGCCGCAGCCAGACGCTGTAGTCATAGGTTGCCGCGTACAGCAGCGAGCGCGCCAGCACCAGGGTGTCGCGCAATGGCCTGTCTGCTTGCGAGAAGCCGACACAACCCGCCTCGGTCAAAGCAGCCATTTCGGTCAGCACCTCGCCTTCCAGACTGCGTGTCAAGGCGCCCAGAGGAAACAGCCGGCAGCGGCTCAGTTTGCGGGCGCGAAACTTCAGCATTTCGACCAGACCAGGTTCATCGAGCACCGGGTCGGTATCGGGCGGGCAGACCAAGCTGGTCACGCCGCCGGCAGCCGCTGCTTTCAATTCGCTTTCCAGCATGCCTTCATGCTCATGGCCGGGCTCACGCAGCCTGGCCGCCAGGTCGACCAAGCCAGGAGCGACGATCAACCCACCCGCATCGATCACGCGGTCGGGCTGAAAATCAGCCGACACAGCGCCCAAGGCAACGATGCGCCCCGCTGCCACACCGAGGTCGCCGATCCGGTCGAGGCCCGAGGCCGGATCGATCAAACGGCCGCCCTTGATCAGAATTTTCATGCTTCATTCCCCGCCAGAATCGACATCACCGCCATCCGCACCGCAATGCCGAAAGTCACTTGCGGCAGGATCACGCTCTGCTTGCCATCAGCCACGCTGGATGAAATCTCGACCCCGCGGTTGATCGGCCCCGGGTGCATGACGATCGCATCGGGCTTGGCCAGGGCCAGCTTCTCAGGTGTCAGGCCGAAGTTCTTGAAAAACTCGCCGGCACTTGGCAGCATGCCGCCGCTCATCCGCTCGTTCTGCAGGCGCAGCATGATGATGACATCGGCACCGCGCACACCTTCGGCCATATCGTGACAGACGCGCACGCCCATCTCGCGCAGATCGCCCGGCACCAGCGTCTTCGGTCCGACCGCACGGATCTCGGCCACGCCGAGGATATTCAGGGCATGGATGTCGCTGCGCGCCACGCGCGAATGCACGATGTCGCCAACGATCGCGACGGTCAGGTTGCGGAAATCCTTCTTGTAATGCCTGATCGTGTACATATCGAGCAGGCCCTGGGTCGGATGCGCATGGCGCCCGTCCCCGGCGTTGACCACATGCACATGCGGGGCGCAATGTTCGGCGATCAGATAGGGCGCGCCGCTCTCGCCATGGCGCACGACGAACATATCGGCATGCATCGCCGACAGGTTGGCCACCGTGTCGAGCAGGGTCTCGCCCTTGGCGGTCGAACTGCGCGCGATGTCGAGGTTCAGGACATCGGCCGACAAACGCTTGGCGGCGATTTCGAAGGTGGTACGGGTGCGGGTGCTGTTCTCGAAGAACAGATTGAAAACACTCTTGCCGCGCAGCAGCGGCACTTTCTTGACTTCGCGGTCATTGACCGACAGAAACGTTCCGGCGGTGTCGAGAATCTGGTGGATGACCGCCTGCGGCAGGCCTTCGATCGACAGCAGGTGGATCAACTCACCATGCTTGTTCAACTGCGGGTTGCGTCTGGACAGCATGGCTCAGCCTCCCTTCAAATCAAAACTGAAACGGCCCGCGTCGTCCTTGGTCAAGCGCAGATTCTGCCCTGCCCCGAGGCTGATACGAGCGGCTGAAAACGCCGGTTCGATCGGCAACTCGCGCCCGCCGCGGTCGACCAGCACCACCAGGGTCACGCTGGCCGGGCGGCCGAAATCAAACAGCTCGTTGATCACTGCCCGCGTCGTGCGTCCGGTGAACAGGACATCGTCGATCAACAGGATCGGCAGGCCGCTGACGTCAAACGGCAGCTTGGTGTGATCGGCTCCGGCAGACATGCCGCGGCTGCTGAAATCATCGCGGTGCATGGCGCTGGAGATCACGCCGGGCTGGCCCGGCAGTCCGAGGTCGCGTTGCAGGCGTTCGGCCAGCCAGGCGCCGCCCGACCAGATGCCGACCAGCACAGTGTCGGGCTGCAGCAGTTTTTTGACACCGCGCAGCAACTCGACATAGAGCGCCTCGGCATCGAGAAAAATATCGCTCATTGATGCTCCCGGAAATATTGTTCAAGAATCAAAGCGGCGGCAGTCGAATCGACATCGCGGGCGCCGCGGCTCTCGGCCTCGACGCTGGTGTAGCGCTCGTCCACCTCATAAACGCTCAGGCGGAATCGCCCTTGCAACTGCCGCCCGAAGCGGCGCGCGCGCAAGGTCATTGCATGCTCGGCGCCGTCGGGATGAACCGGCAGCCCGACCACCAGCGCATCCGGCTGCCATTCCTTGATCAGTCGTTCGATCGCGAGGAACCGGGCTTCGCCCTCGACCGCGATCGATTTCAGCGGCTCGGCGCTTTGCGAAAAACGGTTCCCAGTCGCAACGCCGATCCGCCGCGTGCCGAAGTCGAAAGCCAGCAGCGATTGCGGGGCCTCGCCGGTCATGCTCAGCAATGCCCCGCCTGCTGGCTGAGCATGCGCGGGTCGACTCCGAGTAGGCGCAAAGCCCCCTCATAGCGCTGCTCGACCGGCGTGTCGAAGATGATGCCTGGCGAGGCCTCGACGGTCAGCCAGCCATTGCGACCGATTTCCTCTTCGAGCTGACCCGCCGCCCAACCGCAGTAGCCCAGCGTCACCAGCACACGCTTCGGCCCGGCGCCATTGGCCAGCGCTTCGAGCACATCGCGGCTGGTCGTCATCGACAGACCACCGGGCACGACCAGGGTGGCGTTGAACTGGCCCGCCTTGGCGTCCAGCGGCTCATGCAGAACGAAGCCGCGCTCGGTCTGCACCGGACCGCCGAAAAAGACCGACAAGGCTGCCAGCTCTTCATGCGGCAGGCTCAGCTCGACTTTCTCGAACAGATTACCCAGCGTCAGCGCAATCGGCTTGTTGATCACCAGGCCCAACGCGCCCTGTTCGTTGTGCTCGCACAGATAGACCACAGTGCCGGAAAAAGCCTCGTCGGCCATGCCGGGCATGGCGATCAGAAACTGGTTGCTAAGGTCGATTCGCTCTTGTGCCATAGGCATAGTTTATTCGTCAGCGAAACTCCGGGCATGAAACAAGCAATGTTTGACAAAGTTCTGGTCTGGTTGCGCCGCGATTTGCGGGTGCAGGACAACGCGGCGCTCTACCAGGCGCTGCAGTCAGCGAG
>JBIKPD010000005.1:0-36808 GCA_044357665.1 Roseateles sp. | reverse complement strand
AGCACCACGGCGCGCGCCCGGGCCAATGCGGCCATCGTGTAGTCGGCACCGAGGCTGAGTGAAAAATAGCCATGCTGATCCATCGGCGAAGCCATCGACAGCACGACATCGGCCGGGATCTGCCCACGCTCGATCTGGCTTGGCATTTCGGAGAAATAGCTGGGAATGAAATCAACCCAGCCGGCCTGCCCTCCGGCGCGCGAGGCAGCGCCATAGAAGAATGCGACATGGCGAACATGGTCGGCCGTCTCGGGGTCGAAATAACCGTATTTGCGCACCGCAAGAATCTGCCCCAACTTCACGTCACGAAAGCGCCGGCGTTGCTCGGACAGCGCGGTCAGCAGCGCGGGCGGCTCGCCGACTCCCGTGGGGATGATGATGAAGTCGCCGTCCTTGATCTGATCGATCGCATCTGCAGCGGAAACAAGCTTGGATTGGTACTGGCTCTTGACAGACATGTCGCGCGACTCCCGTTAGTAAGCAGTCCGCATGGTAAGGCCGGAACTTAACCGGCAACTTACGCCGAAGCTAACTATGCAGCATCGATGCAGCCATTTTTCGCAATGTTGCCGCATCGATCGTCTTGGCACCAGTCTGGGCTTCGCAAATGACCGCCAGGCGATTCAAGATGCCTGCCGCAAAGCGATGCGCAGCAGCCAAGGTTTCCTCGTCACTGTCATAAGTGTCATAGGCTTCAACGGCAACGCCGCTGTCTGAAGCGATCGCCTTGACGTCGATCCGTGCAGCGGAAAAATTTGCGGGCTGGCTGGCCATGGTGGGCATTCCTTGTCGTGGAGATTGCCGCCGGCACGAGTCCGGCGGAGTTCAATCATCCCGGGTGGATCCGGGATTGAATTCGATCAGCCCGCCTTCTTGGCCCAGGCGCTGCACCAGCCATTGCCATTGACCTGTTTGCCCGCCAGGATCGGGCAAGCGGCCCAAGCATCGGCAGCTTTACCCTGATACAACTGGCAGTTGTTGCAGATCTTGCCCTTGGCAAAGCTCGGATATTTGGCCGCGTCGACCTTGCTGGCATCGTGCTTGTAACCCAGGCTCTTGGCGACTGGATCGTTTTCGTCAACTTTGGCGGTTTGAGCCAGGACTGCGGGTGCCGCACCCAATGCCAGGGCAGCGGGAACAAGGGTGATGATGAATTGACGGCGGCTGTTCATGTGTTTGCTTTCAATGTCCGGATTTGGGATGGCCCGAAGCGGCTCCGGCAGCAGCAGCAGGCATTGGTGGAATTTACAACAATATTCTTGGCAGCGGTCTTGCCATGCTGCCGGCGTGGAGTTTACTGCGGCGCAGCTACAACGGGCGCGCGGTCGCAAATTGCCGCTCAGCCTTGAGTGCGCGCCCTGACCGCGGCATGGGGGATTGCCCTTGATGCTCTGGCGCCTTAGTTTCTCCCACAGCTTGAATCTTTCAAGCCTTCAGGAGACGTTGATGCAACTCTGGACCCCATGGAAAAGCGCTCAGGCAAAGCCGCCGCGCCCTTCGACATCGACGGCAGCAGCATTGCCGCAAGACCCCCTTTACAGCGCGCGCCCGGCGATCGAAGAGCAGATCAAAGCCGGGCTCGCGTCGGGCGCCAACCTGATGCTCTACGGGCCGCCAAGGCAAGGCAAGACCACGCTGCTCAACCTCTGCCTGCAAGAGTCGGGGTCAATCTATGTCGATTGCCGGCCGCAGCTCAATCGGACGCAGATCTACCGTTTCGTTCTGGCAAGTCTGGGCTATTCGGTGCTGGTCTCGTCGAAGCGACGCGGCAAGGGCAGCGCCACCATCAAGATGAGCTTGCTCGGTACCGGCGTCGACATCGGCGCCGAGGGCGAAGCCGAACAGGTGATGGAATCGGTCAGCATCGACTTGAAAAATCCGTCCGAGGTCGCCCACCTGATCGCCCGCCTGGGCCGCCCGATTTACCTGGTGCTGAATAATTTCCAGTTGCTCGATGTTGAAACGCAGCAGGACCTGCTGTTCGACCTGGTCTGCTTCTCCGAGCGGTCAAGGGTCCGCTTCGTCATCGTCGGTGAATGGGCCGACGCCGACTATCTCGAAGAAAAGGAACCGGCCTTGGCCGGGCGGATCCAGGAGATCCAGGTGCCGCTCTGGTCGAACCTGGAACTTAGCGCACTGTTTGCAAAATCGCCTCAGGTAAAAGGCGATGCGGCGGTCCGCAAAGGACGCCTCGACCAAGCGCTGGCGCTGTCAGGGGGTGATGTGTCCTTGTTCCGCGCCTTGATCGCCGCACCGTGGCATGGCCGCAGCGATGACAGCGCGACGATGCAGCAACTGGTGCTGGCGCGCTTCGGGCGCGGCATGGTGACGCGAATGCAGGGATTGCTGGCGCAGCGAGACGCTTACATCAGCTATCAGGGTTTGACGGTCAAGGCGGTGCTGAGTTCGAACCCGGATTTCGATGTGGAGAGCTTGCCAGCGGCCGACCAGGCCTCGAGCAGCAACATCAACCCGCTGACCGGCCAGCCCTTCTCCGACGGCCGCTCGGTGCGAATCGATGCGGCGGGCCGCACCGAGTTGCTGGAGCATCGGCAGGCTGCGATCGAGTCCTTGCAGATCGATCTGGCAGGCTCCGTCATGCGGCAACTGCATGCAGCAGCGCAAGCAGGCAGCGACACAGTCAGCCTCGATGCCTGCAGTCGTGAATTGCTGAGCAGTTTGCAACCTGCGCCACTCGACGTCGATTTGACCCGATTGAGTCGGATCTATGCGCAACTGCTCGAGGCGCAGCGGCGGGCGATGATCATGCCGGCCTTGTTTGCGCTCGACAGCAAGATGCTGCACAGCGCGGACCGGCGTTTCTTCCTTTACCTGCAGCAAATCACCGAGGAGGATCTGGAAGACTTGCTGGAATTGTCGAGACCGGAAAAAACCCCGCAAGCCAGGCGCCGCAGCCGCATCACGCGACGACTGAGCCGCGACGAGAGCGATGCGCTGATCGCCAGCGCAGTCGAAGCCCAAGCCTGAACTGACAGCGCCAATCTGAAGAACCGATTGTTGCGGAAACCCTTGATTTTCAAAACCAGCAGCGAAAACCGTGATGAAGTGCCGCTTGCGTGGCAGGTTATTTGATACTTGGCAATTCAAACGCTGTTTCTGCCTGTATATTAAAACCTAACAAATTCAACGTATTACACGTTAAACCGCCGGCGGCTCGTATGGGCTGATCGGTCAGCAATCCAGACTGAGGAGTAGCAACTGATGGCAAGACCCAAGTCACGCGCGGAATCAATCATTTCCGCTGCAGAGCCTTATATCGGCACCAAAGAGGCCGCAGCCTTGCTGGGCGTGTCGGTCAGCACGATCCAGAAGATGGTCGAGGCCGGCACCTTGCGGGCCTGGAAAACCCAGGGCGGGCATCGGCGGATTTCCGCCAATAGCGTGACCTCGCTGAAGCGCTCGGGCATGGCGAGTCCGACCGGCGACAACAACGGCCGGCTGCAAGTGCTGGTGGTTGAAGACAATGCCACCATGATCAAGGCCTATACCAAGGCCCTGTCGGAATGGGGCACTGGCGTGAACCTCTACTTCGCTGGCGATGGCGCCGCGGCCTTGCTGGCAATTGCACAGCGCCGCCCCGATCTGGTGATCACCGACCTGGCGATGGAGCCCTTTGACGGCTTCCATTTGATCAAGACCTTGCGCGGCTCATCTGACCTTGCAGAGACCGCGATCCTGGTGGTGACCGGGCTTTCCGACGAAGAGATCAAGGCCCGCGGCGGGCTTGATGACGCCACGCTCTGCTACCGCAAACCCTTGTCGTTCCAGCGCCTCGGCGGCTATATCGACGGCCTGATGCAAGCACGCCAGCGCACCTGATCAGTTGCGTTTATGACGCGTCCAGCCGAGCGGCTCAGGCATTCGGTACATCCATACCGGTCTGCGGCCCGCACCTTGCAGAACCTTGGTCGGCGCCAGCCCGGCGGCTGAAAACTCGAGACTGACCAGCCAGCTGCCCGGGCGCATTTCTTCTCGCGCCTTTTCCAGGGCCGGCGCCAATGTCTCGGGCCGCTGGAAGATATAGACCATCTGGTAATCCGCCCAGGACGTCTTCCAAAGGTCAGCGCGGCTGATGCGGGCCCAGCGCCTGCAGCGCCACCAGGAGAGCAGGCAGAGCCAGACGCTCCATTCAATGCCGACCAATTCAGCGTCAGGATATTGAGCCCTGAGTTCGATCAGCCCGGCGCCGCTGCCGCAGCCTGCATCGAGTATGCGTGGCGCTTGCAGCTGAGCAGCTTGCGCCAGACCTTGCAAGCCATCCTGTGGTGTCGGAAACCAGGGCGCATCGCGCCAGGCCCGCAGTGGATAAACCACGAACAAGGCCAGCAACAGCAACAGCCAGAGCCATGAAGGCAACTGGCTGCCCGGCAAGACCAGCAGCCAGGACAGCGGAAACCCCAGCGCCATGATGGCCCTGCGCCAGCGCCCCTGCACCAATGCAATCGCCAGCAAGCCTACGCAGACCGCTGCGCCTGTGGCCACGCCATTGCCAGCCCCGGCATGCAGCAAGCCAATCCGCAAGGCCCAGGCACAGGCCCAGACGATCAGGGCCACCGTGGGCCAGCGCAGCATGGCCAGCCAGAGTGATTTCATGGCAAGCAAAGCCCTATAAACATCGGGGTCAAATAGACCGGCAATTGCCATTCGATGGGCATTTCAATGCCGTTCATCGCAGCCTCCGGGTCGTGCCACAGCAGCTCTCGCCGCTCCAGCGCCGGATCAAAACTGACGATCGCCAGCGCCCGACCAGGCCCGACCGGCTGGCGATTCCATTGCCCCGACCCCGGTTGATTGTCAGCGACTGTACAAATCTGCATACCGGACGTACATTAGCGGTGAATTTGCTGTATACAATGTAAATCGATTATATTAGTTTTAGCATTCGGACCACTGAAATCTTGCTGATATTTTCGCATGCTTGCAATAGCGATGCCTGTGATCCTGTCGATCTGCGTCGGGAAGCGTGGCCAAGATTCATTGAAGGACTTCATCGTCGTGGAAACATTTTTACTGATCATCGTGCTGGCCCTGCTGGCCCTGTCGTTCATTCTGTTCCTTGAGCTGAGGTCGATGCAGCGCCGCGTCGAGACGATGCGCGGCGATGTCGAGCAGCGCATCCGGCAAGGCCTCAGCGATGCAGCCGGGCCGATGGCACAGATTCCGAACATGGAACAACGGCTGCAAAAAGTTGAACGTGGCGTGGCCGATCTGCAACCCGGTGAACGCGTGGTAGCCAGCGGCATGGCAGCGGCGCTCCAAAGCTCTCCTCCCGCAATTTAAACCAGGACTGACAATGACTGATCAGCAAAAAACGCAACGTCCGCGCTACTTTCGAATCAATGACTTCGCCTTTGTGGTGTTTTTGTTGGTAACGATCGGCACGGTCTGGGGTCTCGGCTACTACGACCACAGCGAAACCCAAAAGGTCGAGGGCGTGCGGACAACGGCAACAAAGCTCCAATCCTGGCTCGAAGCCGGGCAGCAGTTGCGTGACGGCGACCAAGCGCTTGACCCGGTGGCCTGCAGTCGTGGTCCGCGTCAGGCCAAGACTGCCGGCGATGCCGGGGAAGCTGGCGCATCGAAAGCCACAGGCTACACCTGGCACGACTGCCTGGAAGCCTTGCGTGCACCGGGTCAGGCCATGGCAGGCATCGCCAATCCGCTGGACCCAAGTTCACTGGCGTTCGCCGGCAAATGCGATCGCAGTTCGCTGCCGACGATGGGCGCCATCATTGTCGAGAAGGGCCTGGCCGGTATCAGCGGGACAACGCAGGTGATCGCCTATGCGCCGATCACTGACGATGACTCGCTGCACGACGAAGTGATGTTGCGGCTTTCGGTATGCGGCCGGGGCTTCATGACCCTGAGCGTTGCCGAAGTGAAGTTCTGACCCAAAATCCATCCTGGAGCACGCGATGTTTCCCACTACATTGGCAGCACTGCCACCCAATCTGCCGCTGCGCCGTCTGATCTATTGCTGGATCCTGGATCCCGACATCAAAGACAATCTGCGGGCCAAGTTCGACCGCAATATTGCCATCCTGATCATCGCCAATATGCTGGCGATGCTGTTCGAGCAGGTGCCGGTCATTTATGAAAGCTACAAGACCTGGTTCCACTGGTTCGACATGTTCTCGCTGGCGGTGTTCTCGGTCGAGTACCTGCTGCGTCTCTACCTGGCACCGGAAGACAGCGAGTTTTCAGGCGCCCGGTTTCCACGCCTGCGCTATGTCTTCAGCCTCTATGCCTTGATCGACCTGGCAGCCATCCTGCCTTTCTATGCGGCATTCTTCATGGCCCAGGGAACCGATCTGCGGATCCTCAGAATCCTGCGCCTGATGCGTTTGTTCAAGCTGTTCCGCATGCTGATTCCTGCGATCCAGGAGTTCCGCGTACTGAACCGTGGCAGGACTTTCCGCCAGCAGGTCTATGCCTTGGTCGCACCGAGCGAATTCGGCGGCAAGCTGCATTCCTTCTTTGACATGTTCATCGTCATCTGGGTGCTGATTTCGGTCGTCGCCGTCGTGATGGAATCGGTGGAATCGGTTTATCGCGTGCTGGCGCTCGAATTCGTCATTCTCGACGCAATCGCAGTTTCAATTTTTAGTGCCGAATACCTGATGCGGCTTTACTCCTGCGTGGAAAATCCCCGCTACAAGCATTGGGTGGCGGGGCGCTACCGATATGCCACGACACCGACAACGATCATCGACTTCCTGGCCATCGTGCCCTTCTTTCTTGAAGCCCTCCTGCATCACTTGTTCGACTTGCGGTTCCTGCGGGTCTTCCGCCTGATGCGGCTGATGAAGCTGACCCGCTATACCGGCGCCACACAGACCCTGCTGAACGCGATGAAGCGCGAAGGCCCGGTGATCGGAGCTTCCGCCTTCATCATGATGCTCTTGGTCGTGCTGGCTGCCAGTCTGGGCTATCTGTTCGAACATGACGCACAACCCGACAAGTTCGAGAATATTCCCCAGTCGATCTACTGGTCGGTGATCACCCTGGCCAGCGTTGGCTATGGCGACATCTCGCCGGTCACACCGGGCGGCCGCATCATCACCGTTGTGCTCGCCTTGCTGGGCATCGGCATCTTCGCGGTGCCTGCCGCGGTGCTGTCATCGGCCTTCAATGACCAATTGCGCATCGACCGCGAGAAAATGCAGGAAGAGCTGTACAAGATGCTCGAAGACGGGACGATCTCCGAAGACGAGCAATCCACCATCGATCGCGAAGCTGCACGCCTGAACCTGTCAGCTGATGAAGTCCAGCGGATTCTCGATCGCGCGCACAGGCAACACGCTGCAGACAAGAAGCAACGCAGTGGAATCCCCTATGAGCTGCTGCAGGAAAAGCCGCGTATCGCCCTCGAGCAGTTCCGTCTCTTGCTTGGCCAGATGAAGCAAGTGACCGCACTGGCCGACCGAGAAAAACTCGATGAACTGCTCGCCAGAGCCGATGAATCGACGGCACTGGAGCGACAGGTCTGGCAGCAACTGACCCACGAGCAGGACCGCATCGCGGCAGCAGATCGGGCCAGTTGATGCAAGGCCGGTGGACGCTTCGGCGTCTGCCGGCTTTTCGTCGCCGGGCCAGCAATCAGGTCAGCAAGACAGCCTTTCGAATCAAGCCAACCAGGCTGTCAGCGATCCTCAATCAGGACAATTCAGCCACGGCTGCATCAAAATCCGGCATCTTGGCGAAGGCTGAAACGCCGCCATCCCGGCTGTCATAGGCCCAGGCCAACAATTGGGCAATGATGGCGTACAAGGTCGGCGGGATGCTGGCGCCGAGCTCGACATTGGCTGACAACCAGCGCGCCAGTTGCGGTGATTCAGCCAGCGGCACGCCATGGACACCAGCGAGTTCACGGATGCGCAGGGCCACCTCGTCAACGCCCTTGGCAATCACCGTTGGCGCATTCATACGGTCGCGGTCATAGCGCAGGGCTACCGCATAGTGGGTTGGATTGACGACGACCACGTCGGCCTTCTCGACCGCACTCATCATCCGCCGGCGCGATGCAGCCCGCTGCATCGCACGCAGTCTGGCCTTGATCTCGGGCGAGCCTTCGCTCTCCTTTGATTCGTCCTTTTGCTCCTGTTTGGTCATGCGCATGTCCTTGTGGAAGGACACCCACTGGAAGGTGGCATCAATGACTGCGATCAGCAATACGACCGCCGCCAGCAGCAGCCAGCCATTGCCCAGCACCGTCACCAATCGCGCCACGCTGGCCGTGACCGAAGCTGAAGGCGACAGCATCAGGCTGTCGCGCTGGTAGAGAAAAAAGCCGATGCCGGCAATCAGCACGATCAGCGTTACCGCCAGACCTTTGCCAAGCATGAAGAAATTGCGCAATGTGAACATGCGCCCGAAACCGGCGATCGGGTCGAGCTTGCTCAAATCAAAACCGCGCAGTGAGAACACGAACTGCATCTTGTTCAGGACCAGCGGACCAAACAGCCCGCCGACAAAAGCTGAACCGATAAAGACCAACAGCCAGAGGGCGAAATCCTGCAACGGTCCGGCAGCCCAACGCGCCAGATGCTCGTAAGCATCCTCCTGGCCATTGAAGCGCAAGGCCTCGGTCATCATCCTTGCTGTCGCGGCCATGATGCTGCCGCCCAGCATCAAGACCACCACG
Source organism: Roseateles sp. (assembly GCA_044357665.1). Lineage (GTDB taxonomy): Bacteria > Pseudomonadota > Gammaproteobacteria > Burkholderiales > Burkholderiaceae_C > Paucibacter_A. The sequence continues at coordinate 28,143 of JBIKPD010000005.1, read as the reverse complement.
GCGCCAATGACCAGCAGCAGCAGGAAGCTCAGATCACGCGACTGCGGGAAGCGCCCTTCCTCACTCGCCTTGGCGAGCTTTTTGCCACTGGGTTCTTCAGTGCGTTCGCCACTTCCCTCATCAGCAGCCATGACTTACTTGGCTACCGGCTGATCCAGGCTGTCGACGAGTTCCTTGGCACGTTTGACTTCTTCCTTGGACAACTGTCGCTCAAGCTCGTCTGCACGGTCACGCGCTGCGGCGCTGCCGCTCTTCAGCGACAAGCGGAACCAGGCCAGAGCAGCCACATCGTCCTTGGGCACGCCGATGCCCTTCAAATACATCAGCGCCAGATTGAAGCGCCCGATCGGGTCGCCGCGCTGCGCCGCCCGCATATACCACTGCGCTGCTGTTGCATAGTCGCGGTTCGCGCCCACGCCGCTTTCGAACAAGGCCCCGAGCTGGACCATCGCCGCGACATTGCCGGTACCGGCGGCCGAGAGCAGCCAATACCAGCCAAGGTCTGAATTTTTTGGCGTCCCGATACCCTGGAAGTACATCTGCGCCAGGTCATACTGAGCCTGTGAATTACCGATTCTGGCCAGCGCATCAAAACGCTGAATGGCCAGCTGATAGTCCCCGCCTTCATAGGCATTGCGCGCCTTGTCGTAATCCGAGCAGGCGCTCAGACCCAGCGCCAGGGCCAAAACCCAGACCGCACGGCGCGCGTTCACTTCGAGTCTTCTTCCGTCGGAGGCGGAGGCGGCGCATAAGTCGCGCCGAGTGCACCACCGAGCAACTTGGCATAGCCACCAATGACCCGCCTGGTAATGTCGGGATAGAACGGCGAAGCCGCCAGGTAACCACGCTGGCGCATGCAGTTGGGCTGGTCTTTGGCAGTCTCACAGGCAGCCACCGCGCCAAGCCGGGCTGATTCGATCTGTTCGCCGATGACGAAAACAATGAACAGCGGGATCACGGTCAAGGCGAGCCACTTCAGCGTCGTTTTCAGCAGATTGCCGATTTTAAGTGCAGTTGCATTCATATTGATAGGTCAATGCTCAAAGTTGCCGAAAGTGATCCTATTGGTCCAGAACTCGAAACCGTTCAGGTAATTGGTTCTTGGCCCATTGCCGTTGTTGCTGAAGAGCCTGCCCTTGACCATATGCCAAGGCGGCATGTCACCCGTCGAACCACCGCTTGAAAAGCCGCGGCAGGTGAAATTATTGACATCGGTGATCACGCAAATCGGCAAGTCAAGCCTCGATTCGAGTCGATTCTCCGTCGTATAGACCTCGACGCGCATATTGTCGACCCGCGGCTTCTTGGGCACTTCGATACCAATCTTGCGCAACAGCAACACGGTACGGCCATTGGGTTCACAAGTCCGTGGCGTGTCGGTCGTACAACTGATTTCGTGGAACTTGTCGTAACCAACATTTTCCTGGACATAGCTGAACAGGATGATGCTGGCCAACATCAACAAGCTCGCCCAGATGAAATAGCGCATGGTCTTGGGTGTCATGGCGCAACCTTCTTTCTTTCTGCTAACGCTTCAGCGGGTTCCACCCTTTGCCACGGTCGCTCGGGTGGGGTTTGACGGAATATCAAGGAATGCGCCTCGAGCAACAAAGGTTCGCGCGGACCGATGGTTTTACGCATCTTGGCGAAGGCGCCGACCGCGTTGGCACGGTCTTTATCTTCCAGGAATCCGGTCACGGCGCAGCGGAACAAATGCGCGATCAACTCGGGCTCGGTGCGTGGCACTCTGGCTGCAATCCGCTCGGCCAGCATCAGGCAACCGGGGGGGTGACCTTGGGCCGCAGCGATCGCCAGAAAATGCTGGCCGTCGAATGTCTCCTGGGCCCAGCGGCGGCGCAGCGCCTTGCCCATATCGGGGTATTCAGCCGTGGCGTCGACCTGTGAACGCTCGCTTTGTCGGTCAGCGAGCTCATATGACAATCTGCCACGATGAAAGGCTGCTTCAACGTCGCCTGCTTCGGCCATATCAGCCATTCTCCGCAGAATCAAGCGACTGCTTTCCATCGCGTCGAGCAGCCGGCCCTCGTCGGTCGCGCACTTCGGCGTGATCAGACAAACTTTTTCTTTCAGCGCCGTCAAATTGGCGGTCGAATAACGCCGCAACAAGACGGCCAGTTCGGTTTCAACGGCAGCATGCTTGCCGGCCTTCTTGTCGCCATGGGCGCCCGCCTTCGGCGCGCCATGCCCATCAGCCGACGCCATCGCAGCGCTCGTCAGCACAGACAGCAATGCCGCGCCAACAAGGCGCCGCATCGATGGCAGCGCTTTGCCGAACATCATTTTCGCGCCGGCAATATGAATGCCTGACCGCGGTTATTCGCGGGTGCTGGAACCGGCGCCACTGGGGGCGGCTCTTCACGGCGTTTCATTCCGTCAGCCGGGACGGGAAAAAGAGACAAGGGCTTCTCTTCATTACCGCCGGACCCGGCTTGCTGCATCATGCCGGCGCTGTAAGGCCGTGCGACTGCCGCAGCCTCACGCGCAGCCTGGGTCGGCGCAGCCGGGGCATTGCCGGCCTTGGACGCACGCTCATCCGGATTGGCTTTGACGGGCGGCGGCGGCATACCGGCTGGAACCTGTTTGTCTGATGGAGATCCCGGCATTTCGCCCTCGCCAGCCTGCTTGGCAGGAACCGGACGGACGCCGGGTACCGGCTTGAGCACCATCAGGGAAATGCGTCGATTCAATGGATCGGTGGCGTCGGCCGGATTGAGCTGTACGCTGTCGGCGAACCCGGCCACGAGAGCGACTCGAACCTCTTCGAGGCCACCCGTGACAATCGCGCGGCGCGCAGCGTTGGCCCGATCACTCGACAATTCCCAGTTACCGTAACCGGCTATACCGCCACCAAAACGGCGTGAGTCGGTGTGACCCTCGATGCGCAAGCGATTCGGCAGGCCGCTCAACACTTTGCCAATCGTGTTCAGAAGTTGCCGCGTCTGGGGGGCCATCACAGCGCTGCCCGATTCGAACATCGGCCGATTCTTCTCGTCGACGATCTGGATGCGCAACCCATCGCTGGTGATGTCCATGAAAATCTGGCTCTTGACCTTGTCAAGCTCCGGATTTTCGGAGATCTGCTTGGCCAAATCCTGTTTCAGTTCCTCAAGCTTTTGCTGCTCTTTCCTATTGAACTTTTCGTCAACTTCTTCTTCGTTGCTGATCTTTGCCTGCGGCGTATTGGAGTCTGCTTTCGCCTCCTGGCCAGCCTGCTTGAAAATATTGTCGCCACCACCCTTGATGATGCGCGTGGCGTCCCCTGAGCCTGAGCCTCCCGCCACAGCGATCCGCAGCGGATTCTGGAAGTAAGCTGAAATACCGGCAAGGTCACCTGAAGTGGTCGAACCCAGCACCCACATCAGCAAAAAGAAGGCCATCATCGCCGTCACGAAGTCGGCGTAAGCAATCTTCCAGACACCGCCATGGGCTTCGTGTTTGGCCTTCTTGACCCGCTTGACAATGATCGGCGGCAGCGCCTTATCGGGAGCTGTTGCCACTACTTGCCTTTGGTATTCTTGGTCTCTTCGTCGAGTTCCTTGAAGCTAGGACGCATGTCGGCGTAGAGGATCTTGCGGCCGAATTCGACCGCTGCAGGTGGCGTGAAACCATTCAAATGCGCCAGCAGCACCGACTTCACACAGAGAAAAGCCTTGCCCTCGGATTCGGCGTTCTGCTCCATCACCGTCGCCACCGGGCCGACGAATGAATAGGCCAGCAAAATTCCCAGGAAGGTTCCGACCAGCGCCGCACCGATCAACTTGCCCAGCTCAGCCGGGGGCAGACCGATCGATCCCATGGTATGCACCACGCCCATCACCGCAGCCACAATCCCGAACGCAGGCAAGGCATCGGCAACTTTCTGCACCACGCCCACAGGCACATGGGCCGACTCATGATGGACTTCCAGTTCCTGCTCCATCAGGCTCTCGATCTGCACCACGTTCAAGGCGCCACCGAGCATCATGCGCATGTAATCGGTCAGAAACTCGATCAGGTGATGGTTCTTGTTGAGCGAAGGATATTTTTCGAACAAGGCGCTGGAATGCGGCTCTTCGATGTCGGCTTCCATCGACATCAGACCGTCACGGCGAATCTTGTTGAGGATTTCAAACAACAGGCACAAGAGGTCGAGATAAAGCCGTTTGCTTGCATCCGTGCCCTTGAAGGCGGTAGGCAAAGCCTTCATCGTCATCGCCAGGATGCGCATGCTGTTGGAGGCCACCATATAGCCGATGGCAGCGCCCACAATGGTCAGTACTTCAGTCGGTTGCCACAGCACGCTGAGATGTCCGCCGTGCAGCGCATAGCCGCCCAACGCACATGCCATGCCTATGATCCAGCCAAGAGGGATCGTCATATCAGTTCAGCTCGCTTGAAAATCGAAGTCAACGAAGGACATCGAAAAGGGTGTTGGACGAAATCCGGCTGAAGAGCGAACGAGCCGCCTGCAACTGGGCTTGGTAAGTCGCCAGGTCTGCTGCAGACTTGGCGACGTCGGTATCAATCAAAGCCGACTTGGCCTCGACCGCGGCCAATCCTGCCGTGGTATTGATATCCTGGTAAACCTGGACCTGCTGCCAACGGGCGCCGACAGCACCTCGGGCTCGATTGACCGATTCGAACAACTGCTGCACCTCGACCATCGCGTCAGCTCGCTGCGCCGAAGTCGTGGCACCGAGATCGGTCGACCAGTCGGCCGTAAGAATCGCGGTCAAGGCATTTTGATCCTCCGCAGACAGGGGAATTTCCGTCCCCATCATCAATCCAGGCAGAACCTGCAAGGCAGGATGATCCGAATCTGCAACGCCAAGCGAGTAAAGCGGGCGACCCTGACTGTCCGTCCGCGCCAACTCGATCTTGATCAACGCCATCTCCTGCTCGATCGAGTCGCCCACGATACTCACCTCGTTGGTCGAGTAGGAGCCGTTCTGCGACTGGATCAGCAACTGCCCCAGGTAGGACAGTGATTCGCTCAGGTTGCCGGTGCTTTGATCAATTTCAGAATATTGGGAGTCGAGCGCATTCAGGTTGTCAGTGAACACAACCGTCTGAGCTTTCAACTGTTGCTGCTGCGAAGCACGCGTCACAGCGCCGGCATCCTGCGATGCAGCGTCGATCCGCTTGCCCGAAGCAATAAGACGATTGGCATGGGAAGCCGCTGCACTGCTGCTCGACATGGCATCAGCCGGTACTTGATAAAGTTGCGATGTAGACACTCTCATCAGTTTACTCTCTTTAACGTCCGACCACAGCCATCAATCCATCGAGCATTGCCGCATTCGCCTGCAAAATCTTGCTCGCTGCCGTGTAAGACTGCTGATACTTCAGCAGGTTGGCAGCCTCTTCGTCGAGATTGACACCCGATTGGGACTGGAATTCATTAGTCAACTGCTTGTCCACCGCGGCTGACGCAGTCTGACCCGACAGGTGCACCGAGACCTGTGCACCGACATTGGAGATAAAGCCGCGCCAACCCGCAAGCAAATTGGTCTGCAATGCGCTTGCACCCGTCGCTTCGTCTGCGCTGTTGGACTGCAAGGCAAGGCTTTGCAAAGTCGCATCGAGCTGGGTGAGCGAAGTCGCCGCATCGCCCTTGTTGAATGATGCCAACTGGGTCAAGGCCGTCATCAGCGAGTTCGCGCCGGACGGCAAGTCGCCGGCAGCAGCAGAAAAGAGATCAAGAAAGGACGTCAACTTCGAGTCGGCCGATCCGTTGGGCTGCAAAACAATCGATGGATCCGCAGCCAGCTTCAGTTGCGCCCCGATCACACCTCGCAGCACATCAGTATGCAAGGCAGCAAGTACCGGTGGAGCTGCCAAGCCGGGCTCGCCGAAGCGCATTGAAAACTTGATCGGCGAGCTGGGCGATGCATCCTCGGGCACGGCTTGCAAATGGCCTGAATTTTCGCCATTCACCAACGGTTGCCCATCGACAAAGATATAGGCCTGTCCGCTTGCATTGACACCAAGATTGCCGCCAATCAGCGAACCGGCGCGCATCAGCAAGGCATCGCGCCGATCGAGCACTGCTGGCTCGACGGCGCCGCCTGCCTGCGACTGACTGTTGGCGATATTGACGTTGATCTGGGCGAGCTCGTCACCGATCAGGTTCAGATCCTGCACATTGGCCTGCAAGGCAGAACGGGCGTCGCTCTGCACGGTGGCCAAACTGTTCTGGAAATACTGGGCTGCGGACATCAACACCGTACCGCTGGCTTTGACTGCGTCCAGCGATGCTGCGTCGCTGGGATTGCGTGACAAGGCGGCCAGGCTGCTGAAGAAATTATTGACCGGCGTGTCGAGCCCGATCGAACTGTCGACCACTTGGGCATCGAGCCCGGCCAGGCCAGTCGCAATCGTCCCATGGTAGGTCGTGATCCCGGCCTGCTGAACCCTTTGCTGCTGCAGCATCAAGCTCCAGTCGCGGGTGAATCCGGCAATGCTGACGCCCGACCCGAGCGTTGTCCCGCCATTTGGGATGAAGGCTGCAATACTGGTCGCGAGATTGCGCTTGGTAAAGCCGACGGTCGACTGCCCTTCGACGTTCTGTGACGTCATGGCAATGCCGGCCTGTGCGCCTTGCAACGCAGAAAAAGCGGTACTCCAGATTGAGCTTGTCATGGTTTGGGTCGTCTTGAATACTTTTCAGCGATTCTTCTATTACGGCGATTTCGATTGATTTGCTTAGCGCGGATTGGCAGGAACCACAGGATCGAGATTGACCTGGTAGGCCTCGGTGGCTTTCAACCAGCGGCGCAGCGAATTGCCAAGCCCCAGTCCGCCCGAAGCTGCGATCACGCTGGCCAGATGGTCATCGGCCATTTGCAGATAACCGGTCGAAGGCGAAGCCGTCTCCGGATTCAGGCTTGCACCGGCAGAACGTATTTGCGTCAGATATTGACGCAGCAAGACCTGTTCGAACTGGCTGGCAACATCCGGACCGTTCTTGACATTGTTCGCCCCATTGACAGGAATCTTCTGATTCATCGCCCAGGGTTGGATGACCGGATTGTCCATATCAGATCACCTCGATCTCGGCCTTGAGCGCGCCGGCGACCTTCATCGCCTGCAGGATCGAGATCATGTCGGAGACATTGGCCCCGAGAAGATTCATCGCACGAACCACATCGTCAAGTGAGGCCGCACGCGGCAGCGCAATCATCGCGGCCTTCGGTTCTTCGATCACCGCGGTATCGGTGGTCGTGACCGCCGTCTCGCCGCGGGAGAACGGTTGCGGCTGACTGACCTGGGGCTCCTTGCTGACGCGCACGGTCAGCGAACCATGGACGATCGCACAGGGGTCGATCGTCACCAGTTGATTCATCACAATCGAACCCGAACGCGAATTGATGATGACGCGCGGCCGCTCAGACTCGGTCACCACATTGACCTGTTCCAACTGCGCCATAAATGCCATCCGGTCACCGGTGTCGACGGGCAGTCGAACTTGCAGGAAACGCGCGTCGACCGGCAGCGCCGTGCCCGGTCCAAAGCGCTTGGCAATCGCTGTCAGCGTGTTCTGCATCAAGGTGAAATCACTGCGGACCAACTCGATCTGGATCACCTCCTGCTCGAGCTGACCGGGCACCCCGCGCTCAACCGTGGCGCCCATCGGGATGCGGCCGGCCGACAGGTGGTTGATCTGCACCGAGGCCCCGCCACCACCGGCGCCGGCGCCATTGACGATGATATTGCCCTGCGCCATGCTGTAGACCTGACCATCGGCGCCGCGCAAGGGCGTCATCAGCAGAGTGCCACCACGCAAGCTCTTGGCATTGCCCAGCGAGGACACGGTCACATCGATCGATTGTCCCGGCCTCGAAAAAGCCGGCAAGGTCGCGGTCACCATGACGGCTGCGGTGTTCTTCAATTGGATATTCTGGCCGGCCGGCACCGATACACCCAAAGCCTGCAGCATCGAGACCACGCTTTGCTTGGTGAACGGGGTCTGGGTCGTCTGGTCCCCGGTGCCGTCCAGACCGACAGCCAGGCCATAGCCGATCAACTGGTTGTTGCGGATGCCGGCGACCGATGAAATGTCCTTGAGCCGCTCGCTGGCCAGCACCGGCGCGGTCAGCATTGGCAATGCCAAAGCGATACCCAGCAGGGATTTGATCAAGGCGGCATGGAAGCGCATAGGAGCCATCAGAAAGGCCAGAACTTCAACATCGCACGCGTCATGAGGCCGGGCGACTGCGCATCATCAGCAGCACCGCGACCACGGTATTCGATGCGGGCATCAGCCACCAGGGTCGAAGACACCGTATTCGAAGTCAGGTCCGTCGGGTTGACGACTCCGGCGAAACGGATGATCTCTTCCTCATCACTGACGGCCAGGCGCTTTTCACCTGCGACCAGCAAATTGCCGTTCGCATAGACCTCGACCACGGTAACCGTGATCGTGCCCGAAAAATCATTGGCGGCGCTGCTCGAGCCCTTGCCGGCAAAATTATTGTCACTGGTCGCCGCCAGCGACAATCCGGTAAAGCTCTTGAACAATGGCACCTGGCTGCCGGCGGTGATCCCGTCGGTCAAGCCGCCCTTCTTGCTCGCATCCGCCGAACTCTTCTTGCTGGCGGTGGTTTTTTCATTCAGGAGCACGGTCAAGGTGTCGCCGACGGTGCGCGCCCGCCTATCCTCGAACAATGGGCGATACCCGGTGCTCAATCCGCCAATCGAAGGAAACAGACTGCCCTGGCTGGCCGGCAAGGACAATGTCGGACGCGGTTTGGCAGTCGTCACCGGCACCTCGATGACCGTGCGGTCAGCGCTTGAAATCGGGGTTGAACAGCCTTGCAACAAGGCGCAGCCAAAGGCAGCGACAAGGCAGGCGATCGTACGGAAATGCATGGCAATCACCCTGTTCAAATTACAGCTGCGAGAGTTTTTGCAGCATCTGGTCAGACGCAGTGACAGCGCGCGTGTTCACTTCATAAGCCCGCTGGGCCTGGATCAAGGACACCAGTTCTTCGGCCACGTTGACGTTCGAAGCTTCGACATACAACTGCTTCAAGGTACCCGCGCCATCGGTGCCTGGCAGACCGGGGGTGGGTGTGCCTGACGCTGCGGTCTCGGACAACAGGTTGCCGCCAAGCGAAGCCAGGCCACCGGGATTGACGAAACGCGCAATTTGCAACTCACCGACCTGATTCGGCGCCACCTGGCCGGCGATCTGAACCGCAACCTGGCCGGTTTCGCTGATCGTGATCGATGTCGCATTGACCGGAATCGTGATGCCAGGCGCCAGCACATAGCCGGCCTGGTTGACGATCTGCCCCTGCGCATCGCGTGAAAAATTACCGTCTCTGGTGTAGGCGGTAGAACCGTCGGGCAGCGTGACCTGGAAGAAACCTGCGCCATTGATCGCCAGGTCGAGTTGATTGCCGGTCTGGGTCAAAGCACCTTGCAAGAACATGCGTTCGGCTGAGCCAGCGCGAACGCCGGTGCCGACCTGCAGGCCGCTCGGTGACTGTGACTGGCCGCCCGTGGGGCCGCCCGCAGCACGCAAGGTCTGGTAAAGCAGGTCTTCAAAAACCGGCTTGATACGCTTGTAACCAGTCGTCGCAGCATTCGCCAGGTTATTCGCAATCACGTCCAGATTGGTCTGCTGGGCATCCAGTCCGGTTTTGGCAATCCACAGGGAACGAATCATCTTGGGTTTCCTTGGCCGCTGTTAGCGACCGGTGATCAAAGTTTGGGCGCCGCGAGCGTTCTGGTCCGCGGCCTTGATGAATTGCATGGACAAATCGAACATCCGCTGTTGCGAGATCATCTGGACCATCGCCTCGGACACGCTGACATTGCTCGACTCGGAAGCGCCCTGGCGAACCCGCACTGACTTGGCATCGGCCACCGCCAGTTGGCGATTGGCCTGATAAAACCCGTCGGGGCCGCGATCGAGCGCGCCGGGGTCGGCACGCGAAATACGCAATCGCCCGACACGCGTGCCGCTGGCTTCACCTTCGCGGCGCGCATAGACCACACCGTCACCGCCGATTTCGGGCACGGTTCCGGCAGGCATCAGCAGATTGCCGTTATCACCCTGCAAGGCAGCGCCACCGGTAGACAAGACACCGCGCGAATCAACTGTCAGTTTGCCTTGCCTGGTGTAGGCGAGCGATCCGTCCTTGCGCTTGACGCTGAACCAGCCGTCGCCTTCCAGCGCTACATCGAAAGGATTGCCGGTCTGTTCAAGCCGGCCACCCACGCTGGAAAACCCGGGGGTCGACTGCACCGACGAAATCCGCGTCTTGGCACCATCGCCCTCCACCGGCACTGCGCGAAAAGCATTCAGCTGTTCGCGAAATCCTGGCGTCGTCGCGTTGGACAGGTTGTTTGTTGTCACTGCCAACTGGTCGACCGCATTTTGAGCGCCCGCCATCGCAGTGAAGACCATGCGATCAAGCATCAGCGGCCCATCTGGATGGCAGTCGTCAACAAGGTGTCCGCAGCCTTGATGCTCTGCGAATTGGCCTGGTAGTTGCGCTGCTGAACCATCAGCGCGACCAGTTCGGAAGCCATGTCGATATTGCTGTTTTCCAGCGACGATGCCTTGATCGATCCGAAAGAACCAGCGGTCGCGGTTCCAAGCACCGGCGTTCCAGAAGCAAAAGTCTCTGAAAAAACGTTCTGACTGGCCTGCCCCAGGTTGGTCTGGCTGTTGAATTGCGCCAGCACCAATTGTCCTGCCGTCATCGTCTTGCCATTGGTGTACTGACCAGTCATCACGCCCATTTCATCGACCGAGACAGCCGTCAGGTTGCCAGCCGCATAGCCATTGGCGGCTGAGTTTGTCACCAGGAAGGCCGAACCGAATGCCGTCATCGCCGACAGATCGATCTCCACATCGCAAAGACTGCTACCCTTGCTGTCTGACAGTTTGACGGTATATACGGCAGGAACCAGAGGACCACCGTCCGTCGCTTTGGCAAGGGAGCCGGTAAGTTGACCGTCAATGAACTGCAATGTGCCGATTTTTGTCTTCGCCACCGCCACGCTGTTCGCCGTCAGGGCCGCAAGCGCAACCGCATCCGCAGTAGTTTTCGCCGTTAATGCCGTTGCCAATGCAGTCACATCAGCGTCCACCGAATCCTTCATCGCAGAATAGGCCACCAGGGCCGCGTTGGCCGTGGTGTCATCGCTGTCCGTGCCTGTCAGGCCTGCAGCAATCGAATCATCGAGGGTGGTCTGAGCGGTAGTAAGCGTTGTTTTTGCCGTGGCCAGAGTCTCGATGGCCGTGGTCTGAACCGCTTGCAGCGCGACATAAGTGTCACTTGCCGCGGCCAAGGTCGCGCTGGCAAAGGTGGCAAGAGACGCAGTCACTGCGCTGTCAGCAGCCACCTTGGCCGCAGCAGCAGTCACCACAGCTGCCTTGGCAGCATCAACCGCCACAGCATTGGTGACAACCGTGGATGTCGTGCTTGCAATCGCATCACCCGCAGAATTGGTGAGGGATATCGCTGCCAGGGTGGTCACCCGGGTTCCCAGGCTGGTTTGATCTGAACTGAGCTGCAAGACGGCCTGGTCGTAATCACTGGTCGCCGAAGCCGATGACGCGGCGGTGTTGATCGACAGGTCGAGGAGTTCCTGGGCTACAGCCTGGGCTGCCGTCGCCAGATCGCCCAATGTCGCCATGCCCACATTCGAACCCACCGTGCGAGTCAATTGAGCGCCATCGGCCTGCATATAGACCTCGTACTGCGCTGCGGTGGCCGTCGCCTTCGGCGTGGCCGTGCTGCGCGGATCCGTTGCAGCTACGCTAGATATTTTCTTGAAGAATAGATTGACCACATGAGACAAACCATTGCTGTCGTAAACCGACACCGTCGTGCTCGAGTTGTAGGTCTTCGGATCATTGGCGTTGAAGACGTTCGGCGACGAGGTAATGACGCCGTTCGTCACCTGCATCGGCGCCGCGGCACGCATATCAAGATTGGCCTTCAGCGTCGCCTCCGTTGATGCCACAGGCGTCAGCACTGCCGGCGGGAGTTGCATTGCACCAACCGTGGGAGTCACTCCCGTCAACGCCGTATTGGCCTGGTAGCCCGTCAGATAGAGCCCGTTGGCGTTGACAACATAGCCGTCCTTGTCCACCGAGAATTGACCGTTGCGGCTGTAATACTGATCGCCCGTACCCGCGCCAGGCAGGCTCGACAGCCGGAACATGCCGTCGCCCTGGATCGCCAGATCGAGCGGCGAGCTTGCGGCAACGATGGCTCCCTGGCTGTTGACGGTCTGCGCGCCGAAGGTCGCAACGCCTGAGGAACCGCCAGCCTGGACGGCCTTGAAATATTGGTCAACAAAGTTGTATTCGCTGGCCTTGTAGCCCACGGTGGATGAGTTGGCAACGTTGTTGCTGGTCACTTCAATGGCTGACTGCTGCGCCTTCAGGCCAGCAGATGCAATGTCAAATGCGCTCATGGAATATCCTCAAGGTTTGGTGAGTTGGGCCACATCGGCCAGATTGATCGTGCGACCATCGGTGGTCAGCAATTGCGGCACGGTGCCTGTGGCGGGGCGTGAAATGCCGCCCACCACACCGGCAGTCAAGGCCGTCGATGTCACTGCAGCCCCGGCGCCATCACTGGCTTTCATCAGCAGCTTGTAAGCGCCGCTGGCGAGTCGGTTCCCGGCATAGCCTTTGCCATCCCAGTTGAATGTATGCAATCCCTGACTCAGGGCACCGAGGCTCAACTCGTCGACGGTGCGGCCATTGCTGTCGACGATGCTGACTGTCGTCTGGGTCGAAGCAGAGCCGAGCTGGATGCCAAAGGTTGGCGAGCTGGTCGCATCGAGCGACACCGAGTTGCCGGGCGCCAGCACCGTGTCGCCAATCAAGCTGGCGTTGTTCAAGAACGACTGCGAAGTTGCCTGGGTCAACATCGAGCTGATGCTGGAGTTCAAGCGCTCGATGCCGCTGGCCATGTTCAGCTGCGTCAGCTGGCTGGTCATCTGGGCGGGATCCTGAGGGCTGAGCGGATCCTGATTCCTGATCTGCGCCATCAACATCTTCATGAAGTTGTCCTGGGTCGCCTGCGCTGTCGTACCCAGACTGTTGCTGGTCGCAGCGATGGCGGCATTGACAGCCGCATTCGGATCGTAGGCAGTAATGCCGTTAGGCAATGAAATAGGCGTTGTAGACATCAGGATTTCACCATATCGATTACGCGCTGCATCAGCTGGCGCGAGTTGCTCATCAGGTCAATATTCAACTGGTAGGACCGCGAAGCCGACACCATATTGACCATCTCTTCCACCGGATCCACATTCGAAGACTGGACATAGCCCTGCGCATCGGCATTCGGATGCCCGGGCTTGAAAAGTTTCTTCAAGGGCGCGCTGCTCTGGGCCACTGCCGCCACCTCGACGCCCGCACCGACCGAGCCATAACCCGGCGTCGGACGGAACACAACCTGGCGGGCACGGTAAGCCTCGCCGCTGGACGATGTGGTTGATTCGGCGTTGGCGATATTCGACGCCACCGCGTTCAGGCGCTGACTCTGCGCGACCGTGCCGCTGGCACCGATCATGAAAGAATTCATCAAGCTCATGGCTGTCCTGTCAAGGCCATCTGGCGCGACCGAACCGTTGCGCCAAGCAAGGCCGCAGCAACCTCGAAGCCCAATGTGTTCTCGGCGAAATTGGCACGCTCTACGTCGGGATCGACCGTATTGCCGTCAATGCTTGGCTGCATCGCCGTGCGGTAAAGCAGGGCCGGACCATCCATGCCAGAGTTGGCGACACCGAGGTGGCGGCCGTTGCTACCGGTCATGGCCAGCCTCGATTGGTATTGCACGCCTTGCATCTGCTCCTTCAAAGCTGCATCGAAGGCGACGTCGCGGGCCTGGTAGCCCGGGGTATCGGCATTCGTCAGATTGGAAGCAAGAATTTGCTGACGGTAGCCCCGCAGCTGCAGGGCAGCTGTATTGAAGCTCATCGGATCGAATTCAGGTACAAGTTTCACGGCAGTCTCATTGACGTTGTGTCAACTAACTAGCAATTGCCGTGCCAGCTGTTTTAACTGCTTTTTAATCGTTTTGAACGATTTTTTGCCGCTCCCGGCAAATCGTCGCGGAAATTGTTGTCACCGCTTAAGGCGCAATTTGCCGCCTGCCGGCAAGGCAAGCGGCAAGCTTTGCCGCCTGCCGCGGCAAAACTCACGGCCTGCGCCGATCCATTTCCTCTTGCAGCGCCTGAAAACGCAAGGCCTGGTCCCGGTCTTGATCAAAGGGGCCGGCCAGCATCCAGACAAAGCCCATGTTCGAGACCACTGAAGCGATGACTGCCACCATGAAAATCGGCAACAACAAGTCGCTGGCGAAATAGCCCGCGCTGATGGGCTTGACAACTTTGCCTATGCCCGCAATCCCGAAACCAATGGCATAAACGCCATAGCCGACGGCGATCATCCTGACGCCATCCGAGTTGCCCGTCTGACGCGGCTGCAAGGCAACAAAAACCAGCAACAAGGCCGCACCGGCCTGCAACATATGGACCACACCGATGCCTGCGGCGGGTCCCACCCCGAGCCATCCCAGGAAGAATCCGAAGCCGCTGTGAAGGGCAAAGGCCAGCCACAAGCCGAGGTTGAGCTTCGGTCTGAGCACTGGATTTGCAAGTGCAACTGCGCGTTGCAGAATCGAAACAAAGACCAAGCTCGAGGCCAGCACATAGAGGGCAAAGTTGAGATTTTCTCCATCCCAGCGAAAAGCCAGCACCAGCGAGCCCAGCGCGTTTATCAGCAAGGCCAGCCACCATCCCCTCACCTGCTGCCTGTCCTCGGCTCCCCCTCTGAAGATCAACCAGATCAACAGCCCAAACAGCGCGTGCAGAGTCACCAGCAGGCAGCCCAAGGCACTGCGGTCGATCACTTCAATGAAATTCATTTCAGCAGGAGCCTCGAACAGGTCAGCACGGTGAGTTCATCAGTTGACGGCAGGAATCAGTTCGATTCCTTGATCAAGCGGGCCGAAACGGGTTGCGTCGGACGCGCATTCATCGGATACAGGCGCGAGAAGATCGCGATCTGTTCGGCAGAAATCTGCACCGGCGTCTTCATGACCATCCACAACACCCCTTCGCTGCAGGGCGGCGTGGTCAAAGAACCCATATAAGTGAAGTAGCGTCGATCTTCGGGCAGCAGATTGGTGACATCAATCGGCGTCGTTACCGCCACATCTTCGCTGCGCTCCAATGGCAGGTTGTTCCACACGGCCTGGATCACCGACTGGGCAGCGCCGCCACGGTTCAGCAACACGGCCACCACGGCCAAGCGGCCATCGATGTCCTTGTGCACGAGGTGCACCACCATGTCGAAGGCGCGCCCATTGACGCGTTCTTCGGCAGGCTTGTGGAAATGGTACTGGACCAGATCGTAACGGCGGCCCAGTACTTCGATCGTGCTGCCGGGCGCGACATTGACCTGGATCGTGTGGCCGTTGTCGACAACCCGGTAGCCGCCCGCCTGGTAGTCGAACTTGACCGGCGCCAACTCCACCCTGACGCCATCACGGATGTCGATCGGACTCTGGCGAGTGCCGGTCGCGCATTTGTTGTTTTCAGGGCTGAGCTTGCCCCAATTTTCCGGGCCGCCAGCGCCCGAATAAGACCAATGGGCAACATGTTCAGCCGCCTCTTTTTGTTCAACCACCACAGCGCGCTTGCGCGGCGCTGCCGGGGCCGCCGCAACGGCAGGCTTGTGGTCGGACGTCGTCAGGATGACCTCGCCCGATCCTGCAACGCGCTCCGCCAGCAACTTTCTCAAGGCTTCGTCGGTATTGGGCCTGGTTTTTTTAGCCGGCGCGCCCTGCGCATCCGGCTTGGCGTCCTTGCCTTCGGCGAGTTTGGCCTTCAGCGGCGACATCGAACCTGCTTCTGGCGCGACCCCGGGCTTGATCGACGAAGGCTTGGCCTCCGCTGGCGGGTCGTTGGCACCTGCAGTTGACATGAACAGCGAGGCGCTGCCAAGGACGATGGCAGAGATCAAGGGGGTCAATTTATATTCACGCATCATGCGTCACTCCTGTGGCTGGGGTTTTCAATCGAAGTCGCTGCAGTGCAGCATCTGGAACTGCAGCAGGCGCTGTGGTCGCGCCCGGACCGGCTGCTGCCGGTGTGGATACTGGCTTCAAGCTATTGACGTCCGCGCAACTGGGCCAGGATGGCGCATTGGGCAAAGGCAAATGGGATGGTGTCGCCGAAGCCAGCGGCAGAGGTGCCGCCTTGGCGGGAAAGAACCGTCTCCACCAGGGCTGAGGCGCCGCAGGCCCGGCTGATGAGTTATCAAGTTGCGTCACGCATTGGCGCAATTCCAGTGCAATTTCGCGCGGGTTGCCAAGCAGACCCGAAACCAGGCCAGCGGCCAGCGGATGCAGACAAACCTGGAATTCGAGCAAACCCAAGTCGCTGAAGCGCTCGCGCGCCTTGGGCGATGCCGGCAATCGCGTCGCGACGCATTGCAACTGGCGCCCCATATCGAGTGCGCGCTCGCAAGTCTGCGCATCGCCAATCCGCAGTTGTTCGACCAATGGCGCCAAGCCGTTGGCTGGCGCTTCGCAGTCTTGCAAGGTTTGTTGCCAGGCATCCAGTTGTGGTTTTGCCCCCCCCATCCCTGGCAGACTGAATGGCAAGATGTCGCTGCCATCTGCAAAGCCTGGACCGCAGAAGAAGAACAAGACACTGAGAATCAGGTTGCGCATGATTGGAGATATTTATTCTGATTGCGTCTCAAGGTGTCTTCGGAGCGAACGGCAGCCTGGGTCGATCGACCGACTGAGCTGCGCCGACACCACGGTCAACGAACTGAAGCGCCGCCTGGCTGATCAAATTGGACAGGGTCGGCAATTGCAAGGCCACCAGGCCCAGCACCACCAGGGCCAAGGGTGCGCTGATCGAAAATCCGACCGACATCAGGTTCAATTGCGGAGAAATGCGGGTGATCACGCCGAGCATGAAATTGGTGAACAAATAAAGCGCAAAGCTCCCGCAGGACATCACCAGTCCGATTGAAAAGGCTACGCTCATCAAGCCGAGAAAACCCTGCAGATCCCAGCCGGTAGGCCAGGCGCCAAAGGGCACGGCGGCAAAACTGCCGGCAATGCGCTCGATGAACAGCAGATGTACATCCGCGATAAAAAATGTGGCCAGCAACGACATGCCGAGGATTTCTCCCAGTGCCGTCGACGGCAGGGACACGTCCGGAGCGATCGTAGTGGCAAAACTGAAACCGGCATGCAGCGACAAGGATTCAGCAAGAAAATCGACGGCCAGCATTGCCAGTCGCAAGGAGAGCCCGCAGAGTACCCCGATCGCCAATTCGCTGCCCACGGTCAGCATGCCGATCTGCTTCAGTTGTTCCAGGGAAGGCAGGGCTGTAGGGGCCACAGCAAATGTCAGCAGCAACACCGGAGCGATGCGCAGCGAGATCGGAAACGAGCGAAACGACAACATCGGCAGGGCCAGGAACAACCCGAGAAAACGCACCGACACCAGGGCTGCGGCAGTGCCGAACACCTCGATCATGCGCAGGTCAAAGTTCATCGCGCTCAGCCCGCAATCGCCGGGATACGCGTAATCATCTCGCGCACATAGTCGACAAACATGCCCAGGGTCGCCGGCCCGGTGATTCCGATCACGAACATGACGGCAAGCATCTTGGGTACGAACACCATCGACGGCTCGTTGATCTGCGTGGCCGACTGGATGGCGCCCAACACGATCCCGATCACCAGCACAGTCAGCAGAGTCGGGCCCGCCAGTACCACGGCCATTCGCAAGGCCAGCAGGACCAACTCGATGACGAGACTTGAATCCATCAGGTCAACGCGTCAAAAAGCTCTCGACGAGCGAAGCTGCAATCAGGCTCCATCCATCGGCAAGCGTGAAGATGATCAGCTTCAACGGTAATGAAAACATCACCGGCGAGACCATCACCATGCCGACCGAAGTCAGGATGCTCGCCACCGCGATGTCGACCACCACAAAGGGCAGAAAAATGACGAATCCGATCAGAAACCCGGTGCGGATTTCCGAGATCGCAAAAGCCGGCACCACGACGCGAAGCGGGGCCGACTCACGGTCAGTCAGGTCGACCCGGGCCATACGCGAAAACATCGCCAGATCCGACTCGCGCGTATGCTGCAGCATGAAGGTCTTGAGCGGACGACTGCCTTTTTCCAGCGCTTCTTCGAAACCGATCTTCTTGGCTTGATAAGGCTGCCAGGCTTCAACCTGGATCTTTTCCAGCACCGGGTTCATGATGAACAAGGTCATGAACAAGGACAAGGCGACCAGCACCGCATTCGGCGGCATCGACTGCAGGCCCAAAGCCTGCCGCAGCAAGGAGAAGACGATCAGGATGCGGGTGAAACTGGTCATCAGCATCAGCGCCGAGGGGATGAAACTCGCGGCCGTCAGCAGCAGCAGGCTTTGTACCGGTACGCCGTAGTTGGTGCTGCCACTCAGGCCTGGGGTAGAAGTGAACAGCGGCATTTCCTGCGCACTGACTGCGCCACAGCACAGCAGTCCGGCGGCTGCCCACCCGAAATGAACTCCGCGCATCAGCTGGGTTCCCCGGGCACCGGGGCAGCGGCCAGCGCGACTGCCTCATAGCTGCTGTCGGCACCGACATCAGCCACACGGTCGATCAGCGTCAGACCGGCCGGGCCTTGCGCCAGCAAGAAACGCTGGCTGTCACATTCGATCAAAAGCAATCGGTCACGCGGGCCGATTGGCGTGATGGCCAAGGTCTTCAAACGGCTGCTGGACTTGCCCGCTGACATGCCGCCGCGCCGCCGCCATGCCAGCGTGCCTGCAACCAACAGCAACACGACCAGCATCAGCAACGACAGCGAGGTTCCGACCATATCAATCAACGGTTGAGCTTGCGCAGCCGCTCGGCTGGCGTCACGATGTCGGTCAGGCGGATGGCATAGCGATCGTTGACGATCACCACTTCACCTTGCGCCACCAACGTGCCATTGACGACCACGTCGAGCGGATCGCCAGCCTGAACGTCCAACTCGATCACCGAGCCATAAGTCAGCGCTACCAGGTGGCGGATCTGCATCTTGGCGCGGCCGAGTTCCACCGCAATCTGCACCGGCACATCCATCACCAGTTCGATGTCGTTGGCGCTGCCGCCTGCCGGCGTGTCGTCGAGCAAGGAGTAGGTGGCGGGCTTGATCTGTTGACGCCAGTCGCCACCGCCCAAGGGCTCGGCAGGGTTTGGCGTCGGGGTGGTCTCTGTATTCAAGTTGTGCCTCGTTCTGGAAAGTTGTCGGTCGATGCGGCAGCCTCAACGCGCTCACGGAACCGCGGACTCAGCAGACCGCGCTCAGCGGGCCGCTTGCTGAATTCGATCGGATGATTGATCTCTGAAATCTTGACCGCATAACGGCCGTTGCGCACGCCGTAGGCGCCCTTGATCATCGGCAAGCCGTCAACCATCACGGTCAGCGGTTCCTGCACCTCGATCGGCAGCAGGTCGCCCACATTGAACGAGAGCACCTCGCCGAGCGTACCGGCCCGCTTGGCCAGCGTTGCGATCAGTTGCACCTGGGCCGATTGCATTTCGTTGCGCAGGTTGTCAGTCCAACTGGTGTCATCATCAGCCTGGAAAGCCTGCATCTGACTGAACAAAAGCGACTTGATCGGCTCCAGCACCCAGAACGGAATGCACAGGTCAACCGTGCCTTTTCGACCATTGATGTCGACCACGAACCTGCAGTGCAGGACCATTTCCTCTGCGTCGGTGATGCGGGCGAACTGGAAGCTGGTTTCCTGGCGCAGGAAATCGAACTTGATCTCGTGCACCGACTTCCAGGCCTTCTCATATTCATTCAGCAGGCTGTCGACCAGACGGCGGATGATCCGCAATTCGATCGCCGTGTATTCCTTGGTCGTGACCTTGGGCGGCAACTTACCCTCGCCCCCGAACATATTGTCGATCACGATATAAACCACTTGCGGATCGATGATCCAGCAACCCACACCGCGCAAGGGCCTGATGTTCACCAGGTTGATATTGGTGCGCTCGGGAAAGCTGTCCACGAACATCGCATAAGGCTTGATTTCCGGCAGCATGACGTCGAACTCGACCGGCCGACGCACCATGTTGTAGAGCGTCAAACGGGCGGTACGGGCAAATCTTTCGTGGATCAATTCAAGCGTCGGCATGCGCCGCTTGACGACACGCGAAGCCTTGTCGAACATGAATTTACTAGGCTCGGCGTCCTTTGCCGCTGGAGGAGAAGTTGCTTCGCTCATGCGCGGGTATTCAGGTCTGGACTCATTGCATCACAAGGCTGTTGAACAACACGCCTTGCACTGGAAGATCCATCTCGGTTACTTTCCAGAACTGCGCCGCGGCTTCCTTGGCGACTGCGCTGTAGGAGCCGCCCCCGGCCGTCTGGGTCGGAATCGCGCGCAGGCGTTCGAGGTTACGCAAGTCAGCCGTCGACGGATCCTGTTGCAGGATGAAAATCGCCGTTAGTTGCGGTTCGATGATCGCGTTGATCACCAAGGCCACATCCTTGGCCATCGCTTCCTTGCCTTCGACGGTGGCAAGTTCAGTCACCGTGCGGGCCGACAGCACCGCCAGAATACGGTCACGTACCAGCGGCAAAAACTCGTTGATGCGCTTCTCGGTCGAAGAATCGGCAGTGCGCAACACCAGCTTGGTCTGCAAATAATGCTCGCCGCCCTTGCCTGGCAAATTGACCAGGAAGTCATCCAGCGCAATGAACACCGGTGGCTTGTTGTCCTTCTTGTGCTCGAGTTGCTTCATCAAGCGGTTCTCGACCGACTTTTCGCTTTCTTCCTCGGCATGCTTCTTGTCAGCCGCCTTCTTCATGTAAAAGCCGCCGCCTGCCAGCACGGCCACGACGACCCCGCCAATGATCAAGAGCTTTTTGGATTTGGCGGGTGGGGCGGCCGCATGGCCGTCGGCTGCTGCGCCATGCGCATCTTTAGCGCCTTCTGCGCCGTGGGGCTTTTCTGCTTCTGCCATGGGTGCCTTCTATGTTGAGATGATTGCCGTCAGGCGTAGAAATTGAGTCGACTTGTGCCGGCTTGCGGCTTGCTTCGCGGCAGCGCTATAGCTGCTGTTGCCGAGGCAGTTGGAGCATCCTGATCAGATCCTGCGGCTTGCGCCTTCGCCTGATTGCGTTCGTCAGATGAAGAAGGCTGCCCTCCTCTGCCGACGTCCACCTGCAGCGCCAGACCGAGGCCCTGCATCGTGTCGACCAGTTGATCGCGCCTGCCATCGAGCGATTGACGCAAGGTCTCGCTGGCCGCATGGACCACCAGATGGGCCTGTCCATTGCCGTCCATCTTCATATCAAGCGTCAGCGGTCCCATCGTTTCGGTCTGCAACTGCATCTGCAAACGGCCTGGCACCCCGTTGCTGGCCGCCAGGACATCGGGATTGCTGGTGGCGACTGCGTCAGCCTTCAGCGCAGGCAAAGCTGCCTCCACCGGGGCCAGGGCAGCCTGATTGCCGGCTGCTTGCTGCTGCAAAACCAGCCCCGCTGGCAAGCCTGCTGGCGCCATCTCGTCCTTCGACGGTCTGGTATCGCTGCGGCCTTGTTGCGGCAGATCGGCATTGCCGGGATTCGAATCCTTGGCGCTTGATTCCACCAATGCCGCGACAACGGTGGCTTGCCCATCGCCGCCATTGACCGGAAGCCGCGGAACCTGGACGGAAACTTCGGCATGTCCGGCCGGTCGAGCAACTTGAGCCGCCAAGGACACGCTTGCTTCTTCCACTGCCATTGCTGGCTGCGCAACTGCCGCCACTGGACTGGCGGCTGGCGCTGCCGGCAATATCGCAACCGGATTGACAACCCGGCTGGCTTCAACCGGAGTCGCAGGAGCAGCGGCTACGACAGCAGTTTCAGCTGCGAGTTGCCGCGCAACCTTGGCCTCGGCAGGAACAAAAACCATCGTCATACCGGCAGGCAATGAGATTGGAGCCTGACGGGACTCATGAGCCGCAGGGGTCGCAGGAGTCGCCAACTCATGGCGCTGCGGGACAGGCGCCGGGATTGAATCCACAGTGACGGCAACCGGCACTGAAACAGCCGCGCTCAGAGTGACAGTTTCAACCTGGGCTGGCTCGAACTTTGCCTGTACCTGAACAGGTCTTTGATCTTCAACCCTGGCACCTGAAGTACCAGCGCTTTGCTGCACTGACGGCAACGCCACCGGTACAGCGGTCGCCAATTGATCAACAGCAGTCGCTTGCGGAATGCTTGCCGAGGTGTCAACCGTGGCAACCGTGGCAACCGTGGTAACCGTGGTGACAGGAACCGGAATGGCCGCAGCTGGCACCGCAGCAGCCGTTGTCGCCGCAGTAGCCCTTGTCGCCGTTGTCGCCGTTGTCACCGCAGTAGCCGTTGTCGCCGCAGTAGCCCTTGTCGCCGTTGTCGCCGTTGTCACCGCAGTAGCCCTTGTCGCCACAGTAGCAGCAGGAGCAATCTCCACCATCGCAAGCGTCGTTGCAGCAGTTTCCGCAACATTCGTCGTTGTGGCAGCCTCAGGTATAGCAGCCGCGGTAATTGCCGCAGTAGCCGCCGCTTGAGTGCCGATGGCAGCCGTCGCCACCGCAGCAACCGCCGATGTGCCCGCAGTGACGGTAGCAACCGCTACGGGAATATCCTGAGTCAGAACTCCCGCCTGCAGCATGGCGGCAAAAATTGCCGCTTGCTCAGCCTCGGGCTCCGGAAGCATTTGCCGTTTTGCCGCTTTTCGCGAGGGTTCAAGCAACTTTGCGGCCGCTTCATCACTCGGCAAATGCTGGGCCAGCGTCGTTTCGAAGGCCCCCGGCTCCTCGTTCCCAGCCATGGCAATGGCCGCCGCAGCAGCATTGCCCACCGGGCTAGCCGCCGACGCGGTACTGCCGGCGCTGGAATGCGGCGACAGCATTGAAGTCAGGTTGTTTTGAATATTTATCACGGGTTTACCATTTTACCTGCAACGGTAGACGCAAGTAATGTGCCAGATCCAGAAAATTGGGCAATTTAACGCGACAAACGCGAATTGATCACTTCCTCGACTTCTCGATCGGCCCGCCGTTCCACCGTAAGTCGCTGCTCTCGCAACTCCTTGTCGAGCATCTTTTGCAGAATGGTCGAGCGGTGCTGCACCTGGATCAAGGCGCGTTGCAATGCCTGACAGCGCTCACCCTGCTCGGCAATGGCAGCTTGTTGCTGGTACGACGTTGCATGCAGACGCTGCCCGAAGGCAAATGCATCGGTCACATAACTGACGCCTTGCGCTCCCGCCTGCACATTCAATGCCGCATGGCGGTACTCAAAACCGAATTCCTCCAGTTGCGCATTCATCGCCTTGGCACGCTGCAAAGCGGTCAGACCCGAACGCAATTCGGCCGCCGCCCGATTTTCCCGGGTGCGGGCCAAAGCGACCATCTGGACCAGGGTTGCGATTTCCACTTCAAGCCCCGCCCGCGCTGTCGCTCAACAGCGTCAAGGCCTGCAGCGAGGCCGTCAGGTCAAAGGCTTCGCCAGGCGCCTGCTGCAAAAAGAACGATAACTGCGGCCAAACGCGCAGCGCCGTATCGAGCTCGACATCACTGCCCGGGCTGTACGCCCCCATTGCCACCAGGTCCTGGCTGCGCATGCGGCGCCCGAAAAGTCGCTTGACGCGGCGCGCCTGCGCCATCTGCGTGGCATCGGCAACCCTGGGCATCACGCGCGAGATCGAGCGCTCGATGTCGATTGCCGGGTAATGCCCGGCCTCGGCGAGCTCACGGGCCAGGAAAATATGACCGTCAAGAACGCCGCGGGCGGTGTCGGCGACCGGGTCGCTGCTGTCGTCACCCTCGAGCAGCACCGTGTAGAAGGCCGTGACGGACGCGTCCTTGTCTTCATTGTTGCCGACCCGTTCGACCAGTTCAGGCAAGCGCTGGAAAACGCTCGGCGGATAGCCGCGTGACACCGGCGGCTCACCCAGGCCCAGCGCGATCTCACGCTGCGCCATGGCAAACCGCGTCAGCGAATCCATGATCAGCACGACATGCTTGCCCTGATCCCGAAACCAGGTCGCCACGTCGGTCGCGAACCAGGCCCCGCGTACTCTGGCCAGCGGTGCCGAGTCTGCGGTGGCGACAACGACGACCGTGCGTTTGAGCGTCTCAGGGCCGAGGATGTCCTCGCAAAATTCCCGCACTTCGCGACCGCGCTCGCCGATCAGGCCGACCACCACCACATCGGCATCGCATTGCCGCGCCAGCATACCCAGCAGCACGCTCTTTCCGACGCCGGTGCCGGCAAAAATTCCAACCCGTTGACCCCGACCAATTGTCAGCAGGCCATTGATCGCGCGCACGCCGACGTCGAGCGGTTCATGGATCGGCGAGCGTCGCAGCGGATTCAAGCGGCCGGTGCCCTGCGCCGGCACACCCGTGAGCTCGGCCGGCAAACCGTCGAGCGGCCGCCCGAACCCGTCGACCACCCGTCCCAGCAGCGAACTGCCAATCGGCAGCGCGCGCTGGCGCTCCATCAACTCGAAACTGCCCCCGGTGTCGGCAGGCGTTCCCGCCGGATAAACCAGCGCACCCGGACCCACCGAAGTTTCGGCGTCGAGCGCCATCAAATGGGTAATGCCATGGTCGAAAGAAACACAACAAGCCTCGATCGTTCGCCCGTCACCGGTACGGATCAGGGCGCGCTGGTCAATCGCCAGCGGCAGGCCTTCCACTTCCAGAATCAATCCGTTGATACGCACCAGACGACCGCAGCGCACCGAAGTCGGCGCGCTCTGCAAACGGCGCTGACAGGATCCAAGCGTGATCCTGGCCTTTTCGATGGCATTGAAAGCCTGCATCATCAATCCAGCGAGAGGCCGAGTGCAGCCCGGACCAGCGCCTTGCGCGCCGCCGGACCAATGTCCAGCCGGGTGCCGCCGACCTCGACAAAAGCCCGACCGGCCGGCAGATCAGCATCGACGACGATCACATGACCAAAAGGCAGATCAAAACTGTCCAGCGACTCGAGCCAGATTTTTTCATCCGCAGGGCCGATGCGCAGCAACAGCTTTTCACCCGGCAAAGGCAGGTGCATCAGGGCCTCCTGTACCGCCTGCACGAAGGCCGCACGCTCGAAGGAAGCGTTGCCGGTCAGTCGCTGGGCGATCAACAAGGCCAGATCGACCACCGGAGCTGCAATCGCGTCGGGAAATTCGGCGATTTCGTCGATCAGCAGTTTCAGCGCTGCCGCGAGTTTCTCAAGCTTGGCTTCCGCCGCATCGAAGGCCTCATGGTGCCCGGCCTCGCGGCCTTCGGACAGCCCGCGCGCCAAGCCTTCGGCCAGACCTTCTTCTGTACCTTGCGCCAGACCCTCGGCATGACCGGCCAGCCGCGCAGCATCGAAGGCAGCGTCGATTTCTTCCTGCTTCCAGGAAGGCGGCGGCGGCGGCGGCGGTGGCGGGGGATCGAATGACGGCAACTTCCAGGGTCGCGGCATCTCGAATTCGTCAAGCCCTTTCATGCGGCAGCTTTCGATTCAAGATCAAAGGAATGCATCGGCCTGTTTGCCACGTTCCATGATCATGCGACCTTCGGCATGCAACATGCGCCCGGTGCTGAGAATCTGCTTCTGGCTCTCTTCGACTTCCTGCACCTTGACGGGACCCTTGGTCTCGAGCTCCTCGCGCACCGCTTCGGCGGCCCGCTTGGCCATGTTCTTGAACAACTTTTCGCGCAGACGCGGGCTGGCACCTTTCAGAGCGATCACCAGCATGGGCTGGGTCACTTCCAGCAGCAAGGTCTGGAGCGACCGGTCTTCCAGGTCGATCAAATCCTCGAAAGTGAACATATGCTCGATGATTCGTTCGGCCAGTTCCGGGTCGTAGCCACGAATCCGCTCCAGGGCCTTCTGGTCGATACCGCCGGAGAGGAAATTGAGGATGTCCGCGGTCGGTCCGACGCCGCCAACCTGGCTGCGCTGCTGGTCGGCATCCGGGCCCATCACACGGCCCATCACCTCGTTCAATTCCTTCAACGCGGCCGGCTGGACCTTCTCGAGCAAGGCCACCCGAAGCAAAATTTCATTGCGTTCCTCGTCCGCGAACAGCTTGGAAACGCTGGACGCCTGTGCCGCTTCGAGGAAAACGAACACCGTCGCGATGATCTGCGGATGCTCGTTCTTGATGATTTCGTAGAGGACGTCGGACTCCATCCGCTTGAGCCCCTCGATGCCCGACATGTCAATCGCAGACTCAAGCCGGCCCAGCAGGTCCGAAGCGCCTTCCATGCCCAGCGCCTTGTTGAGCATGTTCTGCATGAAGGAATCAGTGTCGAACGCCACCTGGGCATTGTTCGACGTCGTTTCCTTGAACTCGCGCAGCACTTCCAGCACCAGGTCGCGCGACAGCGCTCGCACCACCGCCATCTTGGCCGACAAGCGCTGCACTTCGAACGGCGTCAACTGACGCAGCACATCGGCAGCCGCCTCGGCACCAACCGCAAGCAGCACCACCGCAGCCTTCGACGGCCCGTCAAGATCGGCAATGCTCGTGATCGTGCCCTGCGCGCCTTTGACGCCCTCCTTGAGGGCCTCGGCCATGGAAAGTGCTTTGGGGGCCTTCGGCAGACCATCATCATCTAAGTCATCGGCCATATCACCTCCCGGATTTGTTGTTGTGATCGGCGTCTTCGCTCAACCACTTGCGAAATACAGCCGTTGCATCGGGCGAGCGCTTCATGAACGCATCGCGCGCCTCGGCTATTTCAGCTTCGATCGAATTGGGGCGAGCCGAAGGCGCCACTTTCAGCGCGGATCCGGCTGCAGGTGCTGCCCTGCTTGCCGGTCGGCTCGGCGGCTTCGGTTTGGACTTGAACCAGTCGAACATATTGACCTTACTTGTCCTTCACCTGGCCAAGCCATTCCTTGAAGATCGAAGCCACCACGCGCGGATCCTTGGTCACATAGTCCTTGGCATAGGTGATCAATTCCTCATACTCGCGCTGCTTGTCTTCCTCGAGGCGCTTGCGTTCGTCCTCGCTGCGGCGCTTGTCTTCCTCCAAGCGCAGACGGTCTTCGTCTTCACGCATACGCTTGTCTTCTTCTTCCAGACGGCGGCGTTCTTTCTCGAGTTCGATTTCCAGACGACGCTTCTCGCGTGCCTGCGGCGACATCGTCGCCAGCTCGGCCTTGATCTTCTCGTCGAATTCTTCCTCCATCCGCTGCGCTTCCTCGCCCTCGGCCTTCGGCGGCGGGAACAGGATCGGGCGCACGACACCGAGGAAGACAAAGCCCAGCGCGCCGGCCAGCAACCCGTACTTCAGGAACTCCTTGCCCATCTCCTGGAAGCCGGCATCGCGCCAGATCGAGGTGTCTTCTGCCGGCTCGACATTGAAAGGAATGTTCGAAACACTGACCGAATCGCCGCGCTGCTGATTGAAGCCCATGGCGTCACGCACCATCTGGTTGATCTGCTTCATCTCGTCAGCACTGAACGGCACCGAAGTCGGCTTGCCCGCCTTGTCGACGCCCTTCTTGAAATTCAGAATGACCGCTGCCGACACATGCTTGATCTGGCCACGACCCGGCTTGGTGGTCTGGATGGCCCGGTCGACCTCGTAATTGAAGGTCGATTCCTTGCGGTTGGCATTGCTGGTCTGCATGCCGGTCAAGGGTGAAGTCGGCGTTGCCCCGCCCTGCTGGGTTGGCGGCTTCGATTCGATCGGCGACTGCGCTGGCTGTGGCGGCTGGTTGCTCAGCGCGCCGGGAATGCCGCCCGCGGTGGTGATCGGTCCGGTCGCTTCCAGACTCTGCTGGCTGCGGATCGCACTCTTTTCCGGCGGGGAATTCGGCGTGAAGCTTTCTTCCGTGCGTTCGATCTGCGTGAAGTCAAGCTCCACCGACACCTGGGCCCGCACGTTCTCGCGCCCTGCCACCGGTTCGACGATCGTGGCGATGCGCTTGGCAATCGTGCCCTCGACCTCGGAGACATATTTCAGCTGTGTCGCGTCCAGGCCCAAAGCCCCCATGCGGGACGGGTTCGGCGCCAGCAGATTGCCTTCCGAATCCATCACCGTCACCGATTGCGGACTCATCTGCGGTATCGACGAGCTGACCAGATTGGTCACTGCAATCACCTGAC
>JBIKPD010000398.1:0-3699 GCA_044357665.1 Roseateles sp. | reverse complement strand
CGCCGCCGGGCGGCGCGACATCGGGGTTCAGCCGAGGCTTTTCAGCAGCAGCTCGGTCACCAATCCGTTAATGCCACCCGCATGCTCAGCCGCTTGCAGACGCAGGCGCTGGGTCAACTCGGACGGCAGCTTGCAGGCAAAGGGCACCAGTCCGGCGGCCGAATCGATGCGCCGCTGCTCCTTGCGGTCGGGCATCTGGCCCGAACCCTGACCGAAACGATCCGGCTTGGCCGCACCCCGCATCTGGCCATCAAGCTTCAGGCCGGCAAGGCGGTCAAGGTCGGTTCTTTTCATATTCATGGCAGCTGTAGTTTGTTGTTTGAATTACTTGATTGTCCCCCAGGGATGCTCTGCATAACTCAACGCGATTTTGTGCAGCGCGGATCGGGATGGGATGCAAGGCGCGTTTTGCAGCCAATAGCGCGTGCTATTGGCAATAAATGCAACGCCGCAGACCGCCCGAGGCCGGGCTAGCACAAGTCGTGAGGGGTTATGCAGAGCATCCCCAGGGCCGGCCTTGCTCAAGCAGGCCGATAATCCAAGGCTTTGCGCGCTGAACCAGGAGCCGCCATGGCCATCAAAGCCACCATCCACAAAGCCCAGCTGCAAATCGCCGACATGGATCGCCATGTCTATGGCGAGCACAACCTGACCATCGCGCGCCAGCCGTCCGAGACCGATGAGCGGATGATGATCCGCATCCTGGCCTTTGCCTTGAATGCACCAGCCGACGAATTGCAAGGCCGGCTCGAGTTGAGCAAAGGCCTGTCCGATGTGGACGAACCCGAGTTGTGGCAACGCGACCTCAGGGGCGACATCCTGCATTGGATCGACCTGGGCCAGCCTGATGATCGGCGCCTGCTCAAAGCCCATGGTCGCGCTGGCCGCGTCAGCGTTTACAGCTATACCTACAGCACGCCGATCTGGTGGGCCTCGGTCGAAGCCAAGCTGGCACGCGCCCAGCGCCTGAGCGTCTGGCAGATTCCGGCCGAACAATCTCAAGCGCTGGCCGCTTTTGCCCAGCGCAGCATGCAGTTGCAGGTGACGGTGCAGGACGGCGGCATCTATGTCTCGACGGCCAAGGATTCACTCGAAATCACCCCCCATGCTTTGAAACTGGCCCAAGCGTGAACTGCCTGCGCCGCCTTGTCACCTATTGCGCCCTTGGCGCAGCAATTTGCTCGCCCATCATGACGCTTGCCGACAATCTCGACCCCTACCAATGGCTTGAGGAAGTCCAGGGCGAACGCGCGCTGGACTGGGTACGCCAGCGCAACGCGGTCTCCTTGCAGGCGCTGCAATCGCGACCTGAATACCCGGCGCTACGGCAACAACTGCTGGAAGTCCTCAACAGCAGCGATCGAATCCCGCAGATCAGTCGCTTCGGCCCCTGGTTCTACAACCTCTGGCAGGACGAGCAGCATCCGCGTGGCCTGTGGCGCCGCGCCAGCCTGGCCGAATATCAAAAGGCCAAGCCGCAATGGCAAACTGTGCTCGACCTCGATGCCCTGGGCGCCGCCGAGAAAGAGAACTGGGTCTTTGCCGGCGCCAGCTGTCTGGGGCCCGCCTATCGGTTCTGCCTGCTATCGCTGTCGCGCGGCGGCGCCGATGCCCATGTGGTGCGCGAGTTCGACCTGCAGACAATGAGCTTTGTCGACGGCGGCTTTCAGCTGCCCGAAGCCAAGAGCGAGGTCGACTGGATCGACGCCGACCATGTCTATGTCGGCACCGATTTCGGCCCTGGCTCATTGACCGATTCGGGCTATCCACGCGTCATCAAGCGCTGGCAGCGCGGCACGCCGCTGGCTGCAGCCCACATCGTTTTTGAAGGCGAGCGCAAGGACGTGGCGGTGTCGGTGCATGTTGACCGCACGCCGGGATTCGAGCGCACCACATTCAGCCGTTCGCTCGACTTCTACAACCAGGCCAGTTTCCTGCTGCAAGGTGAGCAAATGGTCAAGCTCGAGCTGCCCAGCGACATGAAGGAACAGTTCTGGGGCGCCAGGCTGCTGTTGCAGCCGCGCAGCGATTGGCAGGTAAACGGCCGCAGCTATGCCGCCGGATCGCTGCTGCTCACTGACGCTGCCGCCTTCCTGAAGGGTCAGCGCAAGTTCCAGGTCCTGTTCAGCCCGACGCCAACTCGATCGCTGGCAGGCTACACGCTGACCCGCGACCAGGTGATCCTCAACATCAGCGATCAGGTCGCCAGCCGGCTGGAAGAATGGGATCTAGCCGGCGCCAGCCCGCAGCATCGCAAGATCGCGGCACCCTTCCCCGGCACCCTGAGCCTGGCCGGGCTGCATGACAGTGAATTGCCGGCGGACGATCTCGCCGATCGCTACCTGGTCAACTATGCCGATTTCCTGACGCCCGACACCCTTTATCTGGCACGCGCCGGCAGCGATCAGCGCAGCGCCTTGAAGAGCCGCGAGCCCAAGTTCGATGCCCAGGGCATGCGCGCCGAACAGCACTTCGCCACTAGCGCCGACGGCACCCAAGTGCCTTACTTCGTCGTCTGGCCGGCCGGCGCCAAGCTCGACGGCAAGAACCCGACCTTGCTCTATGGCTATGGCGGTTTCGAGGTCTCGATGCAACCCTGGTACTCGGGCGGCTTCGGCCGTGCCTGGTATGGCCGCGGCGGCGTGCTGGTGCTGGCCAACATCCGCGGCGGCGGCGAGTTCGGCCCGAACTGGCATCAGGCGGCGGTCAAGGCCGACAAGCAGCGCAGCTATGACGACTTCATCGCGGTCGCCGAAGACCTGATCGCGCGGAAAATCACCGCACCACGCCATCTGGGCATCATGGGCGGCAGCAACGGCGGACTACTGGTCGGCGCGACCTTCGTGCAGCGGCCCGACCTGTTCAACGCCGTGGTCTGCCAGGTGCCCTTGCTCGACATGCAGCGCTACCACCGACTGCTCGCCGGCGCTTCATGGATGGCCGAATATGGCGATCCGGACCAGGCCGATGAATGGTCCTTCATCTCGAAATACAGCCCCTATCAGAACGTCAAGGCCGGGGTGAAATACCCGAAACCGCTGTTCACCACATCGACCCGCGACGACCGCGTGCATCCCGGTCATGCGCGCAAGATGGCAGCGAAAATGCTGGCTCAGGGGCATGAGTTGCTCTATTACGAAAATATCGAAGGCGGGCATGGCGGCGCTGCAGACAATGCCCAGCGCGCCACCCTGCAGGCGCTGGAATACAGCTACCTCTGGCAGCAACTGGGGCTTTGAATCAGATGACACCGATGCTTGAAATCCACCATGACCCGGCAAGCTGCCGCTTCAGCGCCGAAGTCGATGGCCATGGGCTTGAGCTCGACTATGTCCGGCATGGCGAGCAACTGATCTTCAGTCATACCGGCACCGCGCCGGAGTTGCAGGGCCGCGGCCTGGCCGGCAAGCTGGTCGAGCATGGCTTGCGCTGGGCCGCACCGTTGGGACTGCAAGTTGTGCCGCAATGCAGCTATGTCGCCACCTGGCTGCAGCGCCATCCGCGCTGGCAGCGACTGCAGCTTGTTCCCGCGGTCCAGCAGGTACTGAACTACTGGTTCGACCCGATCGGCAGCGCGCAGGATTTGCAAGCGCGCAGCCAATGGTTCAGCAAGAACGATGCCGTCGATGAGGAAATTCGCCTGCGCTTCGGCCACCTGATCGAGGCTGCGCTGGCGGGCGGGCTGGACGATTGGGTTGC
>JBIKPD010000397.1:0-3742 GCA_044357665.1 Roseateles sp. | reverse complement strand
TCGCCCTTGCGGCCCGAACGCTTTGTGACCCAGAAAATCATCCAGGCCGCCTGCCGCATTGCAGGGGGTTCGGGCGAGCTGCTGTCGCTGGGCAATACCGACATACACCGCGACTGGGGCTGGGCGCCCGACTATGTGCGGGCGATGTGGCTGATGCTGCAGGCCGAACAGCCGGTCGATTATGTGATCGCCACCGGCAGGACGGTCTCGCTCAGCTATTTTGTCGAACAGGCCTTCGCCCATTTCGGCCTCGACTGGCAAGCCCATGTGCGCAGCCAGGCGGGGCTGTTCAGGCCCTCCGATGTGGCTTATGGCGCAGCCGACCCATCATTGGCCGCCAGCGGCCTGGGCTGGCAAGCCACCCACAATGTCGACGCCGTGATCAAAGCCATGTGCAATGCCGCCCAGGCGCGCAACTTGCCAACTTGAGGCTTCCCGGTTTAAACTGGTTAAATCGCCGTTATTGAATATTTTGGTTATAGATTCTTGATGTTGCAAGTTAACGATTCACACCCTGAAAGTGGAGCCCTGTCTTGAACGCCCCATTGCCCGCCGCAACTGACTTTTTCTATGCCGCCATGGCGCAGGCCAAGAGCGGCAGCATGCCGCTGCTCGACTTGATCAGCCGGGCCGAAACGCTGAACAACGCTGGTCTTGTTGAGTCGAGCATTGCCCTTTACCGGCAGTGGATCACCTCGGTGAGTGGTCCGCAGTCATCGCTGGTGTTCGTGGCGCAGTTCAACCTCGGCGTCTTGCTGGGCGCGAAATCCGACCACGTCGGTGCCGAAGCCGCTTACAGGGCCGCAGTCACTGTCAACCCCAAGCTGTTCGAGGCCTGGTTCAACCTGGGCAGCCAGCTTGAATCGCTGAAACGGCCCGACGAAGCCTTGGCCTGTTGGCAAAGCGTGGCCGATCATCCCGGGCTGGAACTGACCGACCAGCGTGACATGCTGGTGCAGCTGCTGAACCGGATCGGGCGCCTGGCTGAAATCGAACAACGTTATCCGCTGGCCGAAGCCTCGCTGCGCCGCAGCCTGGAACTCGACCCCCAGCAACCCAGCGCGCTGCAGCATTGGGTCCAGTTGCGGCACCGCCAATGCATCTGGCCTGTGAACCAGCCCTTTGGCGGGGTCAGCGCCAACGCCATGATCATGGCCACCTCGCCCTTGACCATGCTGAACGCCCAGGATGACCCGGCCTTGCAGTTGCTGGCCGCGCATTCACTGCTCGAACGCAAGTTGCAAAAGACCCGCGGTGATCTGGCCGCAGGGAGCAACTACCAGCATGAGCGCTTGCGCATCGGCTATCTCTCGGGCGATCTCTGCACCCATGCGGTCGGCTTGCTGCTGGCTGACCTGCTCGAACAGCATGACCGCAAGCGGGTCGAGGTCTATGCCTTTTGCTCCAGCATCGAAGATCGCACCGCTTACCGCGAGCGGCTGAAAGCCTCGTTTGAGCATTTCGAGCGCATCGTCGACCTCAGCGATGAACAGGCCGCGCAGCGCATCCTCGATTGCGAAATCGATCTGCTGATCGACATGCATGGCCCCAGCGCCGGCGCCCGCCAAGGCATCCTCGCGCTGCGCCCGGCGCCCGTGCAGGCGACCTGGCTCGGCTTCATCGGCACCACCGGGCTGCCCTGGATCGATTACGTCATCGCCGACCGCTTTGCCCTGCCGCCGACGCTGCAGCCGCTGTTCAGCGAAAAAGTGCTGTACCTTGAGCATTGCTTCCTGCCCGGCGACCGCAAGCGCGAGGTTGGCCCCCCAGTCAGCCGCGCCGAGGCCGGTCTGCCCGAAGAAACCTTCATCTTTGCCTCGTTCAACAACGCCTACAAGATGAACCCGGTGATGTTCGGCATCTGGATGCGCTTGCTGCACGCGGTGCCGGGCAGTGTCTTGTGGCTGCTCGACGACAACCCGACCGCCACCGCCAACCTGGCATCATTTGCTCTGGCGCGCGGCATTGCCCCTGAGCGCCTGATCTTCGCCCCACGCACGACGATCGCCAAATACCGCGCCCAACTGCCGCTGGCCGACCTGTTCCTCGATAACCACCCCTACAACGCTGGCTCCACCGCCAACGATGTGCTCTGGGCCGGCACACCGCTGCTGACCTATAGCGGCAAGACCTTTGTCTCGCGCATGGGCGGCAGCCTGCTGACCGCGCTGGGCCTGCCCGAACTGGTGACCTACAGCCATCTGCAATACGAAGAAACCGCCATCGCGCTGGCCCGTGACCCGGCAAGGCTGCGCGCCCTGCGCGAGCGCCTGCACCTCGCCCGGTCCGAAAGCCCGGCCTTCGACATGGGCAAACTCGCCCGCGGGCTTGAAAACCTGTTCCAGCAGGCGGTTGACGGGAAATGAGGGCACCGGCGATCTCTGTCGTCGTACCCACCTATCAACGGCCGCAGTTGCTTGAACGGGCCTTGAAAAGTATTGGCGAGGCGACAAGCGCAACGCACGAGATCATCGTTATCGATGACAGCCCCGATGGCTCAGGATTCGAAGCCGCGCGCCGTTGTGGCGCCAAGTATGTTTTCAAGGCCGGCAAACAGCGAGGGCTCTCTGCCAGTCGAAACATCGGGCTCAAACTCGCCACAGGTGAATTTCTTGCCTTCCTAGACGACGATGATTTCTTCAACCCCGGGGGGCTCGATGCGTTGTTGCAAGCAGCCCAGAACGGCACTGGCGACGGAGAACGGATCGTCTTTGGCGACCATAGCAACTTCACCAGTGAGTTACGCACACGCGTACCGTTGGCCGGCTTGACCATGGATCACCTGCTGGTTGTCAACCACATCGTTATGGGTTCTTTTTTGCTGCGCCGGACCTCATTGGACGGCGGCTTCGACATAAGTATGCGCAGTCACGAAGACTGGGAATTCATACTAAGGCATGCTCAATCGCAATCATTGCATCATGTGCCAGTCGACATTGTTTGCGTCGACAAGACCGCAAACGATACCACGTCGATGCAAGCAAGGCGCCGGTCTATGTTTTGGCTCGACTTTCTTTCCGTTTATTCGCGCTACCCTGCTTCACATTTGGCTGAATTTCGAGTTCAACAACTCGCGACGCTTGGGTTGGGCATTCCGAAGGATATGCTGGAGTTTGAAGATCGAATATGACCTGCCGACTTCAAGCCGGAACTGTCGCCGGTTTAAAAAAGCAGTTTAGATGATTCTATAGATTCCCTTGAGCCTGAATCTATTGGAAAAATCCCATAGTTAAATGAAAAAATGTTAAAAATTTATTGTATAAATCTGGAAAAACGATCGGATCGATGGGATCAAATACTTGCTAATTTTCAGACGTATGGATTGCCAGCATCTTTGGTTCAACGTTGGACCGCTGTTGCGGACACTGACTTCGGCGCTCTGGGTTGTGCCAAAAGCCATGTAGCCGTACTTTCGAATTTTCTCACAAACCATAGCGAGCCGTACTGTCTTGTTTTGGAGGATGATTTTGATTTTGTACGACCTTGGAATGAATTTGTTGAGTGCTTTAATTCTATTGCTGCCGAACGTATTGATTGGGATGTGCTACTGCTCGCGGGCACAAGTGTACTTGCAATGGCAGCACAGTCGCCCGGGCTAGCAAGGGTAGTGGAGTCACAGTCAACGGTAGGCTATTTTGTAAATCGCAAATATGCTGCGCGTCTACTTGGTTGTTTCGCTGAAAGCATTCCACACATGGAGGGAATGCATGGTCGAATTCCGCAAACTTGGTTAATGGAACGT
>JBIKPD010000078.1:0-13038 GCA_044357665.1 Roseateles sp. | reverse complement strand
GGGCGACGACCTGATCATCATCTCGGGCAAGAGCGCTTTGCTGGACGTGATCGTCGGTGGCGACGGCGTGGATACGCTGCGAATCACTGGCGGCGATGTCGACCTTTCGGGTGCCACCTTGACCGGTATCGAGAAGATCGAGGCCAATTCGGCCAGTTTGGCGCTAACGCAGGCCCAGTACGACCAGTACCACGCCAACCTGACCGGCGCGGCCGGCCTGATCCTGAAGATGACTGCAGCGGGCCAGACCGATGTGGCGAACCTGCCCGCCGGGTTCATCGGTGTGCGCGGCAGCGAGGGCAATGACACGCTGACCGGCGGTACCGCGGCCGACCTGCTGGTCGGCGATGCCGGCGACGACTTGTTGCTGGGCAATGCGGGCAATGACCGGCTCGTCGGCGGCGCTGGCAGCGACACCTTGCGCGGTGGCGACGGCGCCGATGCTTTCTCGTTTGACAACGTCAATTCGCCCATAGGCTTGGTTGACGGCGGTGCGGGTGTCGACAGATTGGTATTGTCGGACGGGCAGGACATCTCCAAGCTGTCTTTCACCGGCATCGAACAGATCACCGGCCAAGGCACGGTGACGATGACTGCGGCGCAACTGGCCAGCGTTGAGCAGATCAACAGCGTCAATGTGCAGATTGCCGGCAGTTCGAATACCTTAAGCCTGGGCTCGGTGTTGATTTCGCCTTCGGTTTCGGTGCGCCTGCCTGCGTTCGATACGACGCTGCTTGGCAACTATGGTGTGCTGGGATCGGCACAGGATGATGTGTTGACGGGTGGGGCTGGCCCCGACCAAATCTACGGCGGCCGCGGTGCTGACCGGATCGATGGTGGCGCATCGGCGGACACGCTGATCGGTGGCAGCGGTGCGGATACGCTGGGCGGTGGCGCGGGGGACGATTTGTTCAGGGTTGAGGCGACTGAGTTTGCTGCGGCCTACACTGTTTTTTCCGACGTCATCGACGGGGGGGAAGGCCGCGATACGCTCGAATTGAATTTCACAGATAACAGGTATTTTTCGATTGCGAAAGGTGCTGTCAGTGGAATCGAAGTCCTGCGAGTCAATGCTTCGAACTGGGACTATCTCCAACTCGACGCATCGACGTTCCGGCAGTTCAGTGCGGTTGAGGTCAATCCCAATCCCGGCAATCCAAATTACAACGAAGCTTGGTTGAAGATAGACATCGCCGGCGATGGCAATGACATCAGCTTTGCAGGAGTCTTGGCGCAGAGCAAGATCGAGCATGTCAACCTGACCGGCTCGTTCAAGGCCATCGATGCGACGAACCTGAACATCGGGCCTGTGATTGGTCGGGACAACGTCAATTACAACTACCTGCAAGTTTCTTCCTTCGACAGCGTCGTATTCGGTAGCAGTGCCAACACGCTGCGGGTTCAGGGCGACGACCAGTTCAATGCCGATCTCGGCTCTGGTGACGACCTGATTCGCGTCAGCAATGTGCGCAACCTGCTCGCCAGCATCAATGGCGGCAGCGGTGATGACACGCTCGACCTGTCGCAGAACAGCCTGATCGACATCTCTAGCGCCAAGCTCAGCAGCATCGAGAACATCCGTTATGGCAGCGCCACGCTGATCCTGAGCCAGACCCAGCTTGATAGTTTTTCATTCGACGGCAGCGGCGCCAAGTTCCTGCGCGATGGCAGTCTGGTCAAGGGTTCGGCAGCGGCCGACAGCTTCAGTGGCGACGGCAGCGGTTCGTTCCAGGGCGGTGGTGGCAATGACAACATCGCCTATGTCGACACGGCGGTGTTCAGCGGCAATTACGCTGATTACGACTTCGTCCGCAATGGCAGCACGCTGAACATCCAGCAGGCCCGCGGCTCCTTGGCTGATGCCACCGACAGTTTGACCGGCGTGATGAATGCCAAGTTCGCCGACATCACCGTCAGCCTGGACGATGCGCCGGACAGCTTGGGGGCGCCCTATGTGCTGACCGACCTGACCCATGCGGACTACGACAAGAAGGTCTCGGGTCGGAAGGAATTTGGTTCTGACACCGACATCTTCAGTGCCACCCTGGCGCCGAGTTCACCGTTGGCGATTGCGGCTTCATCGGACAAGGGCGGCAGTTGGACTGTCCAGTTCAATGACGTTGCGAGCGGGCAGCAGTTGCTGTTCAAGAGTCTGGTCAACGGGCAGATCTATTCCCAGTATTACAACTGGATGTCGGCCGACCAGAAGTGGCTGCCAGGCTTCAACACTGCCAACGGCTTCGTCGCCTACCAGGGCGGCGAGGTGGTGTTCCAGTTCAACCTCAACAGCAGTGATGTCCAGAATTACGCCTTCACGCTGAGCTATTTGGACGACTATGCCGGTAGCGTCGACACGCTGGGACAGATGGACCCGCTGGTCGGGGTGATCCGTGGTTATATCGGTGACATCAACGATGCCGACTGGATCCGCACCACGCTGATCGCAGGTACCAAGTACGAGTTCCACCTGAATGGCGCTGCGTCGGGCAGCGGCACCTTGATCGACCCGAAGCTGCAGTTGCTGGATTCGCAGGGCAACCCGGTGGCGGGCGGATTTGAATTGCAGGCCAATGGCGTCGGCGGTGACGACACCCTGGTGTTCCGACCCACGACCAGCGGCGTCTTCTACCTTGCGGTCACCGACGTCGGCGGCATTGCCAAAGGCTCCTGGACCTTGACTCAGGCGAGCCTGGATACCGTGGCCGGCAATACCTCGACGCTCGAGCGTCTGGAGTGGAGCAGCGCGCAGCAATTTTCTGTCAGCAGCGAAATCAATACCCTGTCCGACCATGACTGGTTCAAGGTCTGGCTGGACCGCGGTATGACTTATTCCTTCCGCGACATCGGCACCTCCGGTGGTGGCGGCACGCTGGCCGACCCGCAGTTGTCGCTACGTTCGGTCAGCGGCATCCTGCTGGCGCAGGACGACAGCAGCGGCGGCGGCAGCGATGCCAAGTTGATCTACCGGCCGACCGATTCGGGTTGGTATTACCTCGACGCAGGCGCATCGGGCAACGCCGGCAAGGGCACTTACACCTTGTCGGGCTCGACCCTGGCCGACGACTTTGGCAACAGCATCCAGACCAACGGCGTCCTGCAGGCCGGCACCCCGGTGCATGGCTTGATCTCGTACAACGGCGACAGCGACTGGATCAAGGTCGGCCTGACCAAGGGCAAGATGTATCTGATCGACGTGATTGGCGATATATCTGACGCGGCCAAGCTCGACCCGCTGGCCGACCCGCTGATCATCATCCGCGACGCTGCCGGCAACCCGATCTTCAAGGCCGATGACTTCGATGGTTCGCTGAATGCGCGCGCCTATTTCACCCCCACGGCCGATGGCCTGTATTTCATCGAAGTCAAGAGCGCTTTCCGCTACGACACCGGCGCTTATCAGCTGAGCATCGGCGAGGCACCGGCTGATGATTTCAGCAATACCGTGGCGCATGCCGTTGCCACGCCGGTCACCGCTGGCAAGCTGGTCCTGGGAACGCCCACCACCGCGGTGATCGGGATCCCGGGCGACCACGATATGTTCCGCGTTGACCTCGTCGCCGGCCGCGTTTACCAGCTCAGCGCCGAGGGCATGGCCAGCCACCATGGCACGCTGACCGATCCCTATTTGCGGGTCTTCGACGCTTCGGGCCATTTGATTGACTTTGCCAACGATGGCGGCAGCGGTGCGGACGCGATGTTTTATTTCGCGCCGACGACCAGCGGCACTTACTACCTCGAAGCCTCGGCCAATGACGAGCGCGGCATGGGCAGCTACCAGGTCACAGCCGTGCAGCGCGACCTGCCGGCTGACGATGTGCCCAATGACATCAGCACCAAGGTCATGTTGACCCCGGGCGACTCTTACCCCGGCCAGTTGCTGACCCACAATGATCAGGACTGGTTCGGTATCAAGCTGCTTGGGAACGAACCCTATGTGTTCCGGGTACGGGCTTCCGAGAGCGGCTATGGCAGCCTGCTCGACCCGGTGCTGGAAATCCGCGCCAGCAATGGCACCCTGCTGCAGACGATCGACAACGGCCTGCTGTCGAGCGAGCCGGCTGTTTCTTTCACGCCAGCGGCCAGCGGAACTTTCTACCTGGTGGTCAAGGCCGCCAATGGCCAGACCGACACCGGCAGCTACACGCTGCTGACGCGTGCGCCGGATGACCACAGCGACACGATGGCGGGTGCGACGCTGCTGGTGCGCGATGCGGCAGTCGACGGCAATGTCCAGTGGAATTACGGCAGCTTCGGCGTGCGCGCGCTGGACTCCATCGGCATTGCCACCGATGCCGATGTGGACTGGTTCAAGTTCACAGCAGCGGCTGGCGAGGTGCTGTCGGTGGCGGCAACGCCGACCGCGGGTTCGTCGATCAGCCGCGCGCTGGTCGAGGTGGTCGACGCCACCGGTCGTAGTGTGGCTATCGGCGACGGGCTGGAAACCAACAACGGTGCGGCAACCGCCAGCTTCAAGGCCGGCGCAGCGGGTACCTATTACGCCAGAGTCATCGACGGTGCCGGGGCGACCGGAAGCTATCAGTTGCAAGTCAGCGCAGGGGACGCGACTGACGAGGATGCCAACGGCCCGCTGCAACTTAACTTCAGCAGTGCGGGCGCTGTGACCATGGCGCAAACGACGGCCAAGATCGGGCTGGCCGGCGACATCGATCATTTCGTCATCGATCTGCAAGCCGGGCACCAATACCGCTTTGAGACGGTCGCTATTCGCGACGGCATCCAGGCACCGATCAGCTCGGCAGTGATGGCCTTGTCATTCACACCCAGCGGCGGCATTGCCAGCGCGGTGGATGCGGCGGCGGTGGTTGGCGCACCCTCCTTGTTTGACAGCGCGGGCTTCACCGCCAGCAGCAGCGGCCGGATGAGCATCAGCGTCAATCCGAGCGATGAGAACCAGACGGGGCAGTACAAGTTGCGCGTCGTCGATCTGGGCGGCAGCAATGTCGATGACCACCCGGATCTGGTCAGCAGCTACAGCCTTAGCAGCAATGGCCTGCTTGCCGTCAATGAAAGCGGTCAGGGCCAGATCGGCAGCGCCACCGATACCGATCTGTTTGCGATCCAGCTCAACAAGGGCCAGATCTACGACTTCTCGGTCAAGGGTTTTGGCGATGGCCTGGGCACCTTGGCCCAAGCCACGCTGCGCCTGCTCGACGCCGACGGCGCCCTGGTGACGGTGGGCCAATATTCGGCCGACACCGGCCGGGTTGACCTGGCGGTATCGGTTTTCAACGATGGCCGCTATTACCTCGCCGTGGCTGCGGCTGACGCGCCGGGCAACCTCGGTACTTATCAGCTCGATACCCATCAGCGGGATCTCACGACGGCCTTGATCGATGACATCAGCGCTGACACAAGATCCGGCGTTCTGGTCAAACCCGGCGCACCGGCCGCAGGCAAGATCGACTATGCCGGCGACAGTGACTGGATCAGCGCCAATCTGGTGGCAGGCAAGGTCTATGTCGTCGATGTGCTGGCGCTCGGTGCGGGCAGCAGCGGGGTGGTTGGCGGTAATCTGGCCGATTCGACGCTGCGCCTGCTCGATGCCACTGGCAATGAGCTGATCAGCGATGACAACTCGGGTGCCGGGCAAGACTCGCATCTGGTGATCACGCCGACGAGCAGCGGCGTCTACTATTTCGACGTTGGCGCCAATGGTGCCGCTACCGGCACTTACACCTTGCGGCTGCGCGAGCTCTACAGCGGTGTGGCTGACCCCTTGCAGGCGGCGCAATGGTATCTGCCCGCCTTGGGCTTGGATCAGCTCAACGGCCAGATCACTGGCGCCGGTGTCACCGTCGGCATGGTCGATGACGGCATCGATACCTCGCATCCGGATCTGCAAGCAAGGATCGACTTTGCGCTGGCTTATGACGCAAAGTTCAATACGCAAGACGGTAACCACAAGTCTGTTTTCGACGCCCATGGCACGGCAGTGGCCGGCATCATCGTCGCGTCGCAGAACAACGAGACTGGCATCGTCGGCATCGCCCCCGATGCGCAGATCGTCTCGACCAGGGTTGCCTGGACATATGACCAGATCACCCATGCGCTGGGATTGCAGTACCAGTTTGACATCAGCAACAACAGTTGGGGCGCGACCAGTCCGTTCTCGGACAACTTCAACAGCACGACACTGACCTTCGCCTATGAGGCCCTGCGCAAGGGCGTTGAAGACGGCCGCGATGGACTGGGCACGGTGTTTGTTTTTGCTGCGGGCAATAGTGCCGGTGCTGGCGACAACACCAACTACCACAACTTCCAGAATGCCCGCGAGGTGATCACCGTCGCGGCAGCAAGCCAGGACGGCAGCGTGGCGAGCTTCTCGACCCCCGGGGCCAGCGTGCTGGTGGGCGCTTATGGTGTCGATCTGCTGACGACAGACCGGCACCAGCCAGGGCTGGGCTATGAGGGGAGCAGCGGCTACACCAGCTTCAGCGGCACCTCGGCCGCAGCGCCGGTCGTCTCGGGCGTCGCAGCCTTGATGCTCGAAGCCAATCCGCTGCTCGGTTACCGCGATGTGCAGGAGATCCTGGCGCTGTCAGCCACACATCCGGATTCGCTGACCTGGAAGACCAATGGCGCGACCAATTTCAACCTTGGCGGCATGCTGTTCAACGACCAACTCGGCTTCGGCCTGGTCAACGCCTACGCAGCAGTGCAGTTGGCCGACACCTGGACCCAGACCGACACCGCGATCAACGAGGTAGTCAGTTCGGCCCGCGCCTTCGGTCTGCAAGTGGCGATCCCCGACGGCGACGGCGCTTACACCAAGACCTTCCGTATCGACGGCGCCATCAAGGTTGAACATGTCGAGCTCAGCATCGACCTGCGTCATACGCGGCTGGGTGATCTGATCATCGAGCTGACATCGCCGGACGGCACGGTGTCGACACTGATGGATCGGCCGACCGTCAACGCCGAGCAGCCCTTCGGGCTCAGCGGCACCGACAGCGGCGTGCCGACCCATCTGGTCTGGGACCTGTCGAGCGTGCAGTTCTGGGGTGAACAGGCCCAGGGCGACTGGACAGTGACGATACGCGATGTGCGGGCCGAAGAAACCGGCCTCTTGTCGAGCTTGTCGTTGAGGGTTTACGGCGCGCGTGACGATGGCAACGACACCTATGTCTTTACCGAAGAGGGCTTCCAAAGCGCTTCAACGCTGGTCCTGCAAGACGAGACCGGCAACGACACAATCAATGCCTCGCCGATGCTGCACGATATGTTCATCGACCTGAAGAATGGCCTGATTGCCGCTGAAGGCATCACCAACCTAATCGCGGCCTGGACCGTGATCGAGAACGCCGTCAGCGGCGCTGGCGACGATCGCATCGACGGCAACGACGCGGCCAATCTGCTGCAAAGCCGCGAGGGCAATGACACCTTGGAAGGCGGTTTGGGCAATGACACGCTCAATGGTGGAGGTGGTAGCGATACGGCGGTCTACGCCGGCGCTCTGGCCGAGTATGGGATCAGCTATGACCCGAACACCAAGCAGGTACGCTTGGTCGACAACCTCAGCAGCAATGGCAATGAGGGCACCGACATCCTGATGGGTATCGAACGCCTGGTATTCAGCGACGGCACGATGTCGCTGGGTACGGTGGTCGGCAACCATGCACCGGTGGCCAGTACCTCCTTGTTCAGCAGCCAGATCCTGGTTGGCAAGGGCATGGCGATCTCTTTTGATTTGCCGAACAACGCGTTCAGCGATCAGGATGGCAATGCGGCAGCTTCCGGGTCAACCAATCCTGCCGGCCTGGAGTTGACTGCGACCAGCGCCAGCGGCGGCGAGTTGCCGAGCTGGTTGACATTCGATCCGGTAACCGGGCATTTCAGCGGCGTGCCGCCTGAGGGCCAGGTCGGCCTGATCAAGGTGCAAGTCGATGCACTCGATGCCTTTGGTTCCAAGGCATCAGGGGTGCTGACCTTCCAGTTGGGTGACAATCAGGCGCCAACACTTGATGCGGCGCGCGAACTGGTGATCAACGAAGATGCCAGCCTGCTCAACCTGGGCATCAGCCTGCCGGTCGACCCCGAAGGCAAGTTGGTCACCGTCACGATCAACGATCTGCCAACGCTGGGCCAGGTATTCAAGGCCGATGGCAGCTTGCTGGCCATAGGTGCTGTCTTGCAGGCCGCAGATCTGCAGGAACTGCACTACCTAACCAGCGCTGACGCCAATGGCAAGGCGGGTTATCTGCATTTCACCGCCAAGGATGCGGACGGCGTCACGGCTGAATCGTCAATTCGCCTATTCATCACGCCGGTCAACGATGCGCCGCGCTTTGGTGCCAACGGGCAGTTGACCATCCTCTATCCGAGTCAGCGTGAGGTGGCTCTGGATGTGCTGCACCCGACCGATCCTGAATCGGTGATCAGCAGCGTGACCGTGGTCGAGTTGCCGGCGATCGGCCAGGTCAAATTGAATGGTGTAGCGCTGGGCCTGGGTCAGGTGCTGACCAGCGCACAGATGGACGCATTGCGCTTCACGCTGAAT
The DNA here is from genome assembly GCA_044357665.1 of Roseateles sp. Lineage (GTDB taxonomy): Bacteria > Pseudomonadota > Gammaproteobacteria > Burkholderiales > Burkholderiaceae_C > Paucibacter_A. Next base: position 4,520 of record JBIKPD010000078.1, on the reverse strand, counting down.
GAAAACGTCAACGGCCCGATCGGCAGCCTGGGGCTGCAGGCAGCTGATCCGCAAGGGCTGACGACGGTCTGGAAGCTCGCGCTGCAGGTGCAGGGCGAGGCTTATTCCAATATCGGCACGGCCGGCGCTGATTCGATGTACGGCAGCATCGGCATGGACACGCTGTATGGCCAGGGCGGCAACGACATGCTGGCTGGCAATGCCGGCAATGACCGCCTGCTCGGGGGCGCTGGCGACGACACCTTGCTGGGCGGTAGCGGCAACGATGTGCTTGACGGCAGCAGCGGCAATGATCTGCTCGACGGTGGCACCGGCAGCGACACGATGTCGGGCGGGCCGGGTAATGACCATTACGTTGTCGATGTCAGCGGCGATGTGGTGATCGAGGCCTTGTCGCGCGGCGCCGGCGGCACTGATTTGGTGGAGACATCGGTCAGCTACACAGCGGCGGCCAACGTCGAGAACATGCTGGCCCAAGCGGGCGACGCGATCGACTTGACCGGCAATGAGTTGAACAATCAACTGTCGGGCAACGACCAGAACAATTCACTGCTGGGTGGCGCAGGTGCCGACACCTTGCTGGGTTTCGCTGGCAACGACACGCTGGACGGCGGCCTGGGCATCGACAAGATGGGCGGTGGTGCCGGCGACGATGTTTACTATGTCGATTCGCGCTCGGACTTGATTCTTGAATATGCCAGCGACGGCAATGATGCAGTCTTTGCTGCATCGACCTATACCTTGCCGGCCAATGTCGAGAACCTGACCCTGCTCGACGGCGGCAACTTCGACGCGGGCGGCAATTCCTTGCCAAACCTGATCACCGGCAACAGCGGCAACAATATTTTGTCGGGCGGGTTGGGCGCAGACACCCTGGTCGGAGGCCTGGGCGACGACACCTACGTGCTGAGCGATGCGCTCGACACGATCCTCGACGCCGGTGGCATCGACACGATCCGCAGTTCGCAGTCGATCACCCTGCAAGCCGGGATGGAACGTGCCGAACTGATCGGCCTGGGCGACAACTCGGCGGTGGGCAACGCAGCCGACAACACGCTTGTCGGCAATGCCGGCAACAACAACTTCGAAGGTGGGGCCGGTGTCGATACCTTGACCGGTGGGGCAGGGGGCGACGGCTTCTCGATCGCTTACAACGGCGCAGGCAAGGCGGCAGACACAGTCACCGATTTCAAGTCGGGTGAAGACTTGCTGATGATCGACCTGACCTCGTTCGGCATCGACCCGGTGGCCATCGGCATCAATTTCTCAGGTTCAGTGACGATTGACTCGCTGGTTCAGGGCGTTGGCGCCCGCGCGCTTGACCCGAATGACTATTTTCTTTTCGACACGGCGCAGCAGATGCTCTTTATCGACCCCGATGGTTCGGGCCAGCAGACGGCGATGTTTGCGGCCTATCTGCCGGGTGCCGGCAAGTTGGTTGCTGACGACCTCTATGTCTTCCCATGAACTGCAACCGGAAGGATAGATCTTGGCGCTGACGACGATAGACGCGCCGCCGCTCAGCGCGGTGGCGCAGGGCTTGGCACAACTCTGGGCAATTGAAGCCAAGGGCTTCAGCCCGGACGGCAATTTGCTGCTGGTGAAGGCGACCTATTCGGACAGTGCCTTTCCTGCGGTGACAACCCGAACTGCGTTCTGGATCTATGACCTGAGCCAAGGCAAATACACTGCCTGCGTCAACAACCTGATCGCGAGCGACAGGCCGCTTGAAGTAAGCGATGTCGTCATCAGCCAATCGGGCGGCGAGACCCAGTTGGTCGCCAGTTACCACGACACCGGGGTTTCTGAGGCGCTCGATCCGAACAAACTGGCGTTGATCAGGGATTCGGTTCTGATCCAAGGTGACCTCGTTGCAACGCTGTCGGGCAACCAGTCCGATGCGTCGATCATTGCCTTGAGGTCGACTGCAGACGGGCGCTTTATCGTCTTGGAGACGGCGGCGACGAATCTGGTCACCGAACTCGATACCAATGGCAGCAAGGATATTTTTGTCCTAGACCAGTTGCTGCATACGGTCCGCCGTATCACTACAGTCAGCGGCGCTGAACCGGTCGTCGACAGCCTGCTGGGCGATGCGAGGATCGGCGCCGATGGCAGCTTATCGGTGGCGTTCCAGTCAAGCCAGGCCTTCACCACGCAGGACAGCAATTCGGCTGACGATGTCTTTGTCTGGAACTTGGCTGCATCTCAATTCGCCTCGACAGACTCTGGCGCAATCACGCTGGTCAGTCGGACGACTGCGGGTGCGGTCGGCGGCAGCAATCCGCTACTCAATGCCAATGGCGTGCTGTTTGAATCGGAATCTAGCTCATTCGTCAGCTACGACTTGAATGGCGCGAACGATGTCTTTCAGTCGGCGGGTGGTGCAGTAACCGCCGTTTCTTCGTCGGTCAGCGCAACTTTTTCTCAGGCGAGTGGTTTGGGAGGGAGTTCCAACGATGGACTTCGCGTGGCGTTGGTGAGTTCGACTCCTGATGTCGCCGGTGGCATTAAACAGTTGTTGGTCATCAATTCGGCAACACATGAGTCAGTTGTCGTCTCAAGAGCAGCCGATGGCACATTGGCCGACGATGACGTGATTTCGCCGGTATTGTCTGCCAGCGGATCGGTGGTCGCCTTTTCGAGCCAGGCTATCAACCTCAGTGGATCTGCGCCCGATGGGCTGATGCATTTGTATTTCCAGAATTTCAACGCCAGCAATGTCAATGAGGCGCCTTCGGTCACTTCAGGAGCCGCCGCCAGGGTGGCTGAAAACACCGCCATCAGCACGGTGGTCTACACCGCGACCGCAAGCGACCCGGATGCCAGCGACACCAAGACCTGGAGCCTGACCGGTACTGATGCAAGCTTGCTTAGCATCGATAGCAGCGGGCAGGTGACGCTGAAGGCTGCAGCCAACTACGAGGTCAAGTCCAGTTACAGCTTTAGCGTGGTGGTTACCGATGCTGGTGGATTGACCGGCAGTCAGGCTGTGGTGCTTAGCGTCACCAACGTCAACGAGGCGCCCACAGGAGTTATCACGCTCACCGGCAGCCCGATCCAGGGCCAGACAATGGTTGTTGCCAGTTCGCTCGACGATGCCGACGGTTTGGGCACTTTGAACTTTCGTTGGCAAGCGGGTGGCAAAGACATCACAGGAGCGACGTCCAGCAACTTTTTGCTTACTGCGGCGCAAGTCGGCAAGAAGATAACTGTGCTGGTGGGTTATATCGATGGCGGAGGAACTACCGAGTCGGTAAGCGCAACGACGACGTCTTCGGTTTCCGACATTTCTTCATCGTCACCAACCCAGATTGCAGCGCTTGGTGCGAGCCAATTGAATGCAATGACAACTGCACAATGGGTGAGCTTGACCACTGTCCAGGTAGCCGCCATTTCAACGCTGCCATTGTCAGCGCTGACCACGGCACGTCTGAACGCGCTGACTACAAGGCAATTCACGGCGCTGACGACGGCCCAGATCGCCGCATTGACAACCGCGCAGGTCGTCGCGCTCGAAAGCTTAGACTTTGCGGTGTTGAGCGCCGCGCAGATTGGCGCGCTCACGCTCGCCGACATGGCAGCGATGAAGACGGCGCAACTTGCCGCATTGAGCTCGCCTCAGTTGGCCGGCTTGACCAGCGTCCAAATGGCCGCACTGTCGGTTTCGCAACTCAACGCACTGAGTACCGCGAATTGGGTGAGCTTGAATGCCGTCCAGGTGGCCGCCATTTCAACGCTGCAATTGCCAGCGCTGACCAGGGCGCGTCTGAACGCGCTGACAACGGCGCAGTTCACGGCGTTGACGACAGCCCAGATAGCCGCATTGACAACAGCCCAGGTCGTCGCGCTCGAGAGCGCAGACTTTGCGGTGCTGAGCTCGGACCATATTGGCGCGCTGACGACAGCGCAACTCAAAGCGCTGATGACGGCCCGGATCTCTGCGCTGACAACAGCGCAGGTCATCGCGCTCGATAGCGCAGACTTTGCGGCGCTGAGTGCCGCTCAGATTGGCGCGTTCACGCCAAGCGCGATAGCAGCGTTGACAACGTTGCAAATTTCGTCCTTGAGTACGGTCAGATTGAACGCACTGACGACAGCGCAGTTCACTGCACTGACGACGGACCAGATCGCCGCCTTGACGACCGCGCAGGTCATGGCGCTCGAGATTGCGGACTTTGCGGTGCTGAGTGCGGCGCAGATGGGCGCGCTCACGCCGGCTGACATGGCTGTACTGAAGACGACGCAGCTTGCCGCATTGAGCCCGACTCAGCTCTCTGGCTTGAGCAGCGCACAAGTTGCTGCCCTGTCGGTCCTGCAACTCAACGGGCTGAGCAACACGAATTGGGGGAAATTGAATGCGGTCCAGGTGGCCGCCATTTCAACGCTGCAATTGCAAGCGCTGACCACGGCGCGAATGAATGCGCTGACGACGGCGCAGTTCAAGGCGCTGACAGCAGCCCAGATCGCTGGGTTGACGACTGCGCAAGTCGTCGCGCTCGAGAGCGCGGACTTTAGGG
>JBIKPD010000077.1:0-13040 GCA_044357665.1 Roseateles sp. | reverse complement strand
TTACACAACGACGCTGGCGATGCAGGATTTCGATGCGGTGCGCCAGCAACTCGGCGCGGCCCGCTGGAATCTGCTCGGCGCCTCCTATGGCACCCGCGCCGGGCTCGAATACCTGCGCTTGTTCCCGGACCAGGTGCGGCGCGCGGCGCTCGACGGCCTAGCACCACCCGATATGGTTTTGCCAGCGAGTTTTTCGACTGATGGCCAGGCGGCACTCGAGACAGTTTTCAAGGCTTGCGAGGCTGAAGCCCGCTGCGCCGAGCTCTACCCGAGCCTGCGCCGGCAATGGGCGGCATTGCTGCAAAGCCTGCCGCGCAACATCGCGGTCAACAATCCGCTGACCGGCGCGCCGGAGCGCTTGACGCTGAGCCGTGACCTGCTGTTGCGAATGGTGCGCTCGCCGCTCTATGCGCCGGCTTTTGCAGCGGCGCTGCCGGCGGCGATTGCCTCAGCTGCTGCCGGGCACTTCGAGGGTTTGGTCGGCCTGTCGGGCGCGATCGGAGCGGGCAAGGCGCTGAAGCTGGCGATGGGCATGCATTTCTCCGTGATCTGCTCTGAAGACATGCCGCGCCTGGCCGTCGCCAGCGACCCGCCGGGCGGTGATTTCGGCAATGGCGACGCGCAGCTCTACAGCCAGGTCTGCAAGGACTGGCCGCGTGGCGAGCTTGCGGCAGATTTCTACAACGTGGCGGCGGTCAAGTCGCCGGTGTTGCTGCTCAGCGGCGGCGCTGACCCGGTGACGCCGCCGCGCCATGGGGAGCGCGTGGCCAAGGCGCTGGGCCCGCAGGCCCGCCATATCGTCGTGCCGGCGGCGGGTCATGGCGTGCTCGGCTTGCCTTGCATGCGCGAGCTGCTGTTCCGTTTCATCGACGCCAAACAGGACAGCGAAGCGCTGGCCCAAGATGCCAGCTGCGCGACCGGGATTCCGCGACCCGGGGTTTTCATTCCAGTTCAGGGCGGAGCGAGCCGATGATTGCGATCGACCAGGTGGCCAAACAGTTCATTTCGCGCAGCGGCGGCGCCTGGTACCAGCGTGCGGCCAAACAGATCGTCCATGCCGTGCAGGGCGTCAGCTTGCAGGCCGCCGATGGCCGCATCACCGGCCTGCTCGGCGCCAACGGTGCGGGCAAGACAACCACCTTGCGCATGCTGGGCGGCCTGTTCAAGCCGGATGCCGGCAGCATCACGGTCGACGGCATCGTTGTGGCCGAACAGCCGCGGCTGGCCTTGGCGCGGATGGGCATTCTGGGCGATGCCCATGGCTTGTATCCGCGGCTGTCTGCACGCGAGAACATCGTTTACTTCGGCCAGTTGCAGGGCATGGACAAACAGCATGCGAATGACCGCGCCGAGCAACTGGCACGCCTGCTCGACATGAACGCGATCCTCGACCGCCGCGCCGAGGGCTTCAGCCAGGGCGAGCGGATGAAGACCGCTCTGGCGCGCGCGCTGGTGCATGACCCGGCCAATATCGTGCTCGACGAGCCGACCAACGGCCTCGACGTGCTGGCCACGCGCTCGCTGCGCGAAGCCTTGCGACATCTGCGTTCACCCGAGGGCGGGAGCAAATGCATTGTCTTTTCGACCCACATCATGCAGGAGGTCGAACTGCTTTGTGAGCATGTCGTCGTCGTCGCCCAAGGCCGCAGCGTGGCGCAGGGGACGGTCGAGCAGTTGCTCGAGCAGGCGGGCGAAAAGCGCTTTGAAGACGCCTTCGTCAAGCTCGCTTTCAGTCGCGAAAAGGCCACTTGATGCTGCAACGATCATTCTGGAACCACTGCTGGATCGTGCTCAGCAAGGAACTGCTCGACGCCTTGCGCGACCGCCGCACCCTGCTGCGTCTGATGGGCCCGGCCTTGCTGATGGGGCCGCTGTTGCTGATGGCGCTGTCGGGGCTGATCTCGTCGCTGGAAGAACGCGCCGAGCAGCGCGAAGTGATGGTGGCCGGCATCGAAAATGCGCCGACCTTGCGCAACTTTCTAGAGCGCCAGACCTATGTCATCAAGATCGCGCCGGCCGACTATGAAGCGCAGCTGCGCGCGACCCGCTTGCTGGTGCCGGTGCTGGTGATCGGCGCCGATTTCGAGGCTGAGCTGCTGGCCGGCATGCGGCCGACGGTTGAACTGGTCAGCGACAGCGCGAACCAGCGCGCCGGTGCCGGCATGCCGGCGCTGCAGCGACTGCTGGTCGGTTTCAACCGCGAAACTGCCAGCCTCAATCTAGCGCTGCGCGGCATTTCGACCGAGCTGCTGCAACCGGTGGCGGTGGAAGAGCGCGACCTGGCCAGCGTGCAGGCGCGTGCCTCACGCATCACCAGCATCATCCCGATGTTCATCATCATGGCGGTGCTCTATGGCGCGCTGACCTCGGCGCTCGACAGCACCGCAGGCGAGCGCGAACGCGGCTCGCTTGAGCCACTGCTGATGAACCCGGTGCAGCAGATCGCCCTGGTGCTGGGCAAATGGGCGGCGGTGGCGATCCTGGGCTTGCTGGTGGCCTTGCTCGCCAGCGTCAGCTTCGTGCCGGCGCAATGGCTGCTGCGCAGCGACAGCCTGCAGGCAATGTTCCAGTTCGGCTGGTACGAAGTGATCGCCTTCTTGCTGTTGCAATTGCCGCTGGCGGCTGGGCTGGGTGCCTTGCTGATGGCGCTGGCGATCCGCGCCAAGACCTTCAAGGAAGCGCAGGCTGGCAGCACCCTGGTGATTACCTTCGTCGGCCTGGCGCCGATGGTCAGCCTGCTGAACCCGGGCGGCGAGGCGGCCTGGTATTTCTGGGTACCCGGTCTGGCGCAGAACAGCTTGATGATGCTGGTGCTGAAGGGCGAGACCTTGACTGCCGCGCAACTCTTGCCCGGCTTGCTGGTCGGCATCGCCTTGACGATCGCCTGCCTGGCCTATGTGGCGCGCTCGATGCGTGGCGCGGTTGCACGCTGAGCGACCCGCCCGCTCAGCAGCTTGGTTCAACCGGCGATCTGGCGCCAACATTCAACGATGCCGGCCTCCTCGATCGCGCTGGAGTAGTTTTCGGCGATAAATCCTGCCGCCAGTTCGGTCTGTTTGATCAGGGGCGCGGGGTCATGCCGATATTGCTTCAGCAATGCTTCAGCCGTTTGCGCGAAGCCCAGAATGTCGCCGAATTCGATCGGATATGAGAATTCGGGCAGGAAAAACTCCTTGCCGCCGCGACCATGAAATCCGATGGTGACGCAACCCGACAGCATCGCCTCCGCCGGTGGCAAGCCGAAGCCTTCAATGGCCGAAAAGCTGAAGAAGATGGCCGATTGCCTCAATATCGCGGCGGCCTGTGCCTGTGAAAGGTCGCGGATTTCGGCAATCTTGAAATCCGCCAATGCGCCGCGGAAGCGCAGGATATTGAAAACCTGCCCGGCCTCTTCATGATGCCGGCGCGACATGAAAGCAATCTGCCGCTGCTTGGTTTCGGGATGAAATAGCGCCGGGTCAACGCTGCCCCGAATCCGCAGCACCAGCTGATTCGGGAAGGCATGACGGAGGTAGGCGGCGCTATCCTCCGAGACGGTGATGACCGCCACCACGTCCGGGTTGTGATACGGCGTTTCGGGTGCAACTGGGTCGATCGGATAGTTACGAAAGGTGTTGTAGCAATTCTGGTTGAAGATGACCTTGCGGATTCCCGGGCCGTTGCGTGCCATCTGTGGTCCGGCGACTTCGGGGACGACGACGAAATCATTCGCTCCGGGGCGGACGTTTTCTCCATACAAGATCCGGGTCTGGTTGTTGAACCAATTGCAGCGAAAGCCGGCCTGCGTATGCACGATCGCTGCCGGAAATCCATTGCGGTTCAGGACATCCACCTGCAAATACATCTTCTGGATGCCGCCACTGGGCGGGACGAAATCAGGGCAATAGAAATAGATCATTTAGTTTGCGAGCAAGCCCGGTTGATTTTCATTCCCTTCGGGCAGTAATCCTTTCCTGCCATCGTCGCGATCGAGAAATCGCCGAAACCAGTCTAAGGATGCTCTGCATAACCCCTCTCGGCTTGTGCTTGCGCGGCCTCGGGCGGTCTGCGGCGTTGCATCCCATCCCGATCCGCACCGCACCCGCTCGAGTTGAGTTATGCAGAGCATCCTAAGGTATTTCACTGTTGAAGATTTTGCCGGAGTCAAGTTTGGGCATTCTGAAAGCGTCCGCCTTGCAGATTGCCCCGTTGACCGGCTCTGCTGATGTCCCGCGGCCTGCTGTGCGTATCGTCAAAAACTCCCGCCCGAAGCGAGTTTTTTCGCCGGATCGAGATAAAAAAAGCGGCGTGGAAAACCACGCCGCCGCTCAGATCATCCGGTAATTTGCCGGGTCAGCAGCCTGCGGCGCATTTGCCGCCTTCGTCAAATTCCATCGTCTTGCCGCTGAGCGGGACATGCACCGGCACCGTGGCAGCTTTGATGAAAGCCTCGGTTTTGGTGCCCGGCAAAACCTTGCCACCTGTGGTCGCGACTTCATTGGCATGCGAAGCAATCACCGCGGCGGGTTTGACCAACTCATTGATCACATAAGCAGCTTCCTTGGGCCCGGTGGTGAAGCCGTCGCCGATATTCATCACCACCAGCTTGGCCTTGTAATGGCCGCGGACAACCTTCTCCTGCTCGGACGTGATGCCGGTGTCACCCGAGAGATAGGTGACCAGGCCGTTGCTGAAGGTCAGCACATAGCCAGTTGCCTCGCCGACATAACCGGCTATGCCTGCCTCGCTCATATGCTTGCCCAACTCGCCGCCGATGTAGTCCGGGTCAAGCCCGTTGCTGTGCACGGCGCTGACCGTTGCGATCCTGACGCCGCCGACCGCTACGCTGCCGCCAAAGCGAGCCAGGATCGAATCCTTCGGATCGCCGCCATTGGCCTTGAGCTTGCCGGCGAAGAAAGGCGGCATTTCGCTGCCAGTGACGATCTTGGCTTTTTTGGCCAGGGCGATATTGACCGCGTTCGAATTGGGAATTGCCGACACCGACATATCGGGTTTGGCGCAGCTGCCCGAGTTCGGCGCCTTGTTGTGCGCATTGCCCAGATGGTCGCCGTGCATATGGGTGACCAGAATGATGTCGATCTTGCCCAGTCGCGGATCGGTCGCACCGGCCACCGTGCGGCCTGGGTCATAGAGAATTCTTGTGCCGTTAGGATCCTCGAAGATCAGCGCACGGTCCTGCGGACAGAACTCGCCTTCCTGCCCGCCGAGCGGCGTCACCTTGACATTCGCCGCCAGCGCCGGCAGCGCCAGCAGCGCCGCGATACAAGCCAGGGCTGATGCCCGAATCATCGAATTCATTCCCATTCGTTTGCTCCGAAAGTTGTTTTAAAAAATTTCGATTCAAACGGTAACATGGTTTTTTTGTCCGGTCCTACGCATTTTCTGGGGGTGTCGTCCGCAAACGCGGCCCCGTTTGACCTTGCCGGCAGGCGATTGAAGTCGGCCTCAGGCGGTCAGTCCCCATCAGGCCGCAGATTCACAAGCGCAATCACAGATCCGCTGCTCATGCGTGGGCCTCACACAGCAACATAGCCCAGGCCGGCCAAGCCGGTGAGCATCAAGGCGTAACTACCGGGTTGCGCCCCCTTGCGGCGGGATCACGCTCGCTTCGCCCGCACTGCACAATCAGTTCCTGCAAACCTGCCAGCCAATGAATGAAGGTAAAGATGAGCATAAAACTGCATGATTTGAGCGCCGTCGAACTGCTCGCGGCTTATCGCGGCAAGGACTTGTCGCCGGTCGAGGTGATGCAGTCGGTGCTGGTTCATATCGAGCGCTGGGAGCCGCATCTGCAGGCACTTTATGCCTTCGATCCGGAGTCGGCGCTGGTGCAGGCCCGCTTGTCGGAGGCGCGCTGGCAACGCGGCGAGGCGCTGGCGCTGGACGGCGTACCGGCGACGCTGAAGGAAAACATCGCCACTCGCGGCACGCCGATGCCGCTGGGCACGGCGGCGAGTCTGCTGACTCCGGCGCCCGAGGACGCGCCGCCGGCAGCCAGGCTGCGCGAAGCCGGGGCGCTGCTGCTGGCCAAGACGACGATGCCTGATTACGGCATGCTCAGCTCGGGCTTGTCGAGCTTTCACCCGCTGACCCGCAATCCCTGGGACCTGAGCAAGAACCCGGGCGGCTCAAGCGCTGGTGCGGCGGCGGCCGTGGCGGCCGGCTATGGGCCTTTGCATGTGGGCACCGACATCGGCGGCTCCTTGCGCCTGCCGGCAGCCTGGTGCGGCATTTTTACCTTGAAGCCGAGCCTGGGCCGGATCCCGATCAAACCGGCTTTTGCCGGTCGGGTGGCCGGGCCGATGACGCGCACGGTGGCCGATGCAGCGCTGATGATGGCGACGTTAAGCCGCCCCGATTGGCGCGATGCGACCAGCTTGCCGGTGCAGGACATCGACTGGATGCAACTCGACAGCGACCCCGCCGGGCTGAGGATCGGCTTGATGCTCGACGCCGGTTGGGGCATGCCAGTCGAGCCTGAAACTGCCGCGGCGGTGCAGGCTGCCGCCAGGCTGTTCGAGCAGGCTGGCGCGCGGGTCGAGCCGCTGGCGGGCTGCAGCACCCGGGCGATGATCGACGGCCTGGACCGCTTCTGGCGCATGCGCTCATGGCTCGATTACGCCGCGCTGCCGCCGGAACGCCAGGCCAAGCTGCTGCCCTATATCCGCGAATGGATCAGCAGCGCTGCGCAACTGGGCAGCGCCGAGCTGTTCAATGGCTATAGCCAGATGGCAGCGCTGCGCGAGTCTGCGGTGGCTGCCTGCCAGCCTTTTGACTATGTGCTGTCGCCGGTCAGCCCGGTACCCGCTTATGCGGCTGAATGGGCCAGCCCCTTGAACGACCCGCAGCGGCCATTCGAACATATCGCCTTCACCCTGCCCTACAACATGAGCGAGCAGCCTGCCGCCAGCATCAATTGCGGTCAGACCAGCGCCGGGCTGCCGATCGGCCTGCAAATCATCGGCAAACGTTTCGATGACCTCGGGGTGCTGCGGCTGGCACGGGCCTTCGAGCAGTTGCGCGGTGCCCAACCGGCTTGGCCGCAGCCACCGGGCAATTGACGCCTTACGGCTTGCGCAAATCCCTTGGTACTGAGCCTGTGGCGTGAAGGACTCGCCGCGCCGGAGTTGGCCCTTCGACAGGCTCAGGGCGAACGGGGGGCTTTTACTTGCGCGAGACCTGTTTCCTTGGCACTGAGCCTGTAGCGTGAAGGACTCACCGCGCCCGAGTTGGCCCTTCGACAGGCTCAGGGCGAACGGGGGGCTTTTACTTGCGCGAGACCTGTTTCCTTGGCACTGAGCCTGTAGCGTGAAGGACTCGCCGCGCCCGAGTTGGCCCTTCGACGGGCTCAGGGCGAACGGGGTCCTTTGGAAGATCTTGCCAAGGCCTTTATTTCAGATCGCCGGCCAGCGAGGTCAGGGTCTCGGGCTGGATCTCGGCATGGGCCGGGTAATGGGTATGGTCGCAGCCGATCTTGACGCCGGCACCGGCCTTCACCGCGGCGCGCATCGGCGGCGTCAGTTCGAAGCGAACGAAATGCACGGCTGAGGTCTTCTCGTCGTTCTCGCGGTCCATGTCTTCGTCGGCGATTGCGTAGACCCGGGCCATGCCTTCGACTTCGATGAACAAGCGGTCTTCGACACCAATCAGGCGTGCGAGCTCGCGCTTGCGTTCGTTGACATCGGGGTATTCGATCAGCATCGTCGCTTTCCAGTTGCTGCCTTCCGGCAACAAGGGCGCATAGGCCTCGATTTCCTGCTGGATGCCTTCTTCCTCGAAGATCTTCTCGATCCGCAGCATTTCCTGGATCTGGTAGCGGATCGTCATTTCGCTTTCAAACTGCAAGTTCAGATGCTCGCCCAACTGCACCGACCGCAGCTTGCGGTGCGCCATCACATCGGCTTTGTGCGCCTTGCGGTATTTACTGTAAGCCTCGAGGCTCATCAGGCTGTCAATGCTGATCGTTCCGGTCAATTGCATCATTTTTCCAATTTCGTTGCGGCTATTTGATGCCGTAGGCTTCGCGGATCAGGGTCAGCGGATGCTTTTGCGGCACTTCACCATGCTGGTTGACTTCGAAGCCCTGGGCAATATGGTGACCGCCGAGCGGGCAGTCGGAGCTGATCACATCGGGCAGACCCCCATCCTTGTGATTGGCCATCGCCTTGAACAGCGGTTTGCCGATCTTCAGCGCCTGCTGGTGGGTCGCTTTCTTGACGCCGAAGGTGCCGGCATGTCCCGAGCAGCGCTCATGCGTTTGCACGCTGGTGCCGGGCACCATCTTGAGCATTTCCTCAGTCTTCTTGCCGATGTTCTGCACCCGTCCATGGCAAGGGATCTGGTAGCTGATCTTACCCAGGGCGACCGGGAATTCGGTCTTCAGAAGGCCGTCGCGCTTGCGCGCCATGAAGTACTCAAACGGGTCCCACATCGCGTCACGCACCAGTTCGACATCAACCTCGCCCGGGTACATCAGCGGAATCTCCTGCTTGAACATCAGGGTGCAGCTCGGCACCGCACTGAGGATCGCAAAGCCGTCTCTCGCATATTTCGCCAGCACCGGAATATTGGCCTGCTTGCTGGCCTCGACCGACTCGAGATCACCTAGCTCGAGCTTGGGCATGCCGCAGCATTTTTCCTTATCGACCAGCACATAGGGCACCTGGTTGTGGTCGAGCAGCTTGAGCAGATCGAGGCCGATGCCGGGTTCGTTGTAGTTCACATAGCAGGTGGCATAGATCGCCACCTTGCCCGGTGTCTTGATGCCGTCGATGACCTGGTGCGGCGCGCTTGCAGGCGCGGCCGAACGGAATTTTTTCGTCGCCAACGTAGGCAGCCAGGCGTCCTTGTCGACGCCCAGCGCGTCTTCCATCAGGCCGCGCACGACGGCGGTCTTGTTCACCGCATTGACCGCCTGCACGACGATCGGGATGCCGGCGAACTGACCATGCAGATCGGTCGAAGCCAGCAGCTTCTCGCCGAGGCCGACTTCGCCCTTCTTGAACTTGATCGCCTTGGCACGCAGCATCAGATGCGGAAAGTCGACGTTCCACTCATGCGGCGGTACGTATGGGCATTTGGTCATGTAGCAGAGGTCGCACATGAAGCATTGGTCGACAACTTTCCAGTAGTCTTTCTTGTCGACGCCGTCGACCTCCATCGTCTTGCTCTCGTCGACCAGATCGAACAGGGTCGGGAACGAGCCGCAGAGGCTGACGCAGCGGCGGCAGCCATGACAGACATCGAACACCCGCTCCATTTCCTCGAGGGTCGAGGCCTCGTTGTAATAGTCGGGGCCTTTCCAGTCGATCGCGTGGCGCGTGGGCGCCTCCAGATTGCCTTCGCGTGCCATTTGTTTCTCCGCTGATTCAGGGTTCAGGCAAGACGCCGCTGGCGGCTTGCCTGAACCGGCCATAGATCATGGCCGGATCGTCATGCGGCGCGATGCCGCAAGCCGGGATCGATCAGTCGACCAGTTCGTTCAGAGCCTTGACATAGCGGTTCGCATGGCTGCGCTCTGCCTTGGCCAGGGTCTCGAACCAGTCAGCGATCTCGTCATGACCTTCGTCACGGGCCGTCTTGGCCATGCCGGGGTACATGTCGGTGTACTCGTGAGTCTCGCCAGCCACTGCGGCCTTGAGGTTGTCACGGGTCGGGCCGATCGGCAAACCGGTCGCCGGGTCGCCACATTGCTCGAGCCACTCGAGGTGGCCGTGCGCATGACCGGTCTCACCTTCGGCGGTGGACCTGAACAACGCTGCAACGTCGTTTTGGCCTTCGATGTCGGCCTTGTTCGCGAAGTACAGATAACGGCGGTTGGCCTGTGATTCGCCCGCAAAGGCGGCTTTCAGGTTGTCTTCCGTCTTGGAGCCTTTGAGTGCTGCCATGGGTTTCTCCTACATGAGTTGGGAATGGAACGGATCTTCCTTGAACACAGCCGTGGCCAAAGACTCGACAGGGTAGCGCGCCAATCGGCATCCGTCTAATTGGCTGGATCAATGTCGCCGATATAGCCAGCCTATCGGGCGGACAGATCGGCTGGCGCTGGCGGCACCCCCAAAGGTGGGAGGACCCAGACCACCACCCCCCGTCGCTCACCCCTCAGGGCGATGGTAGAAGTTGCGCCCGGAGCCGACCATCAAGGCATCGATTCAGCCCATCTCATTGAAACCGGAGCCCGCCATGCAAACCCAGATGATCAGCGCCACGACTGCCACTCCAGCCGCACATGCACCAGCCCATTCAGGCAAGCCAGAGGGCGCCGGCTGCGGCTGGTTTGAATCGAGCTATGAGCTGAACCAGGGGCTCGAAGTCACCGAATTGCTCGACGCCAGCTTGTTCCAGCTCTGGGCGCGTGCGCAGTCAACAGGGGCGGCGCATTGAGCATCGCGTTAATTCGGCGCGGATCAAGCGGCCGGATTTGCCTGCTTGGTCGCGACGATGACCTGGAAGTTGCCAAAGAACAGCGTGCGGCGTTCGCAGCTGATGCCGCTGATGGCTTGCAATTGCAGCAGCGGGTCATGGGTATTCCAGAGCGCCAGACCGAGTGGCTCGAAGACCTTGAAATAGGTCCAGCTCAGCGTACGCAGCACCCAGGGATCAGGCCGGTGGAACTCGGCCAGGAAGAGCTTGCCGCCCGGTTCCAGCACCCGGCAAGCCTCTTGCAGCACCACGCCCTTGAGCTCATGTGGCAACTCGTGCAGCAGAAAGAACAACACATTGGCGCGCACCGATTGGTCGGGCAAGCCGACCCGGCTGGCATCCTGCAGCAGGAACTCGACCTGCTCGGGATAAGCGGTCAGCTTGGACTTGGCGTGCACCAGTTCGTTGTTGATGATGTCGACCACTTGCACCTTGGCTGCGCCGGTTGCCAGCGCAGCGTCGACGACCAAGGGCATCACGTTGCCGAACGCGCATGAAGTGATCAAGACCTTCTTGTCCTTCAGGTCCATATGCTTCATGCCGGCGGTGATCATGGCGACCAGGCGGTCATACTGGAACAACAGGATCGCCGCAATGATCGGCTGGAAATCGACCAGCCTGATCAAGCGCATGTTCGAATAAATCGGATAGACATGGGCATCGGGGTCGCGCGCTCCGGCCATCACG
Source organism: Roseateles sp. (assembly GCA_044357665.1). Lineage (GTDB taxonomy): Bacteria > Pseudomonadota > Gammaproteobacteria > Burkholderiales > Burkholderiaceae_C > Paucibacter_A. Next base: position 1,931 of record JBIKPD010000077.1, on the reverse strand, counting down.
CTGCGCAGCAGCAGCGCACCTCGCGTCACCGTAAAGAAAAACAAGGCAGTCCCGCCGAGTACGAGGATGACTATGAAGGTGAAGTTGAAAATCCAGGCAGGCACAGAATTCCTTTCGGGTTCATGACGACGCGCTGACCATGCGCCTATTGCTTGCGAACCGGTCTTGATTGGGTCACAGGGGGGGAGCCTGCACCTTGTCATTAGTCAATTCTGGGGGAAACGCGTCGAGTCTTTGCAGAGATTGCGGGCCGCTTCGCCCCAGCTTGCATTGCCCTTTTCCTGCTCGCGCACCATGCTGTAATCGCGCCTTGAATCCCTCATCGAACAACTTCCTGCAGCGCTGGTTGCCGGCCATGACCTTGGTCGACCGCACCGAGCGCCTGCGCGCCTGTGTCGGCGCTCTGCTCGGCATCCTGTTGACCAGCTGGCTCAGCGCCAAGCTCGGCGGGCATCAAGCGGAATCAGTCTGGCTGATCGCACCGATGGGCGCGTCAGCGGTCTTGCTGTTTGCCTTGCCGGCGAGTCCCTTGGCCCAGCCCTGGGCCTTCCTCGGCGGCAACCTCAGCGCAGCGCTGATCGGCATCGGCTGCGCCAAGCTGTTCGGTTCACCCGCCACCGCTGCCGCTACGGCGATTTGCCTGAGCATCGCCGCGATGTATGTGCTGCGCTGCCTGCATCCTCCCGGCGGCGCAGTGGCGGTCTTGACGGCGCTCGGCGGGCCTGAAATCGAAGCCGCCGGCTTTGGCTTCGTACTGGCGCCGGTAGCACTGAATACGCTGCTGTTGCTGCTGCTGGCGATCGCCTACAACAACCTGACCGGGCGCCGCTACCCGCATAACCAGCGCAACGAGATCAAGCATGTGCACCAGACCACCGACCTGCCGCCGACATCCAGGCTTGGCTTCACGGCGGGTGATCTGCAGGCTGCGCTGAAGAACTACAACCAGGTGCTCGACGTCAGTGTCGACGACCTCGACGCCTTGTTCCGCCAGACCGAAATGCAATCGTTCCGCCGCCGCTTCGGCAACAGTACCTGCGCCGACATCATGTCCAAGGACATCCTGGTGGTCGAGTTCGCGACCGAGTTGGCCCAGGCCTGGCATTTGATGCTCAAACACAATATCCAGGCCTTGCCCGTCATCGACCGCAAGCGGCGGATCCTGGGCATCGTCACGCGGACTGATTTTCTGCGCCACGCCGATCTGCGCGATCACGCCAAACTCGGCACCCGGCTGAAGGATTTCCTGCGCCGCAACGACAAATCGCATTCGGATCGGCATGAAGTCGTCGGGCAGATCATGAGTGCACCGGTCAAGACCGCCAGTGCCAACATGCCGATCGTCGAACTGGTGCCGATCATGTCGGACAAGGGCGTGCATCAGATGCCGATCGTCGATGCAGAACTGCGCTTGGTCGGCATGGTCACCCAGACCGATTTGGTGGCTGCTTTGTATGAAATCAGCCTGTCAAGCCTGACCGAGACCTCAACCTAAAAACAAGCCAGCTTGCTTGCTGATGGCCACCGCAACGCAGCTCAATTGAACCTTGGCCAACGGCGGCCCATTCTGCGCCAGTCAAGCGCGGCCTTGAACAGCAGGGCGGCAAACAGCAACAGCGCGGCGGCATTCAAGCAAGCGCCGGCAAAGCGTAATTGCGGCTGACCGATGCCGCCGATCAGCCGCAATAACAACGATGCCTGCAGCAGCCCTAGCGGCAGATAAAACCTGTGGCTGAAGACGATGCTGATGCGCGCCAAGGCCGGCAGGATCACCAGGGCATGGCCGAACAACAGGCTGACGATGAAGCCCAACCCCAGCGCATGCAAGGCCAGGTCGCGCCCCGGGCAAGCCAGCGCCATGCCGACCCAGGCCAGCCCGCCCACCCCCAGCCAGGCATAGCCGCAGGCGCAACAAATCCGGATGTAGCGGC
>JBIKPD010000396.1:0-3761 GCA_044357665.1 Roseateles sp. | reverse complement strand
GGCACCTGGGTTGGCGCCCAGATCTCGACCTTGCCGCCCTTGACCTGGGCGGTGCAATTCATCGGCTCGAGCGTGGCATGGGCCAGATAGGGAGCGCTGTAGAAGGCATCGATCTTTTGCGGTGCCTTGGCCAGCGCCTTGACCACATTGCCCTGGCTGTAGAAGTTGTCGCCCTCTTCGGCGGCCAGGCGTGCCGCGGCGGCCAGCGCGGTCGCGATTTTGGCGGTGTCGAGCGCGGTGCTCGGGTGCCAGTCAACATCGATTTCGCGTGCGGCGCGCAAAGCCTGCCAGCTGTTGTTGGCGACGATGGCCAAGGCCGGCTGACCACCCGCGAAAGCGGCCAGCTGGATGATCTGCAGGACCCCGGGCTGTTGCAGCGCATTCGGGGGAATGTAGGCCGGCCTGCCGCCATGGCTGGGGGCATGACGGATCGCGGCAAACAGCAGGCCTGGCAGGCGGATGTCGATGCCGAAGCGGGCCCGGCCGTTGATCTTGTCAGCCAGGTCGATGCGTGCGGCCGTGCTGCCGATCTGCTGCCAATCGGCAGCCGGCTTCGGCTGGAATTTACCGGTCGGTGTGGCCGCCGCCTGCCTGGCCAGTTCGCCGAAATGGGCGCCGGCCCCCGAGGCGTGGCTGATGCGGCCATCCTGCATCTTCAGCTCATCCAGCGGCAGATGCCAGCGCAAGGAGGCCGCGCCAAGCAGTCGCTGGCGTGCGGTGGCCGCGGCCCAGCGCAAGGGCTCCCAGGCATCGGCGATGCTGCTGCTGCCGCCGGTGACATTGATGCCGAGTTCGCGTGCCACCTTGGCGAAGGTCCAGCGGCCGAGCCTGACTTGCAGGCTTTCCTGGCCCGGCTCAGTATCGCGGGGCTGGGCGGTCAGCCCGCCGACGAACATCGCGACGTTGCCGTACATCGATTCATGGCCGGCAGCGATCAGCCGGATCGCGCCGGGCGCCAGGTTCAGCTCCTCGGCCACCAGTTGCGCCAGCGCCGTATGCACGCCCTGACCCATTTCGCTGCGCGGCATGGCCAGCAGCACCTGACCATCAGCCGCGATCTTGATCCAGCCGTTCAGGGCGATGTCACCCACCTTGTTTGCCAGCAACTCGGCCTTGCCGATGCGGCTGCGCGGTGGCAAGGCGCCCCAGCCGACCAGCAGCGCGCCAGCCGTTCCCAGGCCCGACAGCAGCAGCGTGCGGCGTTTCACTTCTTGCCGCCCCGCATTTCAGCTGCCGCGGCCTTGATCGCGATCTTCACGCGTGGGTAGGTGCCGCAGCGGCATAAGTTGCTGATCGCGGCGTCGATGTCGGCATCGCTGGGTTTGGGCAGGCGCGCCAGCAGCGCGGCGGCGGCCATCAGCATGCCGCTCTGGCAATAGCCGCATTGCGGTACTTGCGCGGCGGTCCAGGCGCGCTGCAGCGGATGCGGCCTGGCCTGGGTGCCCAGCGCTTCGATGGTGGTGATCGACTTGCCCTGCACCGCAGCCAGCGGCGTGACGCAGGAGCGCACCGGTTGGCCGTCAACGTGGACCGTGCAGGCGCCGCAAGCGGCGATGCCGCAGCCGAATTTCGTGCCGGTCAGATTGAGGCCGTCGCGCAAGGCCCAGAGCAAGGGCATCTCCGGGTCGCTGGCATGTTCCGGCAGTTGCTGCAGTTGACCGTTGACCTTGATTTTCATTGCTGGCTCTGGCTGGTTTGACATCCTCTCGGGCGCAGCATAGCCGAGCCAGCCGCGGCGGCCAGCGACAATCCACGCCATGCAATCTGTCACCGACTCCCGCGCGATCGTCAGCCTGCCCGTAGCGGGTGCGGCCGACCTGCTCTTCATCCTGCTGCATGGCGCAGGCGGGCAGGCTGCCGACATGGCGCCGCTGAGCCTGGCCCTGCGCGAGCAATATCCGCAAGCCGCCCTGGTCGGCTTGAACGGCCCGCTGGTTCAAGCCGGCGGTTTTGCCTGGTTTGAAAATGCGCTGCCGGCCGCGCTGCCCGACTTCAATGCCCGCATCCGCGCCTGGGCGAGGCATTTCGACTTATCTTGGGAGCGAGTTGCTCTGGCCGGCTTTGCGCAAGGCGCCACGCTGGCCTTGGAAGCGGTGCAGTTCGAGCCGCAATTGGCCGGCCGGGTGCTGGCGTTAGCGGGTACTTACATCGCGCTGCCGCAGCATGCGCCAAAGGATGTGAGCCTGCATCTGCTGCACGGCATCCAGGACGAAGTCGTGCCCTACCCGGCCGTGGTCGCCGCCGCGCGCGCGCTGGTGCCGCTGGGCGCCGATGTCACCGCCGACATCCTGCCCGGCGTTGGCCATCAGCTGCATCCGCTGTTGATCGAGAAGGCGCTGGCCCAGCTGCGCACCTTTTTGCCCGGGCGGCTCTGGCGCGAAGCCATGCTCGCCGCGCCCAAGTCATAGGGCTGCTCCGGCCTTATTCGAGCAGCAACTCGGTCCGCACCGTACCGGCACGTTCAGCGCTGGCCTTGAGTGACAGCCGGGTGCCTTTGGGCGCCTTGATGACCCATTCGCCAACCGCCCGGTCAGCCGTGACTTCACGGTTCGGCAGAAAAGCCAGTTGTGAGCTCTTCGGGCCATGGCCTTCGAGCTGCGGGCCTTCCATCCGCGGCTTGCCGCTGATCAGGCTGGCGCTGCCGTCGGCCGGCAGGTCGATCTCGAAGATCACGCCGCGCACGACCTTGCGCTCGAGCGCCCGTTTGGTCACATAGGCCGGCAGATAGCCGCTATTGGCCACAGCGAAGCGGACGCGCCAGCTGTCGTCGCCGAGCGCTTCGACCTCGGTGCGCAGCAACTCCAGTTTGGGCAGGCTCAGCGCGATCTGGTTCATCCAGCCTGGAAAGCGTGCCGCTTCACGCTCGCGCAGATTCGGCGGCGGGTTGCGCCAGTAATTGAGCTTGTCCCAGCCGCCGATCTCGACCGCGCCGAGCTGCGGATGCAGGAACGGCGTCCATTCGACATGGGCCTGGCCGTCGCATTGCTCGTCGCTCCATTTCAGCAGCTTCAGATCGTCTTCGACCGGATGGTCGCGGTACCAGTCGACCCATTTATAGCCTTCGATGCCGGCTTCCTTGTTCGGCGCCCAGAGCTCGACCACCCAGAACAGCGCGCCGAGATGCTCGTAGACCCAGTCCTGCGTGCCGGTGATCACTTCCTTCGGGTGGTATTTGAAGTCGTGCCAGATGCTGATGGCCGGATAGCCACTGTGCTTTTCGCCCAGCGCCGAGAAACGCTTGTAGGCCCACAGGTCCTCGGGAATCATGTCGTCGTCGCTATGCCCACCCATCGGCCGCAGGATCACGCCGCTATGGGTGTGATAACTGATCGCCGCACCGATGTTCTTGTGCGCGACGATGAACTCGACCATCGCCCGCACCTCGGGCTCGCTGGTCGGGAAAGCACCGGCGCCGACCTGCTGGTATTCCTGGCGCCAGTCGCTGGGGAAATTGCGGTTCAGGTCGAGGCCTTCGCGGTCCTTGTTGATGCGTACCGTGATGCCGTCATGGTTCTTGATGAAGCCTTCGGGCAGCAGCCGGTAATAGTCGCCGCCGAATTCACCCGGCTCGCGCGCCACCATCAGGCGTGGCTCGCCGGGGTATTTCTTGTACGTGCCATGCGGGTCGGGCACGCGCATGCTGAGGATGCGGCCGTCGCCATCGACATCCTCGACCGTCAGACCATCCACCGGTTCCTCGTCATAGGGATAGGGCTTGGTCGACGAGCGGATATGGCGCGGCCGGTCGGCCAGGGCCAATT
>JBIKPD010000395.1:0-3790 GCA_044357665.1 Roseateles sp. | reverse complement strand
AAAGCTATCGCGTGGTCGCCTTCGACAACCGCGGCGCCGGCGCCAGCAGCCAGGTCGACGAGCCTATCTCCACCGAGGATCTGGCCCGCGACACGCTGCAACTGATGGATTTTTTGCAGATCGAGCAGGCCCATGTGGTCGGTCGCTCGATGGGCGGCGCAGTCGCGCAGCAGATGGCCTTGCTGGCGCCCGCGCGGGTGCTGTCGCTGGTGCTCTGCGCCTCGTTCGCCAAGGTCGATCCGCTGGGCCGTCGCGTGCTGTCGAATATGCGTGAGGCGCTCGAATGGCGTTCGAGCTGGGCTGACCATGCGCGCCATTCGATCCAGAATTTTGTCTCGGCAAAATTCTTCAATGAAAACCCGGTGCAGATCGCGGCGATCGAGCGCCTGATCGGTGGCGAAACCCGTCTGCCGGCCTGCTATGTCGAACAGAACATCGCTTGCCAGTCGCACGACACATTGGCGCAACTCGCCAGCATCCATCAGCCGACCTTGGTGATGGGCGGCGACAGCGACCCGATCTGTTCCTTGACCGCGACGCTTGCGCTCGGCTCCGGCATCCCGGGCGCAGTCACCGAAGTCTTCGAAGGCGCGAGCCATTTCTTCCTCATGGAGCAGCCGGCGAAGTTCAACCATTTGCTGCTGAGCTGGCTGGATCAGCACAGCGCCGGTGCCGATCGCGCAAACAGTTGACAATGATGTAGTGCGGCCGCCATTTCTTTGGCATCATCGACGGCTCGGTTCACCCATTTAAGGAATCCTTATGTCAGGCCTGCTGTCCCAAGTCGACCCGAATGGTCTGCTCGAGTTTTCTGTCGTCTACACCGACCGTTCGCTGAACCATATGTCGCGCAGTTTTCAAGGCGTGATGAAAGACATTTCAGGCATCCTGAAACAGGTTTATCACGCCAAGTCGGTCGTGCTGGTGCCCGGCAGCGGTACCTTCGGCATGGAAGCCGTGGCGCGCCAGTTTGCCGGCGACAAGAAGGTGCTGATCATCCGTAACGGCTGGTTCAGCTACCGCTGGACGCAGATTCTAGACATGGGCCGGATCGCTGCCGAAGCCACCGTGCTGAAAGCCCGCCGTGTTGGCGATGGCCCGCAAGCGCCCTGGGTGCCGGCGCCGATCGCCGAAGTGGTGGCGGCCATCCTCGAAAAGAAGCCCGATGTGGTGTTCGCACCGCATGTGGAAACCTCTTGCGGCCTGATGCTGCCCGACGACTATATTCGCGCCGTAGCCGACGCCGTGCATGAAGTCGGCGGCCTGTTCGTGCTTGACTGCATTGCTTCGGGTGCAATGTGGGTCAATATGGAACAGACCGGTGTCGACGTGCTGATCAGCGCGCCGCAAAAGGGCTGGAGCAGTTCGCCCTGCTGCGCGATGGTGATGCTCAACGAACGCGCTCGCGCAGCGATCGACGCGACGACCAGCAGCAGCTTTGCCTGCGATCTGAAAAAATGGCTGCAGATCATGGAAACCTACGAAAACGGCGCCCATGCCTACCATGCGACCCTGCCGACCGACGCCTTGACGCGACTGCGCGAGGTGATGCTGGAAACCCAGGCCTATGGTTTCGAGAAAGTCCGCCAGGAACAGATTGAACTGGGCGCCAAGGTACGCGCTCTGTTCGAGAGCCGCGGCATTCCGAGCGTCGCGGCCGAAGGCTACAAGTCGCCCGGCGTGGTGGTCAGCTACACGAGCGATCCTGAAATCCAGTCGAGCCGCAAGTTCCTCGCCGAAGGCCTGCAAACAGCCGCCGGCGTGCCCTTGATGTGCGACGAACCGGCTGACTTCATGAGCTTCCGCGTCGGCCTGTTCGGCCTCGAAAAATGGCACAACGTCGACCGCACCGTTGGCCATCTGGCCGCTGCGCTGGATCGGATGCTATAGGCGTGCAGCCTGCATCGCGCTGTGGATTGCCTGCAGCAACTGGTCTTCAAGCACTGGTTTGTGCAACAGCAGCAAACCCGCAGCATGAGCTTCGCGCAGCCGCTCGGGCGCGGTGTCGCCGCTGATCAGGACCACCGGCAGCCCCGGCAGCAGGCTGCGCAGCGAGCGCACGGCGGTCAGCCCGTCATCGCCCGCACCCAGGCGTAAATCGGTCAGCAGGATGTCGGGGCGGCGTTGCAGGCTCTTCAGCAGCGCCTCGCGGGTGCTGGCGGCCAAGGTCACTTCGCAGCCATGAGCGCTGAGCAAAGCCTGCATGGCGAGCCGCACCGGCAACTCGTCGTCGAGCACCAGCACCTGAAGCTGGCTCAGGCGTGCCAGCGGGCCCTTTGCCGCCAACTGGTCCGGGGCCGCCGCTGCGCCGATGGCCAGGCTGAAGCGGCTGCCCTGGCCAGGCTTTGATTGCAGGCTCAGCGGCAAGCCGAGCAGATCGGCCAGGCGGCTGACGATCGACAGCCCCAGGCCAAGCCCTTTGCTGCGGTCATGTTCGGGGTTGCTGATCTGGTAATACTCTTCAAAGATCCGCGCCTGCTCAGCCGCTGCGATGCCGCAGCCCGAATCGGCGACGCTGACGCACCAGGACTCGCCTTCAGGCGAGGTGATGACGGCGACGCTGACGTGACCCTGAGCGGTGTATTTGATCGCGTTGTCGAGCAGATTGCGCAGCAGGCGATCGAGCAGCTGCGGGTCGGTCTCGACGAAGGCTTCAGGCGGGCAGTCCAGGCTCAGTTGCAAGCCCTTGCGCTGCGCTTGCGGCTGCAACTCCTGGCACAGCCGCTCCAGCCAGCGCTGCAGGCTGAAACGCTGCTTGTTGACCGGCACGACCTGGGCATCGAGCTTTGAAATATCGAGCAAGCCGTCCATCTGCGAGGCCAGCGACTGCAGGGCCAGATTCATGTTGCGGCCGATGTCGGCGCTGGCAGCGTCGAGCGGGCGCGTCATCAGCGCAGCGCCGAACAGGGTCAGCGTGTGCATCGGTTGGCGCAAGTCATGGCTGGCCGAAGCGAGGAAGCGGGTCTTGGCCCGACCAGCAGACTCGGCCTGTTGCAAAGCCAGGCGCAATTGCTCATTGGTTCTGACCTGTTGCTGGCGGATTTGTACCGACTCGACGAACAGGCGAAAGGCGTCGCGCGCCTGACCAATCAAAAAACCGCTGAAGGCCAGAATCAACCCGCCCAGCAGCCATTTGACGCCTTGGTCTGCTGCCATGGCCGCGCCGCTGCTGACCCAGGCCAGGCTGTTGGCCAAGGTCACCGGCAGCAAGAATGCCAGCAGCACCGGCAAGTAGCCGGCCGTGCTGGCAATCGCCCCGGCGCATAGACCCAGCAGCAGCATCGTCAGCACCATATGCTGGTAGGGCGAAAGCTGGGGGGCGAACAGCAGCGAGCTGCTGAACAGCAAGCCATTCACGCCGCTCAAAGCGGTGACCCATTGCAGGCGTCGGCGCCTCGGTGTCCGGTCGAGTTGCGGCAAGCGAGAGAACAGCTGATGGCGCAAGACCATCAAGGCACAGATCGAAGCCAGCCACAGGCCGGTGACCCAAAGCGGTGCAACCTGGCCGACCATGCCGGCAATCATCGAGGCAATCAGCAGGATGGCTGCCGGGACCCGCCAGCCCTGATGCGACAGCAGTTGCAGCAACTCCTGCTCGACGGCGGCACTTGGCGGCGCCTCAGGTATCGCCAGGTTTTCGGTTTTAAGCAGCATCCTTTCATCCTCGTCGCCGGGACGGGATGCGAATATCCCCTCGATCGGCAGTTCGAATTCACCGAACCATGGCATCAAGCGATGGCGAGCGCCAGTCGATTGCGCCGATGCCTGGTCGGGAGATCGCGCCCAGGGG
>JBIKPD010000394.1:0-3804 GCA_044357665.1 Roseateles sp. | reverse complement strand
TGCGCAGCCGCTGGGCCGTACCCATATTCGCTTTGTCACTCGCAACAATGGCCATGACCTTCGTCCACAACTTCGTGCTTACCGACGGGCTGGCGGTTATGGGCGGTGCGGCTGCATTGGCATTTACAGCGGCAATTGTCGCAGTTGGAATAGCACTTGTTTTCTATTCACGTTGGGTTGCTCGCAAGGGAATTCTGCGTTAGCAGTCATAGCGCTGCAGCCTCACTCAGCATTCAAGCAGAGCCTGAGCGGCAGGCCGGCTGGGCGCAGGCTAACTTGTTCAGTTTCCACCAGCCACGGCCAGTCGGCGCCGCGGGCTGAGACAGGGTCCGGATCATCCTCGGTACTGGCCGTGCCTGATGAAGGATGGCGCCAATGGCCCAAACATGAACGCAGTAGTGCAGCCAGCTATGAATAGCCGCGGCTAAGAGTGCGGACTAAACCTCAGCCTAGGGGTGACGCCACTGGAAAGTTACATACACCGAATGAATCAGTGCGAAGATCGATTCCAATTGAAAACGACTGCGTGACCCATTTTATAAAATCAGATAATCTGGGTTTCCAGGTGATCCGGTAATCTACATTACGTTGGGCGCCAGACAGTCATAAGGACTACAAAAAGTGAATAACGCGATAACGAACAGGATTGATTCCATCGATTGGCTTCGAGGACTCATGGCCATTGCAATAATGTTTTATCATTTAACTTACTGGCACATCTCCCCGTTAGACTCATCACATTTCCTTGGGCGCCTTGGCATCTACGGCGTATCCGTATTTTTTGTCCTATCTGGATTAAGCATGGCTATAGTATATTCGAGTTTTATAGTCGACAGAAAAACGGCAAAAAATTTCTATATCAGGCGTATTTTCAGAATATGGCCACTACTATGGATATGCGTGACGCTTGTAACCATCCCGCTTCTACTCAAAGGCAACGAAGTATCCGTAATCCGCATACTAATAAATCTGACAACTTTATTTGGCTTTGTTTCTCCTGGCTCTTATATAAATACTGGAGCTTGGTCGATAGGCAATGAGATGGTTTACTATGCGCTCACACCGCCATTATTGATTTCATACGAAAGAAGCAGAATCAATGGAAATGGATTGCTTGTCCTATCGCTTATCGCGGCGTTGCTATTCGCTTTTGTTTTACTGGATCCTCAAAGACCTTTAGCAGACCAGTGGCAAACCTACATAAACCCTTTTAATAACATATTTCTCTATGTGGCAGGAATTGCTATATATTACAATTTACGAAACGTTAAAATGACACTGACCGCAGTAATGCTGCTATTCAGCGCATCAATCGCAGTCTTCATATTCTATCCTGTTACAGGGAATCAAATAGCAATAACGACGGGGGTTAATAGAGTAATATTCTTACTTGCATCAATTTCGCTCGTCTGCGCTTTCTACAAATTTCCTCAAAATTATTTGATCCCAAGAAGTATCCAATACCCACTAGAGCAATTCGGTATAGCCACCTATGGGATATATCTGCTTCATCCCATAGTAAATACTTACGCCAACTATGCTTTAACGCGAATTGGCTTACAAGAACCTGCGGTGATCTTTGCCGTTGTCGTTGTTCTTACGCCAGCCTTGGCTATCGTTAGCTTTAATAGATTTGAGAAAAAATTTATGACGTATGGAAAGACTATTACGGCAAACGGAAGCAACCTATGGATAATGCTAAATCGAGTCCGCCCAATAATTCGTTCCAGCGGAGGCTCGAAAGAGCACCGCTGAAATCAAACGTTACGCCCCGAAGGAGTAACGATGCCTTGGTTCGAACGAACAGAAGTCTGGGCCGTACTAGTTTCGATCTTGGCGATCGCCTTGTCGCAACTTCCACCTATAAGGACATGGTTTGCATCAAACAAGATCTCCGTGGAGGTTGGTAGTCGAATCGGACTTCCAAATACGGTAGGGATCTCAGGCTTCCAGGTATTCCTTGACCTCAAGAATTCGGGCAATCGAAGCGTAACGGTGTCGAAGTTCATTCTCGAGCTTACATATCCGGATTCTCCTTAGCCAGACCAGCTTCACCCTATACGACTACCAGATTGCGGCAGTCAAGTCGCAAAAAGAAGACTATCGATATGGTGTTGAAATCAACTTCCCCGCCAATCAGCCAAAGCAGCTTTGGGCGCTACTGTAGAAGTGAGGTCTAGCTTGTTCCCAAGCATGACCGCAGCCTTGCTGCCAGCCAAGCGCCAAAAACTCAAGCCTTGATCAAGCGCCGTTCATTCGCCCGCAGCCTTCGCGCCTTGCTCGGGTGCAGGCGGCAGATCGGGCTGCACCGGCGCGACGAAGGGGAAGCGCGCCTTGGCCTTGACGCTGGTGGGGCCGGCGCCGCCGGAGCCGCGGATGAAGCGCTTGGACTCGTCGACGAACGGCTGGTAAGCCCAGTTCGAACCCTGCGGTTCCTGCGCTGCAACTTCGGCCAGAAACAGGCGCTGGCGCTGGCTGGCGAGGATGCGCGCATGCACTTCCTCGGGATCCCAGCCTTGCACCAGTTGGGCATGCAAGAGCTGCTGTAGCTCGGCATGCTCAGGCTGGCCGGCCAGGTTATTCAACTCGTCAGGATCGTCCTGCAGGTCGAACAGCATCGGCGGCAACAGGTGGGTGAAGATGTATTTCCAGCGCCCTTGGCGCACCATCCTCGAGGCGGCGCAAACGCCTTCGGAGCTGTACTCTGAAATCACGCAACGATCGGCCCCGGCATCGACACCGCTGATCAAGGGCAGCAGGCTGCTACCGTCGAGCGGTACCACCGGTTCCTGCGGTCGGCCCTGGCTGGCGATGTCGAGCATCGTCGGCAGCAGGTCAACCAGCGAGACATGGGCAGCAACGCGGCGCGGCGCAAAACGGCTTGGGCAGGAAACGATCAGGGGCACGCGGGCCGACCATTCGAAAAAGCATTGCTTGAACCACATGCCGCGTTCGCCCAGCATCTCGCCATGGTCGCCGGCAAAGATGACGATGGTGTCTTCATCGAGCCCGGTCTCATGCAGCACTTCGAGCACGCGGCCGATCTTCTCGTCGACATAGCTGACCATGCCGTAATAGGCATGGCGCGCACGCTGCACCTGGGCCTCGTTGACGCTGTACTGGTCCTGCGCATGGGCGACATAGAGCCAGCGACTATGTTCGTCGAGTTCCTCGTAGGGGATCGCCGGCACGCGCGGCGGCGCGATGTCTTCGTCGCGGTAGAGATCCCAATGCCGCTGCGGCGAGACGAAAGGCGGATGCGGGTGCGAGAACGAAACGGTCAGAAAGAACGGCTGCTCGCTGTCCCCGGCGCGCGCCAGGTCGTAGAGCTTCTGGGTGCCGCGGTACTCGACTTCGTCGTCGTAATCGATCTGCAGGCTGCGCACGCAAGGGCCGGCTTCGAGCACCGGTCTCATGCTGACGCCGGTGGGCCGGTGGCTCGGGCCTTTCAGCCAATCGGGTGTCCAGCTGAAATCGGCCGGGTAGATGTCAGTTGTCAGGCGTTCTTCGTAACCATGCAACTGATCCGGTCCGATGAAATGCATCTTGCCGCAGAGAATCGTGCGGTAGCCGGCATGCCTCAAGTAATGCGCCATCGTCGGCGTGGCGGCCGGGAACTCGCTGGCATTGTCGTAAGCGCCGATCGAATGGGGCAACCGCCCCGACAGCATCGAAAACCGCGACGGCGCGCAGATCGGAAAGTTGCAATAAGCGCTGTCAAAAACCACGCCGTTGGCGGCCAACCAGCTCAGATGCGGGGCTTGCACGACCGGATGCCCATAGCAGGGCAAGGCCTGCGGGGCC
>JBIKPD010000076.1:0-13237 GCA_044357665.1 Roseateles sp. | reverse complement strand
CGTGGCCACAGCAATCGGCTTCAAATTGCCCGACTTGATATGGCCGAGCGTGCTGGCCGGCTGGTCGCAGATCAGATCGACCTGCCCGCCGAGCAGATCATTCAGCGCGGGTCCGGTGCCTTTGTAGGGAATGCTGGTCCATTTGGAGCCGGTGACCGAGCCCAGCAAAGCTTCGCACAAATGCGAGGTCGCGCCGATACCGGCATTGGCGAAATTCAGCTTGCCTGGATTGGCTTTGACAAAGGCCAGCACGCCTTGCAGACTGTCGGCAGGAAAGGTCTTGCGAGCGACCAGGATCATCGGCACTTCGGCCACCCGGCCGATCGGCTCGAAGTCCGCTGCCGGGTCAAAGGTCAGCTTGGCATAGAGCGCCGGCGCACTCGCCAGCGCCATATTGTGAAACAGCAGCGTGTAGCCATCAGCCGGTGCACGCGCGACCCGGCCGGAGCCGATCGTGCCACCGGCGCCGCCGGTGTTGTCGACGACGACCGATTGCTGCAAGTTCTTGCTCATGGCCTGCGCCAGCAAGCGGCCCAGCACATCGGTTGAACCGGCGGGCGGGAACGGGATCACGATCGTGATCGGTTTGGTCGGGTAGTCGGTCTGGGCTTGCGCTGGGCCCGACAAGCCGGCTGACAAGCCGGTCGACAAGGCGAGCATGGCGGCGAGCCAACTGCGACGCTGGCTGGGATTGAATCGGTTCTGCATAGCGGTTGCTCCTGGGGCTGGTTTCATAGCGGGTCGGTCAAGGAAACGATCTCCAGCAAGGGATTGCCGACACTCTTGTAGAGATCATTGGTCAGGGGGTCATGGCCGGCGATGATGTGCTGCGGCGAATCGGCCAGCTTCTCGATCAGATCGAAGCCGCGCAGCATGTCGGCGGCATCGACGACGATCGGAAATGGCGCGCGCCGGCGCTGGTTTTCAAGGTAATGCGATGCGTCCGAGGCCAGCACGATCCAGCCTCGCTGCGTATGCACGCGGACGATCTGCAGGCCACGGGTATGGCCACCGACCCAGTGCACGCTGATGCCCGAGCGCAAGTCGTAATCGCCCTCATGAAAATCGACCCGGCCTTCGAAATTGGCCATCACCAGCTCACAAATGTCTCTGGCGTCATAAGCGTGGCTGCAAAAACGATGCCGCATGTCGCGACCGGTGGCATAGGACATCTCGCGTTCCTGCAAATGAAAACGCGTGCCCTTGAGCCTGGCCGTGTTGCCAGCATGGTCGTAATGGGCATGGGTGATGATGGTGTCGTGGATGTCCTCGAGCTTGATGCCCGCAGCCTGCAGCGAATCGATCGGACAGCGCAAAAACTTGCGTTTGCGTTGCTCTGCGGCTGCCTGGTTGAAACCGGTGTCAACCAGGATCGTCTCATCGCCCGATTTGAGGAACCAGACGAAATAGTCCATGTCACTGTCTTCATCGTGGATGTCGGCCATGATGAAGTTTTCATGGCTGCGCCGCCGCACGGTGGCATAGCGCATCGCAAAAGCTTCCCAGATTCGCAAACTCATTCGTTCTCCTCCCGGATTCAAGCGCAACGCTGCCGCAAGGCCTGCAAGGGGGCCTTCAGGAAAGGCAGCAGTCCTTGCGGATTCTCGACCATCGGAAAATGCCCAAAACCGGGCAGGGCAGAAAAGCTGGCACCAACGACTTCATCGGCAATGCGCTGGCTGTCGGTCGGCGTGGCCGAATAGTCATAGTCGCCGGTCAGCAGATAAAGCGGGGTGCGCTGGTTGTCGATCGCGGCCGTATATTCATCAGCGTCAAAATCATCGCTGTAAAAGGCCAGGTCGCCGTCATAGATGCCGGGCGCGCCCTGCGAATAGATCCAGGTCGCCTGGTCCCGGCCGGCCTTGGGGCTGGTCGGCGAGAGCAACGCGCCAACCCAGGCAGCAGCCAGCCTCGCGCCATGGACTTGCGGGTGATTCAGGTATTTCGAGCGCCGGCCCGGCGAGCAATAAGGCGCTTCAAGCAACAAGGCGCCGACAAAGCGATCAGGGTAGCGAGCCAGCAATGCCAAGCCAATCGCCGAGCCCATCGAACAACCGAGCAGCGCGACCTTGGTCAAGCCGGCTGCATCCATATAGCCGATCACCCAGTCCATATAGGCTGATGCCGTCAAACGCCATTGCCAGTTCGGCGTCTGCGCCGGTAGCGGCGAGCGGCCATGGGCCGGCAGATCAAAAGCGTGGATATTCCAGTCCTGACGCAGTTCCGCCTGCGCCATCAAGCCATGCCATTGCCGCGCGTCGGCGCCGGCCGTGTGCAGGGCCAGCAGCGGCGGATTCGTCGCCAGGCCGGCCTGTTCGGCATAGACCCAGTCGGCGCCATTCAATTGCAGATAGCGGCCCTGGATGAAGGCCAGCCCGCTGTGGTCAGCGGCTGCCGGTGCCGGCAGCTGGTTGAATGCATGGCGCAAGCTATCGAGCAGGCGCTCGATGAAGGGCAAGGCCTGCGCGATGGCCAGTTCGGGGCCTTCGACAACAAAGCCCGGCGCTTGCCGGCGCAGGGCTCCCAGCGACTGCCGGCCCGGGCTCGGCAGCGCCGACAGCGCTTCCAACCAGACTTGCTCGGTCGCCCGCAGTTCAATCGCCGGGCCGGTGGAAAGGCCGGGCCAAAGCGACATGCGCCAGGCTTGACCTGCATCCGCCATGGCCACCATCTCGATGCGGGCTTCGCATTGACCGGCATCGGCCGCCACTTCAGGCCGCGCCAGCGCGACAGTCAAGGCGCTGCGCAAGCGCGCCTGATCCAGTTTCACTGCTGTTCCCGCAAGAACTTGAACATCGCCGTGTGGTCGGCACCGCGCTCGAGCCCGACTTCCGCCTGGCTCCAGGTCTGCAGGCATTGCGCAGCGAATCCGCCAGCCGTGCCCATGCGCTCAATGAAACCTTGCGCGGTTTGCAGATCCTTGCGCATCAGCGCCAGCGCGAAGCCCGAATTGAAGGCCTCGTTGAGCATGAAGTTCTCGACCTTGTGTTCGGTCGTGTTGTTCTTGCCGGTCGATGCATTGAAGACCTGGTTGACCAGATGCGGATCAATGCCGAACTTTTCGGCGGCGACCAGGGCCTCGCAGGCTGCCAGCAGGCCCGAGGCCGACACATAGTTGTTCAAAGCCTTGACCGCATGACCCGCTCCTGGCGCGCCGACATGGACCAGGGTTTTGCCCATCGCCTGAAAAATAGGCATCGCTTGCGCGACCGCCACAGCTTCGCCGCCGATCATGATCGACAGCGTACCGTCGCGCGCCCGCTTGACACCGCCCGAAACCGGCGCATCGACGAAGGGAACGCCTTGCTCGGCCAGGCGTGCGGCGTTGTCGCGGCTATGCACCGGGTCGGACGAGCCCATGTCGATCAACAACTGCCCGGGCTGCAATTGCGCGCCCAGCCCGCCCTCGCCCCAGAGCAACTGGTCGACGATGCGGCTGTCGGGCAGCATCAGGATCAGGACCGGGCAATCCTGCGCGACCTGTCCCGCCGACGCTGCCGCGCTGAAGCCCGCGTCGTCCGCGAACTGCGCCATTGCCGCCGCGTCGAGGTCGAAACCCTGCACAGGAAATCCGGCCCGCAGCAGATTGCGAACCATCGGGACGCCCATCATCCCCAGGCCGATGAAACCGACTTTGGCTGCAGACATCCTCAGATCCCCATGTCCTTGAACACTTCCTTGGCGCCGCGGAAGCTGTCGATCGCCGCAGGCACGCCGCAGTAGATTGCCGTCTGCAGAAAGATCTCGCTGATCTCGGCCTTGCTGAGTCCGTTGTTGATGGCGCCGCGCACATGCAGCTTCAACTCATGCGGGCGGTTCAAGGCAGTCAGCATCGACAGATTGATGATGCTGCGGGTACGCCGATCCAGGCCTGGACGGTTCCAGATTTCGTTCCAGCAATATTCAGTGACCAGTTCCTGCATCGGCTGATTGAAGTCGTCTGCATTCTTGATCGAAGCGTCGACATACTCGGCGCCGAGCACTTCGCGACGGGTCTTCAGGCCTTTGTCAAATGCGTCTTGGTTCATCTTGATTCTCCGTTGGGGTGGGTGGTGGGTCGAGCTTGAATACGCCCAGCGCAGCGCGCTCGGCGTTGAGCACATGCTTGTGCGAAATTTCCTGTGCGCCCTTGGCGTCGCGTTTCTGGATGCAAGCCAGCAGCGCATCGATCTCTTCCAGGCTGCGAGGCAGGCGGTCGGGCAGCATCAGCGAGGTCGCGCGCAGCAGGCTGACCCGCGCCAACAGGCCGCCGAGAATTTCGCTCACCAGGGCATTGCCCGAACCTTCGAGCAGGATGCGGTAGAACTCGGCCTTGGCTTCAAGCACTGCGCTTTGAGAATTCTTCTGCCCGGCTTCACGCAGGCGCCGCACGGTCTTGCCCAGCTTTTTCACCTGTTCATCGCTGGCCAGACGGGTGAATTCATGGGCGGCGAAGCTCTCGAGCAGGCCGCGCAGCGCATACAGGTCGCGGGCTTCTTCCATGCTGATGGCCGCCACTTCCGGGCCGCGATGCGGCACGATGACGATCAGCTTTTCGGCCTCAAGCGTGCGCAAAGCCTCGCGCAACGAGGGCCGGCTGACGCCGAGCATTTCACACAGCTCGCGCTCGACCAGCTTTTCGCCAGCCTTCAACTGGCCGCTGACGATCGCCTGGCGCAGATTGTTTTCAACCTGGGCGCGCAGGGTTTCGGGTTTGAGCAGCTTCAGACGGGTGACCATCGAGCGATCATACTACTGTCAGACAATCTTGCAATATGGTTGACAGTTTTGGTTTCTGTCTCCAAAATCGGGGCAGCGCAGTTGAACTTGCGCATCAACTTCAATGGAGATGACATGGCACGCAAAGAATCCCGAGTAATCGACGCCGCCCGCCGCCAGGCCCTGATGGGTCTGGGCGCATTGGGTGTTTCAAGTGCCGTTCCAGGCTTCGCCTGGGCGCAGGGCAAGACGGTCAATGTCGGCGTGATCCTGCCGCTGTCGGGTGCCAATGCGCAGTTCGGTATCAACTCGCGCCAAGGCATCGAGTTGGTCGCCGATGAAATCAATGCGGCTGGCGGGCTCAAAGGCCTGGGCGGTGCCAAGATCAACCTGGTGATTGCCGATTCGACTTCGGCACCCGCCAACGCTGCCACGGTGGCCCAGCGCATGATCGCCGAGAACGACTGTTGCGCGATCCTCGGCGCCTTCGCCTCGGCGCTGACGCTGGCGATTTCAGAAGTTACCGAACGCCGTGGCGTGCCCCTGATCACGATGTCGTATTCCGACCTGCTGACCGGGCGTGGCTTCAAGAACGTCTTCCAGGTCACGGCCAAAGGCAGCGTGATCGGCAAAGCCCAGTTCACTTTTGCGGCTGACCTGCTCGGCGGCACGACCAAAGTCAACAAGGTCGCGATCCTCTACGAGGACACCGCTTTCGGCACCTCGACCGCATCGGGTCTGCGCGCCGCGGCCAAGGCCGCCAATGTCGAAATCGTGCTCGATGAGGCCTATCCGCTGGGCATCACCGATGTGACCCCATTGATCAACAAGCTTCGCGCTGCCAAGCCCCAGGTGATCTTCCCGGTCTCCTATCTGAACGACAGTTTGCTGATCGTGCGGGCGCTGCGCCAGCAAAAGATCTCGGCCCTGATCGTCGGCGGTTCGGCCGGTTATGTGATCCCGGACTTTGCCAAGGCGCTGGGCGACTACGCCGACGGCGTGCTGTCGATCTGCTCGGCCAATTACGACCTCGACACCGTGGCGACCGAGCGCTATCGCAAGCGCTTCAAGGCCTTCATGGTGCATGAAGCGCTCGAGCATGCGGTCTCGCTGGACGTGCTGGCGCAGGCGATCAATGCGGCCAAGTCGGCCAAGCCCGAGGACATCACCAAGATGTTGCGCAGCATGACCTTCACCGAAGGCTGGGCCAAGGCGATGACCAATGGCATCGTCAAGTTCGACGAAACCGGTCTGAATACCTATGCCGACCCGGTGATGGTGCAATGGCAAAAGGGTGAACTGACAACGGTCTGGCCTGAGAAATACGCCAAGACCAAGTTCGTCGCGCGGCAACCCGGCTGAGCATGGCGCTGCTGCAAGCGATCATCGACGGCCTGATGCTGGGCGGTGTTTATGCGGTGATTTCGATCGGGTTGACGCTGGTTTTCGGCGTCATCGGTATCGTCAACTTCGCCCAGTCCCAGTTCCTGATGGTCGGCATGTATGTGGCTTACTTTGCCTGGGCCTTTCTGGGCCTCGACCCCTTGCTCGGGTCGCTGCTCTCCTTCAGCTTGGTGTTTGCGCTCGGCTATGCGGTCCAGCACAGCCTGATCCGCAAGGTTCTGAAAGCGCCCGAAGTGGCGCAAATTTTCTTGACCGTCGGCATCCTGATCGTGCTCGAAAACCTCGCCCTGGTGGCGTTCGGCTCCGAATTCAAATCGGTGCAGACGCCTTACCAGAACGAGGCGGTCGAGTTTTTCGATCTGTTGATCAGCCTGCCCTATGCGATCGCTTTTGGCGCTTCGGTGCTGGCGGGTCTGGCGGTCTGGTGGCTGCTGGCCAAGACCTGGTGGGGGCGCTCGGTGCGCGCCACCGCCCAGGATCCGATGGCAGCCCGGTTGATGGGTATCGACCCAGACAAGATCTACCGCCTGGCCTTCGGCCTCGGCGTCGGATTGACCGCATTTGGCGGCGCCATCATCCTGCCCTATCTGACAGTCTCGCCCAGCGTGGGTGAGCAGTTCGGCGTCCTGATGTTTACCGTCGTCGTGCTCGGTGGGCTCGGCAATGTGCTCGGCGCCGTCGTCGGCGGCCTGGCGGTCGGGGTGATCCAGTCGCTGTCGGGCCTGCTGCTACCGCTGCAATTGCAGAACATGGTGCTTTTTTCGGTTTTCATCCTGACCCTGGCCTTGCGCCCCGAAGGTCTGCTGCGCAAGAACTCATGAATAAAAAATCCCTGATCTGGCTGCTGCTGCTTTGCGCAGTCTGCATCGCTCCCTGGCTGATTTCTGCCAATGGCTACCTGATCCGGGTGCTGACGCTGCTGCTGCTGTTCGCCGCAATGGCGCAGGCCTGGAATATCGTCGGCGGCCTGGCCAACCAGATCTCGCTCGGGCATGCGGCCTTCTTCGGCCTCGGCGCCTACACCTCGACGATCTTGCTGATCCGTTTCGGGCTCTCGCCATGGCTGGGGCTGGTCGCCGGTGGCGTCGTGGCGGGCCTGGCAGGCGCTTTGCTGAGTCTGCCAACGATGCGACTGAAAGGCCATTACTTCGCCCTGGCCACGCTGGCTTTTGGCGAAGTGCTGCGCGCGGTCGGCAACACCTGGAGTTCGTTGACCGGCGGCCCCTCAGGCATCTCGGTGCCGATGGCCAGCAGCGGCCTGGCGCAAATGCAGTTCAACTCGACCAGGCCCTATGTCTACATCATGCTCGCCGCGCTGCTGGTGACCACGGCCATCTACTGGAAGATCAGCAGTTCGCGCCTGGGCTATGCCTTGCGCGCAGTCAAGGCCAATGTTGACTCGGCCGAAGTGATCGGCATCGACACCGCCCGCACCAAGATGCTGGCGGCGACGATTTCGGCCGGTTTGATGGGCGCTTGTGGGGTGCTCTATGCCCAGTTCAACTTCTTCTTCGACCCTGAATCGATCTTCTCGCTGGTCGGCATTTCGGTACGGGTGGCGCTGATCTGCATCATCGGCGGCATCGGCACGATCTCCGGGCCGATCATCGGCGCCTGCTTTTTGCTGCCGCTGGAGGAGTTGTTCAACGCGACCCTGTCCAGCCACGGCGCCGGCATCTCGCAACTGGCTTACGGGCTGATCCTGATCGCGATCATCCTGATCGAGCCCCGCGGCCTGCAAGCCCTTTATGCCCGCATTGCCTTGCGGTTCAAGTCCTGATGTCAGATCAAAACCACATCCTGCAAGTCATCGGGCTGAGCAAACGCTTTGGCGGCCTGACTGCGGTCAACGGCGTCGACTTCACGGTCAAGCGTGGCGAGTTGCTCGGCCTGATCGGCCCCAACGGCGCCGGCAAGACCACTTTATTCAACCTGCTGATGGGGCTGACCCTGCCGAGCGAGGGCGAAATCCTCCTCGAAGGTCAGCCGATCAAGGGTTTGAAGCCGCATCAGGTCTGCCAACGCGGCATGGTCAAGACCTTCCAGAACGTCGCCTTGTTCCCGGATCTGACGGTACTGGACAACGTACTGACCGGCGGCCTGCTGCGCTTGTCGCTGGCCGAAGCCGGCGCGCTGGCGATGGTCAATCTGGAAAAAGTCGGCATGGCCCATATCGCCCACAAACGCGCGGCTGACCTGACCTTCCCCGAGAAGGCGCTGGTCGAGATGGCGCGGGCCCTGTGTACGCAGCCCAAAGTCGTGCTGCTCGACGAGGTGATGGCCGCGCTGAACGAATCCGAAATGGACCATGTGCTGGCCTTGATCAGAAAGCTCAGGCAGGACGAAGGCATCACTTTCCTGGTGATCGAACACCATATGCGGGCGATCATGAACTTGTGCGACCGCATCCTCGTGCTCTGCTTCGGCCAGAAAATTGCCGAAGGCAATCCGCGCGAAATCAGCCAGAACCCGGAAGTGATCTCGGCCTATCTGGGCCAGGACCTGGCCGAGGAGCATGGCGCATGACCGCGATGCTTGAAATCCGCAATTTGCATGCGGCTTATGACGCTTCGCCGGTGTTGCACGGCATCGACCTGAGCCTGGAAGAAGGCAGTTTCATCGCCGTCATCGGCGCCAACACCGCCGGCAAGAGCACCTTGCTGCGCGCCATCTCGGGTCTGGTGCCACAGGTCAGCGGCAGCCTGCTGTACCGCGGCGAAGACCTGCTCAAATTGGCCGCCCACCATATTCCCGGCCGCGGCATCGCCCATGTGCCCGAAGGCCGGCATGTGTTCGGCGCGATGTCGGTGGAAGAAAACCTCTGGCTCGGTGGCTTCTCGAGACGCGAAGACAAGGCCGGACTGCAGACCAGTCTGGCGCAGATCTATGCGATGTTCCCGCGCCTGGCCGAGCGCCGCCGGCAACTGGCCGGCACCTTGTCGGGGGGCGAGCAACAGATGGTAGCAATCGGCCGGGCCTTGATGGGTGCGCCGCGCTTGCTGCTGCTCGACGAACCCAGTCATGGCCTCGCGCCAAAAATCGTGCAGGAGTTGCACGACGCGCTGCTGAAGATTCATCTCTCGGGCGTGACCATCCTGCTGGTCGAACAGAACACCAAATTGGCGCTGTCGGTTGCCAGCGAAGCCTTCGTGCTGCAGTCGGGCAAAGTGGTGTTGCATGGATCCTCGGCCGACCTGCTTGGCGACGCGAGAATCCGCGAGGCCTATCTGGGCATATAGGAGCGGTGCGATCAAAGCCAGGTTGTCAAGCCTGATCATCCGCCCTTGGCCGGATTGGCCAGGATGAAGGCAACGATCGCCTGCGCCACTTCGGCGCCCTTGTCTTCCTGCAGAAAATGCCCGGCCCCGCGTGTCACCGCATGGGGCTGACCCTGAGCACCTGGGACCAATCGCTGGAAGATCTTGTGGCCACCGCGGGTGATCGGGTCGCGGTTGCTGAAGAGCGTCAGGAACGGCTTTTCCCAGCGCTTGAACATTTCCCAGGCGCGTTCATTGTTCTGGCGCTCGGGATCATCTGGCCTGGTCGGCACGAAACCCGGAAAGACCCGCGCTGCCACGCGAAAGCGCCGCGCTGGAAATGGCGCGTCATAAGCCGCGACTTCCTGCTTGCTCAAACCGAAAGCGCAGCCGCTGCGCACGATCCGCCCGATCGGAAACCAGGGGCTGAAACGCGCAAAAGCACGCCAGATCTTGAAACCCTTGGGCACCGGATCCACACCGGTCGGCAGACCGCCATTGGCCAGCACGATGCGATCGAAACGCTCGGGCGCTTCGGCCACCATGCGCAGGCCGATCAGCGAACCCCAGTCCTGGCAGAACAGCGTCATGCCGCTCAGCTGATTCGCCTCCATCCAGGCCGTCATCCATTGCACATGGTTGAAATAGGAGTAATCGCTGCGCTTTGCCGGCTTGTCGGAGCGGCCGAAGCCGACCAGATCGGGCGCGATCACCCGCAATCCCGCTGCGAGCAGCACGGGAATCATCTTGCGGTAGAGGTAAGACCAGGTCGGCTCACCATGCATCAAGAGCACGATCGGTGCATCGCGCGGACCCTCGTCGATATGCGCTACCCGCAGACCCTTCAAGTCGGTGTAATGCGGCGTATAGGGGAAATCAGGCAGATGGTCGAAGCAGGCTTCGGGGGTGCGCAGCAAAGCACCCAGCTTGGGCAAATTTCTCATGTCTAACCGATCGTCAAACGGCGACTGACATCGATCTGTTTCGATCCGACAGGCAGGCTGATGAAGTCGCCGTCAGCGCCGACGCGGATCTTGCCGGAGAAAATATCAGGCGCGCCGCCCAGGAAAGCCTTGGCCAAGCCAGGCAAAGGCAGTGGCGGCATGACATGGTTGAGCAGCAGGTAGCCCACCTTGGCATCGCGCGCGGTTTCGGCCGCTTCCTCGGGTGAGCTGTGGTAGTTCATCACGTCGATCATCAATTGGTGCAGCTTGGGGCGGCCGGCCTGGGTCGCACCGTCCTGCAAAATTGCCATCAACGGCATCGACATCGCCTCATGGATCAACAGGTCGACCCCTTGAGCCTCGCGCTGTACTGCCGCTGACTTCTTCGTGTCGCCGCTGATCACCAGGCTGCGCCCCTTGTAGCTGATGCGGTAGCCGACCGCCGGGTGCACCGGGCCATGGTCAACAAGGAAGGCAACGATCTCCAGATCGTCATCCTTGAGCACCACAACTCGCCCCTTCTCGTCCAGCGCAAATGGCCTGGCCTGGCCGCCAAAACCAGCCGGGGGCACCAGCTCCGTGCCATGATGGGTGACACGGTAATGCTGGTCCTGACCATAGGCCTGCATAAAGCCGCCGACCACCTGCTCCACGCCCGGCGCACCATGCACAGGGACGGGTTGCGAATTCGATTCAGCCAGCCAGCGCTGCAGCATCAATTCACCCAGGCCGTCGATATGGTCGGAATGGAAATGCGTCAGGAAGATCGCTTCGATCTTGCCCTGGTTGAATCCCATCCTGCCGAGCGTGCGCGAACTGCCGCTGCCGGCGTCGAATACAAACAGACGCTTGCCTGCCAGCACCATGGTGCAAGGTCCGTTGCGTTCATTGGTGGCCATCGGTGAACCGGCACCGCATAGCCCGGCGTGCAGGCCGTCAGGCAGTTCGGCCTCGGCGTTGCCACGCATCATTTGTGGCACCATTTTTCCGACAATCGCTACAGCCAAGGGCGCGCGAAAGGCATAGGCCGCCAGCGCCAGCAACAACAAGATTGCCAGCAGACTCAAAAGCCATTTCTTAAGTTTCATGATTCGTCCTGCTGTTTAATTCAAATACCAAAAATTCTTGCGATGCGAACAAAAAATCCCTGTATCCAGGGAGCGACATAGCGCAAGCGGGGCCGCTTCGCTTCAGCCGCACGGATGATCTGTGCCACGATCGAGTCGGTGCTGCGCGCTTCGAGCAAGCCAAAGACCTTCGCTTCGCGCGCTTTCAACTGCGCGGCCTGGGCGCTGAAATAACTGTCTGCGCCCATCCAGCCATATTTGCTGGCTGTCATCTGCTGGTTGAAACCGGTGCGGATCGCGCCCGGCTCGATCAAGGCGATCTGCACCTGGCAGCCGAGCTGATCCATCTCGGCGCGCAGCCCGGCGCCGGCCGCCGACAGCGCGAACTTGCTCATCGAATAAGGCATCAGGAAGGGCATCGGCAAGCGCCCGGCGATCGAGCTGACAAACAGCACCTTGCCACAACGGCGCGCGATCATGCCGCGCAGCGCGACCTGGGTCAGCTCCAGCGTCGCGAACAGATTGACCTCGAAGACGCGCCGGATGCGGTCGACGTCAACCTCGGCCAGCGAGCCCGATTCACCAATGCCGGCGTTGTTGATCAGCACATCGAGCGTCAAGGGCAGCAGCAAGTCCCGGTCTGCAGCCACGGTGATGTCGAGCTTGAACGACTCCAGCGTCAGTCCCCTCGCCTGCGCCTCGGCGCGAATTGCCAGGGCCTGTGCCGCGGTGAAAGTGGTCGCGATGACGCGATGTCCGCGCGCTGCCAGCGCCAGGGCTGCGTCGCGGCCGATGCCGCTGCCGGCTCCAGTGATCAGGATCGTTTGACTCATTGGACGAAGACCCGGGCCAGCCGGCCCATCGAGGACCAGTAGAAATCACGCCCCCAGCCCGGGCTGGGAAACACCACACCCTGCATCAGACCGCCGCTGCGCACACGGCCCAACTCGAGGCCCGATTCGATCGCCAGCAGCACCAGTTCTTCGCCATGGCGCTGGTAATCGTTGACGACCAACTCAGCGCTGTCGGGGTAAAGAATCATGTGGCTGGCGCAGCCGAAACCGGTCTTGCGCCACAAGGGCCGCAGCTCAGCGCCCTGCAGATCAAAGCGCCAGGCCTGCAGCACGCAGTTGGCCGAGTCATAGCCGACGACGATCCGGCGCTGCGCGTCGACCAGCGGCGGATTGGTGATGCTGCCGCCAGCCAATCCGCTGACCGGCACCGCTTGATGGTCAGCGGCGTCACGCAGCGACACGCGAATCAATCGGTTGGCCGTGCGGCTGACGCCGGCATTGACCATCCGGTGCAGATAGCGGTGCAGGCCGTTGTCCATGAACCAGGCATTGTGTCCATCGAGCACGACGTCCCAGCCATAGGTTTGTTGGCTGTCGCCAATGTAATCATGGCGCCAGCCGGCATCCCGCACCAGACTCTGGGCCGACTCGTCCCAGTCATAGCGAAAGATCGAGCGGACGCCGACGACATAGACCGTATTGCCGCTGGCGCTGAGCCGCGCGATCGAGGGTTCGGGGCAATCAAGGTCGCCGCACACCCGCTCCAGCCCGTCCGGGCCCAACACGGTCAAGCGCGCCGGCCGGCTGTCGGACAAGTTCTTCGTCACGATCAAGCCGTTATCAAGGATGACGAAGGAGTTGTAGGCCTGATCGAGCGGCAGTTTGAACCTGGCCAGCGGCGCACAAGCCCGGTCAAGTTGATGGGCGTAACGGCCATAGACGACATAGAGGCTGCCGTTGTTATGGATCGCCATGCCGCCAGGCCACATGGGCCCGCCGGCCAAGCGCGGGGACTGGCACAGCGGGCGCAAGGTCAAGGGGTCGATCAATTCGACCCGGGCGCTGGTCGGCAG
>JBIKPD010000393.1:0-3829 GCA_044357665.1 Roseateles sp. | reverse complement strand
AAGCGCTTGCGCGTGCGATTGATGTGCTCGAATTGCTGATTGCGAAAGGGATTGGCATTGCCGGCGACCTTCTTGTGATTGACGCGCAGCGAGAACTTCAAGCCCCTGAGCAAGCGTCCCACGGTCTTGGGGCACACAGTGATGCCGGCCTTGCGCAATTCGCCACCTGAAGTTCGTGCGCATGGTGCTCAACGGCGGCCAGCTTGCCGGAGAGCGCGTGCTCAAGCCCGAAACGGTAGCCAACGGCCTGATGCTCAACCACATGGGCGATGCGCGGGTCTCCAACCTCAAGACCAACCACCCGCTCACCAACGACGCCGAGTTCTTCCCGGGGGTGAAAAAGAGCTGGAGCCTCGCGTTCCAGATCAACCACGAGTGCACCCTGACCGGCCGACCGGCAGGCGGTCTGATGTGGGCGGGCCTCGCAAATTCGTTCTTCTGGATCGACCCGATGACCGGCATCGGCGGGGTGTTCCTGAGCCAGATCTTCCCGTTCGCGGACACCGGCTCTGTACCTACGTTCTACGACTTCGAGACAGCGGTATACGACAGCTTGCGCTGAAACAAGGGGGCCTTCCCCAATGTGCCAGAGGCTCTACCGCCTCGAGAGGGCGACAGAGCTTGAACGCGAAGCTTGACCAAGGGTTGGATTTTCGCTTGAGACCAGAGATCCTCGCAAAGCTGCTCATGCTGTCAGATGCTACTTGCCGCCAGACACCGCATGTGATCGGCGGTCGGAGCCCCTGCATAACCGATCAGTGCCGAGGACAGTGACGGTGCCTGCCGGCGGTCAGCGTTTGGCTGACAGCTTGCGATGTGACTCGCGCGGTACAAAATGTACGATTTGTACAATTAAGTATAAAGTTGGTAGAGTTGACACTTTAGGTATTTGGAGTACATATGCAACACTCAGTTCGAACGATCTCATCGTCGGATGCAAAGGCGAACCTGAGCGATGTTTTGTCGTCGCTGAATACTCAGGGGCCCGTAGAAATCACCAGGAATGGAAAGGCCGTTGGACTTCTGACGTTGCCGCCGGTTCAATCCGTAGACCGGGGTCGAATTGCAGTTTTGGCAATCGCCTATTCAAAGGGTCTGATTTCCTGGCCACAAATTGCAGAGGAAACTGGAGCGAGCTATGGAGACGTTTTGATCGCCCTAGGCCTCAACAATCTTCGTGTTCCCAAGGTCACACCAAAGAATAGACCGGAGCAAATTGCCTTGTTCCACTGCATCTTGGATTTGGCGTCAACCGAGTCAAAGGGGACCGCGAAGTCATGAACCTCTCACTGATCGTCACCGATTCCGGACCGCTCATAACGCTGGCTGTTGCGGGGTCGCTTGATGTGCTGTTCTTAACGAAATTGCCGGTAATTGTTCCTGATATGGTCAGGCATGAAGTAATTCAGGATCTATCCAAACTTGGAGCCACATTGGTGGCCGAGTGGATTCGACACAATGATCCTCACAGATTGACCGTCAGTCCAACTGAGGTCTATGAAGAATTCATGCTTTTGAAGTCGATTAATCCAGCGACCAAAACCAAAAATCGCGGCGAGCAGGCGGCAGCGGAAGTCCTCGGTAGGGCGCTGGAAGGCGAGGATTTTGGTGCCGTTCTCCTTTTCGAAGACAGCGCTGTTCGAAAGACAAATTTCTTGACTCGCCTGCCGGACTGCGTCGTTGTTACATCAACTTCAGAGTTCCTTTTTGGACTGGAAAGTCGAAGTCTGATTCCGGACGCTCAGTCCATTCTTGATCGCGCGGTCGATGTTCGGGGGAATGAAATATTGGTCAGACACCTCGCGGGAACAGCGGGCAGCGAGCCAGAGGCCGATTGGGCATCACGTGTTCGTCCAAGGCCATGAACAGTTGATTGCACGCCAACTACCATCGATGTCCAAGAACAGGACTCGGCTGAAATTGAGTCGATCAACGTCAACATCGTTCCCCACTGCATACAGTGGAACTTTTGCGTTGGGCGAAGACGGGAAGGGTTGGCGATTGTTCATTTCGACGATGTATTGGGGCCGTGGCTCACCTGCTGTTGTGGTAACGGGCATCTTCGGCCTTGTTGGTGGCGGTCTGAAAGCGCGGAAAAATGGCGATTGAGCGCGTTTTGTTATTGAAGTTGTCGGGGGATTGGATGGCCGACGATAACCGTATCTGACAAAAGTGCGTTCTGTGACAATTGCCTTTTTGTTCTGCGCGTCCCCGCCATGTCATACAACCCAGAATCTGCCGATCACCAAGGAGCCATTGAGATAGCTGTCACTTGGTTGTCATCGTTGCACCGCAAGGGCTGGCAAAACGCCTTCATGAATTTGTACCAAAAGTTGCTTTCAGAAGATGATCTCGCGAAGCTTGCAGCGCTCGATGCTGACGTTATCCAAAGCATTGAAATCAACATCCATGAATGGTTGCTGGCCGAGGGTGATATCCATGCCCGTGGCGGCATCCGGCGCATCAACGATTACCTGCTCAGCCCGGCAGGGCCGCGCCTGAATGCCGCGCAGCGTGACTGGGTTCAGCAGTTGGGCCAACGCCCGCTGCGCCTGTATGACGTGACGGATGTGGTGCAAGGTCAACAGATGACGCTCTGTGACGCACTCGACAAAGATGCCGAGCCGATCGTGGTGCGTGAGCGCTCCGGCACGCAACATTTGAAGCCGGGGGAATTGCTGGGTTGCCGCATCCTTCGCGTGGGGGATCATTTCCAAATGTCGGGGGCGGGTTATTTATTCACATTGCTTACCGGGCAGCGGGTGCTATCGATGGTACGTGAGCATGGAAACAATCTCGGCCAGCAGCTTGATGCGTCCAGGGAAATGGGCTTGCTCATCATGATCGAATGGCTCCAGCACTGGCTCAAGCCGGCACCGATGCCGACCCTGATCGACCACTATTCTGGTGAGCCGATGAAGATGATCACCGACCATTACCGGGTTGATGATGAATTTGCACTGGTGCAGGCTCTGGCCACCCAGAGCGATGTGGAGGGCGACCGGCAAGAGGGGTGGTCGCGCCACATTGACTGCACGGATGGGCAGGTGCGCGCCATCGTTCACATCAATCCTGGGAAAAGAACGAATCAGTTGGAACTCTTCTATAGGACACAGCGGTATGCCGATGAGGGGCGAGTGTGGTTTGAGTCGCTGGTGGGTGAGAGCGTCACGTTTGTAAATCGAAAAGTGGACGAAGCTGCGGATGTAGTGTCTAAGGCACAAAAGAAAGGTGCCATGGCATCGCCCAAGAGTGGCAGGTCATCGTCTGCTTCTGCTCCTTCGCTCGATGCAGTCACCATGGCGAAGTTGATGTCTAAAGTGATTCACGAGACCTATGCACACTGGGCCGATGAACCGATTCCGGCACTCGACCACAAAACGCCCCGCCAGGCCATCAAAACGTCTGCCGGTCTAGAGCGGGTTAAAGGGCTGCTGCGAAGTTACGAGGCCAGCGAGGCACAGCAGGCGGGGCAACAGCGCCGCAGTGAGGTTTCATATGACTTTTTGTGGGCTTCGCTTGGGTTAACGCGATAGCTTGGCCGGGGCCAATTCAATCCAGCATGGCCGCAATCCTCTTCGCGTAGACCTCAACGTCTTAGCTGAACAGCGTTTCCGATGCGACAAGCCTCGGTGGCGTGATTCATGCCTGTGGACCAGACGTCGGTCATCTTTGCCAGCATGTCCGAAGGAATTCGCCCATCATGCTTCGCTGCGCCCAGTGTGTCGGTCATCGCATCTGCGATTCGACAAAGGGCGTCCTTGGGGTTGTGGACTCGGCAGATTTCGCGTCCAAAGCGAGTCAGTTCGGCTGTGGTGGGGTATGTCCG
>JBIKPD010000392.1:0-3841 GCA_044357665.1 Roseateles sp. | reverse complement strand
GCAACAACGCAGCACGCAATTGGAAACGCTCGGGCTGACACGCTCGGGCAAGGTCTGGCAACGTTTATGCAGCCACACCTTGCAACTGTCGCAGCCGGGTTGGCAGTTGGCAATCGCGTTCCGTGTCGCCGTCGACGATGCGGCCATCTGGGATTTCTATCGCAATGGTGATCTGGCCGCGTTGCAGGCCACGATCGGCCCGGCGCCGGTTTTTGCCCAGGCCCAGGAACTGCTCGAACATCTGGAGTTGCTGCTGGCGCGCAGCGCTTCGGGGCATGTCGAACATCTCGAATCATTGCTGCCGCGATTGCAGGCCGAATGCGCGACGCCGCAAGCCTTCCCCGAGCTGAAGACGGCCTGTACCCGAGCTCAGGATCGTTGGGAAAACCGCGTCGCTGAACTCGACATGCTGGCCGGCTTGAACAGCGAACTGGCCTTCCAGGGCTATCCCGATACCTTTCCAGCAGCAAGGCATCTGCAACGCACGGTGACGCTGTTTGTCGGCCCGCCGAACAGCGGCAAAACCCATGCGGCTTTCGAGCGGCTGGCGCAGGCCCATGACGGCGCTTATCTGGCACCGCTGCGCTTGCTGGCCCTTGAAGGTCGAGATCGCCTGGTTGGGCGCGGCGTACCCTGCTCGCTGCTGACCGGCGAAGAAAACGTACCGGCCGAGGCCGCGCGTGTGGTCTCAAGCACGATCGAGATGGTCAATACCAGCAAGGCGATCGACGTGGCGGTGATCGACGAGGCGCAGATGCTCTTCGACATGTACCGCGGCTGGGCCTGGACGCAAGCGATCGTGGCGGTGCCGGCCAACGAGCTGATCATCATTTGCTCGGCCTATGCGGTGCCGGCGATCGAGAACCTGCTGGGGCTGTGCGGCGAGCGCTGCACGGTGCGGCATTTCGAGCGCAAACAAGAAGTGCAATTGCTGCCGGCCGCGGTGCCGATCGCGATGCTCAAGCATGGCGATGCGGTGGTCGCTTTCAGCCGCCGCGAAGTGCTGATGCTGCGCGACCAGATCGCTTCTGCCGGTCATCCGGTCTCGGTGATCTACGGAGCTTTGCCGCCCGAAGTGCGGCGGCGCGAAGCCGAGCGCTTTGCCCAGGGTGCGAGCCATATTCTGGTGGCAACCGATGCGATCGGCATGGGTTTGAATCTGCCGATCCGGCGTGTCCTGTTCAGCACCATGAGCAAGTTCGACGGTCTCGAAGACCGCGTACTGAGCGTCTCTGAGGTGCACCAGATTGCCGGGCGCGCCGGACGCTACGGCATGCATGATGAAGGCTTTGTCGGCGTGCTGCGCGAAGCCGAACCTTCGGCGGCCAAAACCTTGAAAGAGTTGTTGCCGAAATCGCCGCGTGCGCCGCGCGAGTTCAAGGCTGCGGTGGCGCCGAACTGGTGGCATGTCGAAACGATCGCCTCGCGCCTGGGGTTGAGCCGGCTGCGCGCGGTGCTCGATGTTTTCATGGACCAGTTGCGCCTGGACGACGCGCATTTCGAAGTGGCCGAGCTGGAGCAGATGCTCGAACTGGCCGACCGCCTCGACCGCGCCGCCGGCAGCCTGTCGCTGAAAATGCGCTTCATCTACGCCCAGGCGCCGGTCGACACCCGCACCGATTCGCAGGTGCAGGAATATCTCGACTGGGCCAGCCGTCATGCGCTGACTGGCGCAGTCGGGGCGCCCTGGTTCCTGCAGGAAGTCGATGAACATAGCCGGCTCGACCGGATGGAGCAGGCGCTGCGCAGTTGCACGCTTTGGCTCTGGCTGGATCTGCGTTTCCCCGGCGTTTACGGCCATCTGGCGGCGGTCGTCGATCTGCGTGGCCGCCTCAACGACGGCATCGAGCGCCATCTGAAAGGCAAGAAACCGCTTTCGCAAACAAGGGGCCGCCGCTGAATCGGCGCGCTTTGACTGATGCATACAATTTACACAGCCTCATGCGGCTTCGAATCGGCTTGCCAGATCCCGGCGCTGCCGCCCGGTCATCGCAGCCGCGATCTGCATGGCCATAGCTACTTCACCACTGTGCGCGCAATGCTGCCGCAAGACTGGGCACCCTTCCCCGGAGCTGAAGTCGAGGAGTTGCGGCGGCGCTTGGAGGTTTGTGTGGCGCCGCTCGACCATGCGCTGCTGAACCACCTGATCGAACAGCCGACCGACGAGAACATTGCACGCTGGATCCGTCAGCGTCTCGAGACCGAGTTCGAACTGCCCGGCATCCAGCAGGTCGGCGTGCAGAGCACCCAGCATTCAGGTGTCGATCTCGACGCAAACGGCATGGCCCATGTCTGGCGGCGTTACCGCTTCCAGGCCGCGCACCAACTGCCCAATGTGCCGCTGGGGCATAAATGCGGCCGCATGCATGGCCATGGTTTCGAGGTCATCATCCACGCGAATCAGGACCTCGGCGAGCGCGACATCAGCATCGACTATGACCATCTCGACGAGATCTGGGCGCCCTTGCAGATCCTGCTCAACTACCATTGCCTGAACGAAATCGAAGGTCTTGAAAACCCGACCAGCGAGTTGATGTCGTCCTGGCTGTGGCAGCGATTGCAGCCCCAACTGCCCGAACTGTCGTGGATCACCGTATACGAAACCGGCAGTTGCGGCGCCAATTACGATGGTCAGCGTTACCGCATCTGGAAGGAGTTGACGCTGGACAGCGCAACCCGGCTCAAGCATGCGCCCGTAGGCAATTTGCTCGGCGGCATCCACGGTCACACCTATACCTTGCGCCTGCACTTGAGCGCAGCGCTGGACCAATTGATGGGCTGGACGGTCGACTTCGGCGACGTCAAAACCCTGTTTGACCCGATCTTCAAAGCCATCGACCATCGACCGTTGTACGAGATCGCCGACCTGATTGATGGCGACAATGCCAGCCTGGCGGCTTGGGTGCTGGCCAAGGCGCGGTTGGTATTGCCCCCACTAGATCGTATCGACATTTACGAAACGCGGGGCTGTGGGGCGATAGTGAGCGCAAACACCGACGGGCCGGTGATCCCGGTTTGAGGCCAAAGATGACTTATTCTGTCAAGGAAATTTTCTACACCCTGCAGGGCGAAGGCGCACAAGCCGGACGGGCGGCGGTGTTCTGCCGCTTCGCGGGTTGCAACCTCTGGAGTGGCCGCGAACAGGATCGCGCGGACGCTGTCTGCAGTTTTTGCGATACCGATTTTGTCGGCGTCGACGGCCAGGGGGGAGGCAAGTTTGCCGATGCCAAATCGCTGGCCGGAGCGATCGCAGCGCTGTGGCCGTCGGACAGCCAAGGGCAGTTAGGCCGGCCTTATGTCGTCTGCACCGGCGGTGAGCCGCTGCTGCAGATCGACTCGGCATTGATCGATGCGCTGCATGCCAAGGGCTTCGAGATCGCGGTTGAAACCAATGGCACGCAGCCCGCGCCGGCCGGTCTGGACTGGATCTGCGTCAGCCCGAAAGCCGACGCCGAAGTGGTGCTGACGCATGGGAATGAGCTGAAACTGGTGTTCCCGCAGCCGTTGGCCGGGCCCGAACGTTTCGAACAATTGGCCTTCGAGCATTTCTTTTTGCAGCCGCTCGACAGCGTGCTGAGAACTCAGCATCGCCGCGAAGCCGCCGCCTATTGCATGCAGCATCCGCAATGGCGCTTGTCGATCCAGATGCACAAGGTGGTCGGCATCGATTGATGCCGACGCTTGTGGTCTGTCAGAAGGTGTAGCCGAGGCCGGTTGAAAAGGCGACAGGATTCAAGGTCACCCCAATGGTCTGGCCGGTCGACAATTTGCCGATCGTCTTCAACATCACCTTGGACGCTGAAACCTCCAGCGTCCAGCGTCCGCCCAACCTGGCGGCAAC
>JBIKPD010000075.1:0-13291 GCA_044357665.1 Roseateles sp. | reverse complement strand
TGGCCGGCCAGACCCAAGTACTCATCAGCACGGTTGGCCCTTATCAATTGCATGGTGAAAAACTGGTGCTGGCCTGCGCGGCGGCAGGCACCGACTATGTCGACCTTTGCGGCGAACCCGGCTGGATGCAAGAGATGATCCCGCGGCTTGCAGCGCCGGCACAGGCCAGCGGAGCACGCATCGTTTTTTCATGCGGATTCGATTCGATCCCGTTCGAACTCGGCGTGTTGTTCCTGCAAGATGCAGCGCTGCGCCGCTTCGGCAAACCGCTGCAGCGGGTGCGCGGCCGGGTTCGCGTGATGAAAGGCGGCATGTCGGGAGGCACGGTTGCCAGCGCCTTGGCCACCTTCGAGCAGATCGGTCGCAACCCGGCGCTGCAGCGGATTCTGGCCGATCCGTTTGCATTGACGCCGGGATTTCGCGGGCCCGAGCAGCCAGAAGGCGAATCTGCGACCTACGACTTGCAGGCAGGATCGTGGACCGGTCCCTTCATCATGGCGCCGATCAACACCAAGAACGTGCATCGCAGCAACGCCTTGCTCGGTCACCCCTGGGGCCAGGACTTCGCCTATGACGAGCGCATGCTGACCGGCGATGGCCCACGCGGGGAAAAGCGTGCCAGGGCCATGGCACGCAATGCAAGGATCCAGACTGTGCTGCTCGGTTTCGCCCCAACCCGCGCCTTGCTGCGCAGCCTCTTCCTGCCCAAGCCAGGCCAAGGACCAAGCAGGCAACAGCGCGAAGCGGGACGCTATGAAATCCTCTTTAGCGGCGAAACCGATGACCGGCAGGCGCTGAGTGCCAGCGTCAGCGGCGACCGCGACCCTGGCTATGGATCGACTTCGAAGATGATTGTCCAGGCCGCCATCTGCCTGGCGAAAGAATGCAGTTCGGCAGTCACCGCCGGCGGCGTCTGGACGCCGGGCGCGGCGATGGGCATGACGCTGGTGCAGCGCTTGCAAGCCCATGCCGGGCTACGTTTCGAGATTGGCAGCTGAACAAGACTGACACGTCGCTCCTGCTCGACTAATGAATCAATGGGTAAGGCCACGAGTGCAAACACAGTGGCGATTCACTTACGACGCTCAGCGACCAGGAGATGCGCGACATCGGCGCCCATTAGGCCAACTTGTCGGCACCTGCTGCAGGCCAAGCGTTGGCAGAGAAAATCGCTGGTGGCGTTTGCCAGCGCCAAGCCGTAGCAAATCAGGTCAGCGAATCAATCGCCTCACTTGCTGTCGGTCATGGGCGCCTTGTTGTGCAGCATCTCTTCGGCAAAACCCTGTTTGCTGAGGCCCTTGACATATTCGATGCCCTTGCCGTTCTTCACAGGAAGTCGGGAGCCGGTGACAAATGACTTCTGGTTGGTTTCTTCTTCGGCCTGCAACTGGCCCGCCCCGGTTACGCTCGACGGACTCGCGCAGCCAGACAGGACCCCGGCAAAAACCAAGGCAGCAAGTGATATTTGCTTGAAACTTGACATTGAATTTACTCCATGAATTTTGATCCAGCGGTGAGCTCGTAACGCCGGACCGGACAGTCATCAGGGCTTGAGCTTGGCCACCAGGGTCAGGATATCGTAGCTGGCGACGATTTCACCACGCTGATTCAAGACCTGCACATCCCAGGCAACCACTCCCTGCGGTGGCTGATCGGGGCGATTGCCGCGATCGGTCTTGCGCTTGCAGGTCAGCCGCGCCTGGATTGTGTCGCCGATCGCGACCGGGTTGACGAAGCGCAGTTGATCGAGGCCGTAATTGGCCAGCACCGGGCCGGGAGCGGGCGAAACAAACAGACCGGCCGCCGCTGACAGCACGAAATAACCATGCGCAATGCGCTGGCCAAACTGGGTGTCCTTGACCGCGACCGCATCGAAATGCATATAGAAATAGTCACCCGAAACACCGCCAAAGTTGACGATGTCGGCCTCGGTGACGGTGCGCCGATGGGTCAGCAGCGAATCGCCGACTTCGATCTCTTCGAAATGCTTGCGGAAGGGATGAACCGGATCCTCCTTGACCCGGGCACCGCGCTGGTATTCGCCGGTGATCGCGGTCAGCATCGACGGTGAGCCCTGGACCGCACAGCGCTGCAGGTAATGTTTGACCGCCAGGATGCCGCCGAGCTCTTCGCCGCCCCCGGCACGACCCGGGCCGCCATGCTTGAGCTGAGGCAGCGGCGAGCCATGCCCGGTCGACTCCCTGGCTGCATCGCGATCAAGCACCAGCATGCGCCCATGGAAAGCCGCCGCATGATGAACGAAGCGGGCAGCGATCGCCGGCGTTTTGGTGATGACTGAACCGACCAGGCTGCCGCAGCCCTTGGCGGCGAGTTGCAGCGCTTGGTCGGGATCGTCGTAGGGCATCAGCGTCGAGACCGGGCCGAAGGCTTCGACCTGATGCACGACATCATTGGCAAAGCCATCGCGGCAAAGCAAGAGCGTCGGCGCAAAGAAAGCGCCCTCGGCCACGCCCTCACCCAGCGGTGCGAAGCCGTCGCTCGCGCCAAAGACAACCTCGTTGCCTTGACTCAGCAACAGCAGTCGCGCGGCAACATCATGCTGCTGCGCTTTGGAAGCCAAAGCACCCATGCGCACGCCTTCCAGCGCCGGGTCGCCAACCTTGACCTGGGCCAGGCGCAAGCGCAAGGCCGTCGCCACCGCGTCGAGATGCTGGCGGGGCACGATGGCGCGGCGGATCGCGGTGCATTTCTGCCCGGTCTTGGCCGTCATCTCGCGCGCCACTTCCTTGATGAACAAGTCAAATTCAGGGTCATCCGGCGTCACGTCAGGCGCCAGGATCGCGCAGTTCAGGCTGTCGGCCTCGCCGTTGAACGGGATGCTGCGGCGAATCAGATTGGCATTGACGCGCAGCATCGCTGCGGTATCGGCCGAACCAGTGAAGGTGACGACATCGGTCTCTTGCAGACGGTCGAGCAGGTCGCCCGAACTGCCGATGATCAGTTGCAGGCTGCCGGCGGGCAGCAGCGCCGATTGCTGGATCAAGCGCATCGCCGCTTCGGCGATATAACTGGTCGAGCTGGCGGGCTTGATGATGGCCGGCATACCGGCCAGGAAGCAAGGCGCGAACTTCTCGAGCATGCCCCAGATGGGGAAATTGAAGGCGTTGATATGGACCGCCACACCCTGCCGCGGCACCAGGATATGGGTGCCGAGGAACTGCCCGTCCTTGCCCAGAGCGACCGCCGGGCCTTCGTGCAATACCTTGGCAGAAGGCAACTCGCGCCGGCCGATGCCGGCATAGGCGAACAAGGTCCCGATGCCGCCTTCGATGTCGATCCAGGAGTCTGACCGGGTCGCACCGCTATGCGCTGAAATTGCGTAAAGCAGCTCTTTTCGCTCCAGCAGGTAGGCGGCCAGCGCCTTCAGCATCGAGGCGCGCTGCTGGAAATCGAGCTGCAACAAGGCCGGCAATGCAGTCCCGCGCGCATAGTCCAGCGACTCGCCAAAGTCGATCGCATCGGCATGGGTCGATGCCACGGCGCGGCCATTGATCGCGCTGCGCAGCGAACTTGCGGGCTGGCTGCCGATCCAGCGGTTGGCGATCAGGCTTTGAAGAATCGGGGTTGCTATGGACATGACTGGCCTTCAAAAATCAAGCCGCCAGCCGCTGATGCGGATGGCGGCGTACAGCTCAGGGAACCAGTTTCCAGGCGCCGTTTTCAATCTTCACCATCACGCGGGCACGCTGATCCAGGCCCAGGTGGTCTGTCGGAGACATATTGAATACGCCGTGTGCTCCGGGCAATTCCTTGACAGTTTCCAGCGCATCGCGCAGGGCTGAGCGAAATGCCGGCGTGCCGGGTTGTGCGTTCTTCAAGGCGACAGGCAAGGCTGATTTCAGCAGCAGTCCGGCATCCCAGGCATGGCCACCGAAGGTCGATACCGTGCCTTTGCCAAATGCGGCTTCATAAGCCGACACATAGGCAAGCGCGCTCTTCTTCAAGGGATGATCTGCAGGCAACTGGGCCGCTACCAGTACCGGGCCCGAGGGCAGGAAGGTGCCCTCCACTTCCTTGCCGCCAACGCGCAGGAAATCGTTGTTGGCCACGCCATGGGTCTGGTAATACTTGCCGGCATAGCCGCGCTCTTTCAGCGTCTTTTGCGGCAGCACAGCCGGCGTGCCCGAACCGGCGATCAGCACCGCATCGGGCTTGGCAGCGATGATCTTCAGCACCTGGCCCGTCACCGAGGTGTCGGCCCGGTTGTAGCGCTCAGAAGCCACCACCTGCAAGCCCTTGATCGCCGCGATCTTGGTGAATTCCTGGTACCAGCCTTCACCATAGGCATCGGCAAAGCCGATGAATCCGGCCGTTTTGACGCCAGCAGCAGCCATATGCTGGACGATCGCCAGCGCCATCATGATGTCGTTCTGCGGCGTCTTGAAGACCCAGCGCTTTTTCGCGTCGACCGGTTCGATGATGCGTGCCGAAGCTGCCATCGAAATCATCGGCGTGGCCGACTCGGCCACCGCGTCGATCATCGCCAAAGAATTCGGCGTGATGGTCGAGCCGATGATCACGTCGACCTTGTGCTCGGTGATCAGCTTGCGCGTATTGGCCACCGCCGCGGTGGTGTCGGAGGCATCGTCAAGAACGAAGTAATTGACCTTTTGCCCCCCGATGGTCGCTGGCAGCAGGCTCAGGGTGTTTTTCTCCGGAATGCCCAGCGATGCAGCCGGCCCGGTGGCCGATACGACCACGCCAACATTGATGTCAGCCTGGGCACCAAGGGCCATACAAGCCGCAGCTGCGGCACAAATCATCTTGATCATCTTCATACTCGTCTCCTAGGGTTGCTGTTCAATCGAGGCTGCCGGTGTTTGCACCGCGCCGAGTCCACCAAAAAAAAGATCCGCCACAATTGGCGCCATCGCATCGTAAGTCAGCTTGCCACCCGGCTGAAGCCAGGTGAAGGTCCAATTGATCATGCCGAACAAAAGCATGGTCAACGGTTTGTCCAGATTTGCGCCATGCAGTTCAGGCTTGACCGCTGCGATAGCATCGGCAAATGCCGACACCACCTGGCGTTCGACCTGACGCAGCCGCGCCTGATCTTCGGCTTCGAGAAACCTCATGTCCTCGGTCAACACGCGGTGCTGGTTTTGCGCCTGGCCATAAGCCTGCACAAAACTAGTGATCAATTCACGCAGATGGGCTTCCGGGGCCAGCCCCTGCGAAACCACCGCAGCGACCAGTTCAGCCAGGCTTTGCACATGGGTCTCACAGATCTGCATCAACAACTGGTGCTTGTCGCGCATATAGTGATAAAGCGTCGCCTTCGATACCTTGCAGGCCAGCGCCACTTCATTCATCGAAGTGCCAGGATAGCCCTGCTGCGCAAACAGATTGGCAGCAGCGGCGAGGATCTCCTCGCGTTGCATCTCGAATCCGGCCGCGCGACCTCTGGCCATGTCAGCGCTCGTCGAACGAGATCACCAGCCGCGGCGTCAGCGCGTGCGACTGGCAACTGAGGATGAAGCCGGCGGCCAACTCGCGCTTGTCGAGCGCAAAGTTCTTGTCCATACGGACTTCGCCTTCGAGCAATTTGCAGCGGCAGGTCGAGCAAACGCCCGATTTGCATGAAAAAGGCAGATCGATGCCGGCACGAACGGCAGCGCCAAGAAGACTGGTATCGGACCTGGAAAATTCGATTTCGCGGCTGATACCGTCGCGGATGACCAGAACGCTGGCGCTGTCGGCATCCCCGGCCTGGGTTTGATGCAGCGGCGCCTTGCCGGCCTGGGTCTCGAGCGTGCCGAAGCGCTCGACATGGATCAATTCCTCAGCCAGGCCGGCGGCGCGCAATGCGGCTTCAGCCTGCTCGTTCATCTGCAAGGGGCCGCAGATATAGGCCTGATCAATACCTTCTGCCGGGACCAAGGTGCGCAGGAATTCGCTGACCTTGGCCCCATCGATACGCCCGGCCAGCAGAGGAGCGTCAACTAGTTCGCGCGAGAACAGGGCATGCAGCGACAGCCGCGTCATGTAGCGGTTCTTCAGGTCCTCGATCTCTTCCTTGAACATCGTCGAAGCCTGGCTGCGGTTGCCATAAATCAGCGTGAAGCGACTGCCCGGTTCGCGCGCCAGCAGCGTCTTCATGATCGACAAAATCGGCGTGATGCCAGAACCAGCGGCAATGCCCAGGCAATGGCGCGATTTGGCAGTCGCTGCAGTCAAGCCGAAACGGCCCTGCGGTGGATAGGATTCAATCGGGTCGCCGACCTTCAGCTCGCGATTGACCCAGGTCGAAAACACACCGCCATCGACCCGGCGCACGCCGACGCGCAATTCAGCCTCACCCACAGCCGAGCAGATCGAATAGGAGCGGCGCAGGTCCTGCCCCGCCACTTGATGCCTTAGGGTCAGGTATTGCCCGGGTTCAAAGCGGAAGGCCTCGGCCAGTTCAGGCGGGACGGTCAAGCTGACGATGACCGCTTCGTCGGTATCGGCTGTCACCGCGCTGACGGTCAACTGATGGAAGTGAAGGCTCATGGGCGTCGCGGTCTCAAATCGGTTTGAAATACTCGAACGGCTCGGCGCAGGCAAGGCAGCGATACAGCGCCTTGCATGGGGTCGAACCGAAAGCCGCGAGTTTTTCGGTCTGCAAGGAGCCGCAGCGCGGACAGGCCAGTTGGGTCATTGCAGCCCGGTGTACCAGGCGGATCGGTTGCAGCTCAGACCTTGCCGGGCCTGGCGGCACAATGCCATAGGCGCGCAGCTTGTCGCGGCCTTCGGCGCTGATCCAGTCGCTCGTCCAGGCCGGCGCGCGCTGCATGATGATGCTGACTTCGCCAAAGGCCGCCAACGCGGCGCGCACATCATCCTGGATCAATTCGGTCGCCGGGCAGCCCGAATAGGTCGGCGTCAGCACGACTTCAAGGCCGCCGGCGGTCTCGCGCAGATCGCGCACGATGCCTAGTTCGCAAAGCGAAATCGCCGGCACTTCAGGGTCGGGAATCTGGCGCAGAACTTCCCAGGCAGCATCGAGGCGGCCGCAGGTATTTTGCAGCGGGGAAGCCGTCACCAGCGACCACCTGGAAAAGCGCGTTGCAGGTATTGCAGTTCGGCCAGCACATGGCCCATATGCTCGCTATGAATGCCGCGCTTGCCGCTCGACATGAAGGCGCTGGCCTTGGGCAAGGTCAGACCCGCGTCGCTCAAGACTTCAGCCAGATGGGCCTGCCATTCAGGCAACAACTCTGACCAGGCCGGGCCCAGGCCCTGGGCTACGGCCGCCGCGTCGACAGCATCCGCATCGAACAATTCATTGAAATAGGGCCAGAGTTGCTGCAAAGCCGTTTGCATTCGCGCCGCCGACTCGGGCGTGCCATCGCCGAGCCGCACGACCCAGTCAGCCGCATGTTGCTGCTGGTAGGCCGCTTCCTTGACGGCTTTGGCAGCGATCGCGGCCAGCCCTGTATCGCTCGAATGCTGCAGCCGTCTGTAAAGCAGCAGCAGCCAGGTCGAAACCGCAAAATTGCGCATTTGCGTGAAAGCAAAGTCGTGGCTGGCCTCGAAGCCATTGGGCAACTCCATCAGCACCGGATTCAGGTACTGACGCTCGTCGCGCAGGAAGGCCAGTTGGTCTTCGTCATGCCCTTGACCGTCGAGGTCCCCCGCATGGGTCAGCAAGGCACGCGCCTGCCCGATCAGGTCGAGCGCCATATTGCTCAGGGCCAGATCCTCTTCGAGCACCGGCGCATGGCCGCACCATTCGCCCAGGCGCTGACCAAGGATCAGGCAGCTGTCGCCGATCCGCAGCAGGTATTGCACGGCAGGTTGATGACCCACCTTGATGGAAGCTTCAGACATCGCCGGCCTACATATGGTTGATGGCATCGGGCAGCTGATAAAAGCTCGGGTGCCTGTACACCTTGTCTTCCATCGGGTCGAAGTAATTGCTCTTCTCGCCGGGGTCGGATGCGGTGATCTGGTTCGACGGCACGACCCAGATGCTGCAACCCTCCTGCCGCCGGGTGTAGACCTCGCGCGCCATCTGCACCGCCATCTTGGCGTCGGCCGCATGCAGACTGCCGCAATGTTTGTGATCGAGTCCGGCCTTGCTGCGCACGAACACTTCCCACAAAGGCCATTCCACCGCCGCCTGCTCACTCATGCTGCCATCCTTTGGGTTTGTCTTGAATCCTGCTTTTTCGCATGGGCCAGTGCGGCTTCGCGCACCCAGGCGCCCGCTTCCCAGGCCTTCACACGCTGGGCCAGACGCTCGCGGTTGCAGGGACCATCGCCGCCGACAACACGCCAGAATTCCGACCAGTCAATCACGCCGAAGTCGTAGGCATCGCGCTCGGCATTCCATTGCAAATCGGGATCCGGCACGGTCACGCCGAGCAGTTGCGCCTGCGGAATCGTCGCGTCGACGAACTTCTGGCGCAGCTCGTCATTGGAAATCCGCTTGATGCCCCAGCGCATCGACTGCTCCGAGTTCGGCGAATCCTTGTCTGCCGGGCCGAACATCATCAGCGACGGCCACCACCAGCGGTTCACCGCGTCCTGGACCATTTCTTTTTGCGCTGCGCTGCCGTCGCGCATCATCACCAGCAGCGCTTCAAAACCCTGGCGCTGATGGAAACTTTCTTCGCGGCAAACGCGGATCATCGCCCGCGCATAAGGGGCAAATGAGCAGCGGCACAGCGGCACCTGGTTCATGATCGCCGCGCCGTCGACCAGCCAGCCGATCATGCCGATGTCGGCCCAGCTCAAGGTCGGGTAATTGAAGATCGAGCTGTACTTGGCCCTGCCCGAATGCAAGGCGTCGAACATCTGGTCACGGCTGGTGCCCAAGGTCTCTGCGGCTGCGTACAGATACAGGCCATGGCCGCCCTCGTCCTGGACCTTGGCCAGCAGGATCGCCTTGCGCTTGAGCGTCGGCGCACGCGAAATCCAGTTGCCTTCGGGCAGCATGCCGACGATCTCGGAATGCGCATGCTGGCTGATCTGGCGCACCAGCGTCTTGCGGTAATGCTCGGGCATCCAGTCCTTGGCCTCGATGAATTCACCTGCCGCAATCCGCGCTTCAAAAGCCGCTTCGCGCTGCGCGTCCTCGTTGTTGGTGGCTTGCACTGCCAGATCCTGCTGGCCCACGCTCATTGCCTGTGTGTACATGGCTTGTTTCCTCTTCAGGCCTTGGGACGCTGATCGATCACGCGCCTGGCCTTGCCGACCAGCGTGCGTTCAATCGAATCGGGCGCACCGATACTGACTTTGGTCGAGACGCCGACCAGCGTCTTGATCCGGTGCTGCAGCGCCTGGGCAATCACGCCGATTTCAGCGCCGACAGCTTCAGGACGCAACTCGCAGCGCACCTCGACCGCATCGAGCGGCCCTTGCCTGGTGATCAGCAACTGGTACTGGCCCGACAACAGCGGCTCCTGCAGCACCAACTCCTCGATCTGCGTCGGGAACATATTGACGCCGCGGATGATCAGCATGTCGTCACTGCGGCCAACGATCTTGCCCATGCGGCGCATGCTGCGCGAGGTCGGCGGCAGCAAGCGGGTCAGGTCTCTGGTGCGGTAGCGGATGATCGGCAGCGCCTGCTTGGACAGGCTGGTAAAAACCAATTCACCTTCCGAGCCTTCAGGCAGCACCGCGCCGGTCTCCGGGTCGATGATCTCGGGATAAAAATGGTCTTCCCAGACCACCGGACCGTCCTTCGATTCGACGCATTCGCTGGCAACGCCCGGGCCCATCACTTCGGACAGGCCGTAGATGTCGACCGCGTCGATGCCGGCACGGGTTTCGATTTCGCGCCGCATCGCTTCGGTCCAGGGCTCGGCGCCGAACACGCCGATGCGCAAGGAGCATTGCCTGGCGTCCAGGCCCCGACGCGCGAACTCCTCGATGATCACCTGCATATAGCTGGGTGTGACCATGATCACATCGGGCTTGAAATCCTGAATCAACTGCACCTGTTTTTCAGTCTGGCCGCCCGACATCGGGATTACGGTGCAGCCGAGACGCTCGGCGCCGTAATGCGCGCCCAGCCCCCCGGTGAACAACCCATAGCCATAAGCGATGTGGACGATGTCGCCGGGACGGGTGCCGGCGGCACGCAGCGAGCGCGCGACCAGACCAGCCCAGACATCGATGTCGGCCGCCGTATAACCGACCACCGTGGGTTTCCCGGTTGTCCCCGACGAGGCGTGGACGCGAGCGACCTGCTCGCGCGGCACCGCGAACATGCCGAACGGATAGTTGTCGCGCAGATCCTTCTTGGTCGTGAACGGGAACAAGGCCAGATCAGCGAGCGATTTCAGATCGCCTGGCTGCACGCCCTTGGCATCAAAAGTGGCCCGGTAATGCGGCACATGGTCATAAGCATGTTGCAAGCTCCAGCGCATGCGCTGCAGTTGCAAAGCCTGCAACTCGTCAAGGCTGGCGGTTTCAATCGGATCGAGCCCCTCCGGGGCAGTTCTGTTCAAGCGCATGTTGATCCTGTTGATTTCAAACTGTCGGGCCGGGCAAGGG
Organism: Roseateles sp.; assembly: GCA_044357665.1. Classification (GTDB taxonomy): domain Bacteria; phylum Pseudomonadota; class Gammaproteobacteria; order Burkholderiales; family Burkholderiaceae_C; genus Paucibacter_A. The sequence continues at coordinate 2,782 of JBIKPD010000075.1, read as the reverse complement.
CATGACCGGTTTGCCCTTGATGCAATAAGACCGCCCCCGGAAGACGGCGACCAACTCCTCGTGCTGGTTGCTGACCCGAATGTCGTAGACGCCGGTGCGGCCGGACAAGGAGACCTCGCTGGCCTGCGCGGTCAAGCGATCGCCCTTTTGCGCGGGCGCCACGATGTCGATGGCAAAACCCGAAGCGACGGTCAGTTGATTGCGGCTGTTGCAAGCGAAGGCAAAACATGAATCGGCCAGCGTCGCGATCATGCCGCCATGGCAGATGTCGAAACCATTGAGCATGTCATCGCGCACCGTCATCGCCAGCCTGGCCTGACCGGGCGAAATGCTGAGGATTTCAAACCCCAGCGCTTGGCTGACGCGGTCATTGGCGAACATGCTGTCGCGCACCGCTTCGGCGATCTCCTGTCCGGTCAACATGTCAGCGATCGGTGAAAACTGCTGCGCGCTTTTGCAGGAAGGCCGCCGCGCCCTGCTGGAAATCAGCCGAAAACCCGAGCCGGCTTTGCAGCAAAGATTCCTGCTTCAAGGCTGTTTCATAGTCCATCAAGCCTGCCGCATCGAAGGCCTGGCGAGTCTGCGCCAGCGCCAGCACCGGCAGCAGGCTCAAGCGCTGCGCCAGGGCCTGTGCGGCTTCAGCGAGTTCGGCATCAGGCAGGCAGCGGTAAATCAGGCCCATGGCTTGCGCCTCGGCGGCCGGCAGCTTGTCGCCGAGCAGGGTCAGTTGCAGGGCGCGCGCCCGGCCGACCAGACGCGGCAACAGCCAACTGCCACCGCAATCCGGGATCAGCCCGATCTTGCCGAAAGCCTGGATGAAACTCGCAGACTGCCCGGCCAGCACCAGATCGCAACTCAGGGCGAAATTCGCACCGGCACCGGCGGCAACGCCATTGACCGCTGCGATCACCGGTACCGGCATCGCGCGCAGGCACAGCGCCAAGGGCAGATAACAGCTGTCGAGCAGCACACCGATGTCCTTGGGCAAGTCACCCGGCTCGAAGCCCGGCTTGATCGAAGGGTCGGACAGATCCTGGCCAGCGCAAAATCCGCGTCCAGCGCCGGTGATCACGACACAGCGGACCTGCTTGTCGGCCGCCGCAGCCTCCAAGGCCTGGCGCAATTGCACCAGCATCACGGTGGTGAAGGCATTCAATGCAGCCGGGCGGTTCAAGGTCAACGTCAGCACGGCGTCTTGGCGGCTGGTCAGGACTTGTGAATCTGGCATGTGAACCCTGTCTGGATAGGCTTGATAAAAAATCGGTCAACATTATTGACCGACCGGTCGGTAAATAGTAATTCATGTCTTGATCTGGCACAAGCATGCAAGCCTCGGTATAAACCCCGATCAACCCTGCATATGCCCGCCGCCGCGCCAAAAATCAGCCTTGACCGGGCCAGACCAGCAGCAGTACGGGCACAATCGCCTATATGGCAAACAAAGTCATTCCCTTGATCGACCATAGACAGGCGCTGCAGCTTCCGGAACTGAGGTCGCAGGAGCCGACCGGGCTGCTCGCCGACTCGCTCGGCCGCCCGCTGCGAGATCTGCGGATTTCGGTCACCGACCGATGCAATTTCCGCTGCAGCTATTGCATGCCCAAGCAGATCTTCGACAAAAAATACGAATTCCTGCCCCATGCCGACCTGCTCAGCTTCGAAGAAATCACCCGGCTGGCGCGGATTTTTGTCGCCCATGGTGTGCAAAAACTGCGCCTGACCGGGGGCGAGCCGCTGCTGCGGCGCCATGTCGAGCGCCTGATCGAGATGCTTGCCGCGCTGCGTACACCCGAGGGCATGCCGCTCGACCTGACCCTGACCACCAATGGCTCGACGCTGGCGCGCAAGGCACAGAGCTTGAAAGACGCCGGCTTGCAGCGCATCACTGTCAGCCTGGATGCCATTGATGATGCCATCTTCCAGCGCATGAACGATGTCGGTTTTCCGGTCAGCGAAGTGCTGGCAGGCATTGAGGCGGCGCAGGCTGCGGGCCTGGGTCCGATCAAGGTCAATATGGTGGTCAAGCGCGGCACCAACGACTCGCAAATCCTGCCGATGGCCAGGCATTTTCTCGGCAGCGGCGTGGTGCTGCGTTTCATCGAGTACATGGATGTCGGCGCCACCAATGGCTGGGCGATGGGCGAGGTGCTGCCGTCAAGTGAATTGCTGCAACGCCTGCGCAGCGAGTTCGATCTGCAAGCCTTGGCGGCCAGTGCCACGGGTGAGACTGCCGAGCGCTGGACTTATTCGGATGGCAAGGCAGTGGGTGAGATTGGTGTCATCTCCAGCGTCACCCAGGCTTTTTGCAGCGATTGCAATCGGGCCCGCTTGTCGACCGAAGGCAAGCTCTACACCTGCTTGTTTGCGCACCGCGGCCATGATCTGCGCGCCTTGCTGCGGGCCCAGGCCAGCGACAGTGAACTGGCGGGCAGCATCGCTCAGATCTGGGGCCTGCGCGCCGATCGCTATTCGCAACTGCGCTCCGAGGGTTCAGTTCAGACCCCCTCGGGCGAGCGCCGCGTCGAGATGCATTACATCGGCGGTTGAACTGCGATCAAAGCCGCAATGTCTGCCGTCCGTCCATCTCCAAAGACCTTGATGGCTGATCCAGGCCCGGCAGATTGCCAGATCCGTCTGCTCGGCCAAGCGGACCTGCCCGCTTACAAGGAACTGCGCGACAGCATGCTGGCGCGGTATCCGGATGCCTTTACATCGGACGCCGCGAGTGAACTGCAACGCGATGCCGGCAGCTACCACAACCGCTTGAGCGGAGGTGCTGGCG
>JBIKPD010000074.1:0-13297 GCA_044357665.1 Roseateles sp. | reverse complement strand
TCTGATTTTTTCATAATTTTCTTTCTGGATAATTTGTCATCGATTAATTTCTGCGATCCTGAATATATTCACAATTTCCTCCGCAATATAAAAATCCGGTCCTGAGCGTTGCACAGAACCCAATTTAAAATCACGGAATTTTCTCTAGCGGTAGAAATAAAGCATATTTTTCGTACGATTTATTCTATTTTCCTGAAAATCGTGTTATATTTTTTATCAAGATGTTGAAAACCAAAAATCAATCCCGGGGCATTCAGGCCATGCCTGCGCTGAAACCGGTCGAATACCTCACCCTGCGTGAGCAGGTGACGGTATCGGTACGCAATGCGTTGATGAACGGCCATTTCCAGCCGGGCCAGATCATTACCGTCAAAGCCATCTCCACCATGCTCGGCGCCAGTGTCATGCCGGCGCGCGAAGCGATGAACCGGCTGATCGCCGAAGGTTCGCTCGAATTGCGGGCGAACCGCTCGGTCATCGTGCCCGAGTTGTCGGCGCGGGAATTTGACGAAATCACCGATCTGCGCATCCATATCGAGGGTCTGGCGGCATCCCAGGCGATCCCGCACCTGCAAGCCAGCCATCTGCTGCGCTTGAAGGAACTCGACGCCGAGATGCGTTCCGCCGTTGCCGCTGCCGATGTCGAAGCCTTTCTGGACCGGAACTTCCAATTCCATTTCCTCATTTACCGCCTGGGTGCCAGCAACTTCATCCTCTCGGTGATCGAGAAACTCTGGGTCCGGGTCGGTCCGCTGATCCGCTTTTGCCTTGATGACCATGGTTTTGCTGACTCGACCCATCTGCATGCCCAGGTGATCCTCGGCCTCGAAACCGGCAACGCCGTGATGCTCAGCCAGGCCATCATTGCCGACATTGCCGGCGCCGCCCAGTCGATCCGCGCTACTTTCCCGGCCGCGCCTAGAACCTGACCTGATCAGCGCCCTTCAACTGCAGAATCTGCCGCGCTTCGTCAGGGCTGGCGACCTCCAGCCCCAGCCCTTCGATGATTTGCCGCACCTGCCGCACCTGCTGCGCATTGCTCTCGGCCAACCTGCCCTTGCCCAACCACAGGCTGTCTTCCAGCCCGACCCGTACATTGCCGCCCAGGCCCGCGCCAATCGCTGCAATCCGCAACTGATGCCGACCGGCCCCCAGCACTGACCATTGGTAGTCCTTGCCGAAAAGGCGGTCAGCGGTGCGCCGCATATGCGACACATCCTCATGGTGCACGCCAATGCCGCCGAGGATCCCGAACACCGATTGCACGAAGAACGGTGGCTTCACCAGGCCGCGTTCGGCGAAATGCGCCAGGTTGTACAGATGCCCGATGTCATAGCACTCGAACTCGAAGCGCGTCTGATTCGCCGAACAGGCTTGCAAGGCATATTCAATGTCCTTGAAAGTGTTGCGGAAAATCAGGTCGCGGCTGTCCTCCAGATGTTTGCGCTCCCAGTCCTGCTTCAGGTCGGTAAAGCGTTCCAGCATCGGAAACAGCGCAAAGTTGAATGAACCCATGTTCAATGACGCGACTTCCGGCGCGAACTGCAAGGACGGCTGAATCCTCTCGGCGATCTGCATGAACGGCGAACCACCGCTCGTCAGATTCAGCACCGCGTTGGTTCTTTGCTTGATCTGCGGCAGAAACTTGCCGAACGCCGCCGGACTCTGATCCGGCTTACCGCTCACCGGATCGCGCGCATGCAGATGGATCACCGCGGCGCCAGCTTCGGCCGCCCCGACCGCCGCCTCGATGATCTCCTCCGGCGTCACCGGCAGATAAGGCGACATCGACGGCGTGTGAATCGCGCCGGTGACGGCGCAGGTGATGATGACTTTACTCATACTTGATGCTCCAATCGATTTTGTTATTTTTAATAAAAATACTTATTTCGATATTTTCAAGTCCCGATCCGGGCTCAATTGCTTGAATAGCTCGAGGGCCGCTGTGCTCCGCCGCAGCCGCCAGGTCAGTGCGGATCCCCGGTATCCGCTGCCAGACCCTGCGCTTCCACCGCGTCGATCAGGCAGACCTCATCGTTGTCCGAGGTATCGCCGCTGATCCCGATCGAGCCCATGATCGCGCCCTGCGCATCGCGTATCAATGCGCCCCCCGCCACCGGCACCATCCGCCCGCCCGACATCGCATTCAGTGCGGTAAAGAAGCCCGGCACCTTCTCGGCCCGCCTTGCCAGTTCGCGCCCGCCGAAGCCCATCCCGAGTGCGCCCCAAGCCTTGCCGATCGCAATCTCCGGCCGCAGCAGGCTCGAATCGTCAGCGCGTTTCAGCACCTTCAGACAGCCACCGATGTCGAGAATCGCCACCGTCAGCGGCTGGAACTTCATTTCCCGCCCTTTTGCCAACGCGCGGTCGGCAATTGCGTCGGCTTGCGCCAATGTGATCGAGCTCATCTATTGTTTGACCTGTTCCAAATCGATTAAAAAAGAAAATTCAAGCTTGCGCGGTTTTACGCACCAGGCGGGCTGCGTCAGCCAGCACCGCGCAGACGGCCGCCGTGTCCTGCGCACCGAAACCCTGCGCCATTGCCGCGCTGTACACCGGCGCACAGGCGCTCAGCAAGGGCGTCGGGCAATCCAGGCTGGTGGCAAATTCCGCGATGATCTTCATGTCCTTCTGCCAGGTTTCCACCTTGATCGTCGCCGGTTCATAGTCATCGGCAATCATCAGCGGGCCGCGCACGGTAAACATCCGCGAGCCGCCCGCCCCATCGCCAACCACGCGGTAGATCGCTTCAGGATCAAGCCCGGCCTTCATCCCCAGCACAAAGGCTTCGGCTGCCGCGACGTTGTGAATCGACACCAGCAGATTGGCCACGAACTTCATCTTGCTGCCATTGCCGAATTCACCCAGTTGATGGGTGGCGCGGGCAAAGCCGTCGAATATCGCCGTGCAACGGCCAATCGCCTCGGCCTCGCCGCTGGCATAAACCAGCAGGTCCTTGTGCACCGCCTGCGCGCCGGTGCCGCTCAAGGGGCAGTCGAGCAAGGTCAGCGCGGACCCGGCCGCAGCCCTGACGCGCAACTTGTCTTCCAGCGGCAAGGTGCTTGATTCGACCAGGACCCGGCCCGCCACTTTGGCGCTGAGGATCCCCTCGGGGCCCGACACCACCGCGTCCAGCGCCGCCACGCTAGGCAGCACGCTGACCATCACCTCAGCCGCCTCAGCGACTTCGCGCGCCGAGGCGCAAGCCGTACCGCCCTGGGCGCTGAATGCCGCCAGCCGCTCGGCGCTGACATCAAAGCCGAACACCTTGAAACCGGCCGCCAGCAAATTCGCTGACATCGCACTGCCCATGATGCCCAGACCGAGCATGCCCACCGTTTTTTCTGTATTTCCTGAACTCATTCTTGTCATTTCATCAAAGTACCGAAGGTAACCAGGTGCTGATCGAAGGGAAGGCAATCACGAACGCCAGCGCAATCATCAGCAGCAGCACAAAAGGCATCGCGCCCGCAAAGATTTCCTCCAGGTTGGCCGATTTACCCAACGAGGATTTCATCGCAAACGGCACCATGCCGAAGGGCGGTGTCAGCAGGCCGATCTCGATCGCGACGATGCTGACCATGCCGAACCAGATCGGGTCATAGCCGAGCTTCATGATGACTGGAAACATGATCGGCACCGTCAGCAACAGGATCGACACCGAATCGATGATCGTCCCCAGCAGCAAGAACACCAGCACGAAAGCCAGCACGATCACCATTGGTGGCACCGGCAGACCCGCCGCCCATTCGCTCATATGCGATGCCAGGCCCGAGATCGTCAGCATCCGGCTGTACATCTGCGCGGCGATCAGCAGCAGGAAAATGCTTGCCGTCGAGCGCCCGATTTCGGACAACACCCCGATGGCCGATTGCAGGTTCAACTGGCGCGCGGCCAGCGTCAACACCAGCGCCCCGGCAGCGCCGATCGCGCCGGCCTCGGTCGGGGTGAAAAACCCGCCATAAAGACCCCCCAGCACCAGCACGATCAGCAGCACCACGCCCCGGGGCTTGAGCGCTGCACGTACCAATTCAGCAAAAGTGATCGCGCTGTGTACCTCGGTCTGCCCGCCCAGTTGCGGATCCATCCGCACCCGCAACCAGATCCCCAAGGACAGGATGATCGAGACTAGGATGCCCGGCCCGATGCCTGCCGCGAACAGCTTGCCGATCGACTGTTCGGTCAGCACGCCGTAGACGATCATCAGGATCGAAGGCGGTATCAGCATGCCCAGAATCGCGCTGCCTGCAACGATGCCATAGGCAAATTTGCGGTCATAGTTGAGCCGCATCATCTCGGGAATCGCCAATTTCGAGAATACCGCGGCCGAGGCCACCGATACCCCGGTGATGGCGGCAAAGACCGCATTCGCAATCACCGTCGCAATGCCGATGCCACCACGGATCCGGCCGAACAGCACCTGCGCTGAACTGAACAGGTCACGCGTCGCACCCGATAGATTCGCCAATATTCCCATCAATACGAACAAAGGAATCACCGCGAAGATGTAATCCATCACCGAGCGATAAGCGGTTGTATTGAGCAAACTGACAGCAACGCCGAGTTTTCCGGTAATTGCCCAGATACCGATGACGCTGAGCAAGGCCAGCGCCACGCCGATATGGATACCCAGCAAAACCAGGATGAAAACGCCCAGAATTGTAAATAACGCAATACTCAAGGGATCCATCAATAATCCTCCTCGTCGGCGATGAACGAGCGCCCCAGATATTGCTCAGCCAGCATGACCAGAAACTGGATTGAGGTCAGCGCGGCGCCGATCAGCACCAGACTGCGTACCGGCGCTGTCGGCACCCGCACCGGTTCCTCGCCTTCGAATTCGCCGACCTGCCAGGCTTCGACCATATGGTCCCAACCGGAGTAGACGATCAGCGCGAACATCACCACCCCCATCAGGCAGGCGAGCATCTCGACCCAGCGTTTGACCCCGGGCGGCATCCGGTCGAGCAGGATCGTCGAGCGCAGATGGGCACCGATCTTCAGGGTGTGGGCCATCATGCACCAGACCAGTCCGACAACCGAGATCTTGACGATCTCGGGAACACCGAACAGGGGCGAATTGAAAAACGCCCGTCCGGTGACATCAACGGTGATCAGCAACATGATCAGCACCACCCACAAGGCGCCAAGCATGTTCAGGAACGACATCAACCGGTTGAACAACCGGAGGCTGGGAAGAAAGATCATTGCGGAACTCCAGGACAAATCGCCGACAAGGCTGGCCCCCCTTCAAGGCGGGGCTGAAAAACCTACTTGATCTTCCACTCGCGCGGCATCTTCACGCCGGCTTCGTTCAAGGCCTTGACGTATTCAGCCACGGCTGTCGCAGCTTGACCGGCCTTGGTGATCTCGGCGGTGCGCTCGTTCGGAATGTCGCTCAGCGCATTGGCCCATTTGACCTTTTCCTCATCGCTCAGCGAGCGCACCGTCACGCCGGCAGCCTTCATCGTCTCGATGCTGGCCCGGCCCTTGTCAGCCGCCATCTTGGTCTGTACGGCAGTGAATTCCTTGCCGACCTCGAGAATGATCGCCTGCACATTCGCCGGAAACTTGCGCCAGGTGGTCTTGTTGATTGTGATCAGCACATTCGGAATCGCCCCGAAATCGGTGAAGGTGTAGTTCTTCGCCACTTCATGCAGCTTGAAGCCCACCGTCGCGTCCGGGAACATCACCCAGCCTTCGTAGACCCCGGTCTGGAACGAGGTATAGGCCTCGTTCAGATTGGATTGCACCGGTATCGCACCGACCGCCCGCAGCCAGGGAATATTCGGCCCAGCTGCAGCGATTTTCTTGCCCTTCAGCTGTTCGACCTTGGTCCAGGCAAACGTGGTGACGAGGTTGTAGTTGCCGACGCTGCCGACCCCGACAAAGACCTGGTTGTACTTGTCCTCGAGGACCTTCTTCAAGGCTGGAACCTTGTCGTAGACCTGCCTGGCCGCCTTGCCTGCAAGCTCGACATCCGGGCTGCCGAAAGGCACGAAATAGGCAAAATTCTGGGCCATCAGCTTGGCTGGCTCAAAAGCCACATGCAGATCAGCGACATCGACCAAGCCGCTTTCGACTGCCGCCATGCATTCGCCCAGCTTGCAGACCGAGCCGCCATAGGCATTGACCCACTCGATCTTGTGACCGGTTTTTTCGCCACCCGTTTGCTGATCTCGGGCGCCAGGAAGTCACGCATCGCCGTGATCCAGACCGCTGCATCAGCCGGATGCCCCGCACCGATCGTCAATCGGTAGGTGTCTGCAAAAGCGCCGCTCGTACCTGCAGCGACCATCACGGCCGCAGCGATCATTTTGAGAACAAGTTTTTTCACTTTGTGCTTTCCTTGTGGTTGAAAGTGGAACTGTTTAGCGTCCATTCCCTTTGATCATCGGACTCACTCTGCGCTTATTGATGTTTGATCAAACAAGAACAATTTCGATGATAGGGGCTGCTTTGATATTTTTTGTTTGGGTAAACCCTGGGCTGGGCGGAATGTCGTTGCCGCGGTCAGCCAGAGCTTCAGGCTGACCGCGGCAACTTCAGCGGCAGCCATCAACTACGGCTGGCTCTCACCCCTGGACAGTGGCAACTGCGCCAGCGGCGGCAAGGCTGGCAGGTCAGCCGAATCCGGCGACTGCGCGCTGATCAAGCATTGTTTCAGGCCGACTGCGACTGCATCCAGCGAGTTGGAGACCGGCAAGCAGCCGGGCAGATCGAAATCCGGCCACAGGATGAAGGCATCCGTGAGCCATTGGCTAAAAAGCCGCTCGCCTTACCCCCTTCAAGAGTTCCTAAGCGGCGAGGAGCTGGCGCTTGCGGAGCACCAAACCAGTCAAGACGAGCAAGCCCAAGCCGAACATCGACAAGGTGTCAGACTCGGGGACATTGCTGACCACATGGCGTCCGCCGCCGGTGTCGTGGATGGCCAGGCCATCCAGAAAGAAATCCACCTGTCCTGCAACTTTGTTGATGTGGTTGTTGGCCAAGGGGTCGCCAACCAGTCCGTTCACCAGCAGGCCGGTTGGCGTGGTGGTCCAGTTCGAACCGGTCGAAGTGAACTGTTTGGAGAACGCCGGGGCCCAGGTCGTGCCATTATCGACACTGATTTCTATGTACAGGTCAAAAAACGAATTGAAACTGCCGCCACTGCCGGAGCCATTGCTCGTCAGCGTCAACTGGCCTGCGCTGAGCAATGTGGGCGACTCGCGGACATGGACGTTGGGCGCCAGGGTACTGACCAGCGAGAGCGCGACGATCTCGATCGGGACGGCGCAATTCGAGCCGTTGGCAAGCAGATCGAGCGCGCAGTTGCCGTGGCGCTGCACGATCGTGTCGGTGATTCCCGGGCCGATCGGCAAGCCGGTCAGCGGACCGATGGGATCGAAGAATGTGCCTGCTTCCGTATGCAGGTAGTCAGACCCAAGCAATACGACCTCGGCCCGCACATTGCCACAGGCAAACCCTGCCAAAGCCAGCGCAACCGCGCAGCAACGGTTGATAAGCGGGATCGATTTGGAAAATGGATGCATGAGCTTGCTCCTGATGGGATTCAGGGTGGAAATGATGGTTCGCCTGGCGGCCACCCGCTCGCCTGGCGCCACGATCAAAACATGATGGGGTCGGTCAGTCTGTCCTGATCCCTAGGGGCAGTAATTACCCGGGCAGCCATGGCGGGGCATCGATCTTCGGAAGTCGTCGCCGAGGCCGCAGGGCCTCGTTTCTTCCTTAGCCTTGCCGCTCACAGGCGGCAAGTCCTTCAACCGGCGTCACCAAGGCCGCAGGGCCTTGGTTCGGTCCTTCCCAGCCTTGCCGCTCACAGGCGGCAAGTCCTTCGAAGGTCGTCGCCGAGGCCGCAGGGCCTCGGCTCGGTACCTTCTCAGCCCCTAGGGTGGTGCTGGGCGTGGATGGTTTTCAGGCGTTCGCGGGCGACATGGGTGTAGATCTGCGTGGTCGACAGATCGGCATGGCCGAGCAGCATCTGCACGGCGCGCAGGTCGGCGCCATGGTTGAGCAGATGGGTGGCAAATGCATGGCGCAGCGTGTGCGGCGACAAGGGGCTGGTGATGCCGGCGATCAGCGCGTATTTCTTCACCAAGGTCCAGAACATCTGCCTGGTCATGCCGTCGCCACGGATGGTGACGAACAGCGCATCACTGCGCATGGCTTTGAGCAAATCGGCGCGGGCTTCGCGCAGATAGCGCATCAAATAGGCATGGGCCTCCTCGCCGAAGGGCACCAGGCGCTCCTTCGAGCCCTTGCCGGTGATGCGCAGCACCGCTTCCTTGAAGCCGACATGGACGCTCTTCAGGGTCACCAACTCGGTCACGCGCAGGCCGCTGGCATACATCAGCTCGAGCATCGCCCGGTCGCGCAGTCCCAGCGGCGTGTTCAGGTCGGGCGCTTCGAGCAGCGCTTCAACTTGGGCCTGGCTCAGCAGTTTGGGCACGCGCAGCGGCTGGCGCGCGTTCTGCAGGCGCAAGCTCGGGTCCTGGCTGATGCGCTGCTCGCGCAAGGCCCAGCGGAAATAGCGCTTGAAAACGCTCAGACGCCGGTTCGAACTGGTGCTGCGGCTGCCGGCATGGCGGGCGCTGGCATAGCCGAGCAAGTGCAGCTCGGCGCATTGGTCGAGCGCCAGGCCGCTTTCGGCCGACAGCCATTCGGCCAGCAGCGTCAGGTCGCGGCGATAGGCTTCAAGCGAGTTGTCGGCCAGCCCGTCTTCGAGCCACAAAGCCTCGATGAAGGCGTCGATCGTCGCCTGGCTGACCAGCAGTTCAGCGGGCGCAAGCGCCTCATTCGAGCGTGAGTTTTTGCTGCGCGACGACGGTCTTGTAGACATCGAGTTCGGCCTTCATCTGGGCAGCAAATTGCTCGGGTGTGTTCGCCACGATCAGCGAGCCGGTCTCTTCGATGCGCTTTTTCACATCAGGCAACTCGAGCGTCTTCTTCACCGAGGCATGGATCTTGTCGACCACATCGCGGGACATGCCCTTGGGGCCATAGAGGCCGTAATAAGCCATGCGGTTCACCGGCTCCAAGCCGACGTCCTTGAAGGTCGGCACATTGGGCAGTTGCGACAGACGGTTCGGCGCTGCGATGACGATCGCGATCAAGCGGCCGTCCTTGATGAAGGGCAAGGCCGACGGCAGGTTGTCAAAAATGATCTGCACCTGGCCGGCGACCGTGTCGTTCAGGGCCGGGCCTGCGCCGCGATAGGGAATGTGGGTCAGAAATACGCCCGCCAAGCTCTTGTACAACTCCATCTGCAAATGGCCGACGCCACCGGTACCCGAACTGGAATAGCTGTACTTGCCGGGATTCTTCTTCAGTTCGGCGACAAAACCCTTGTAGTCGCGCGCCGGAAATGAGGGGTGCACGGCGATCACATTGGGCGTTGCCGCCACATTGATGATCGGCGTGAAATCGGTGACCGGGTTGTAAGGAATCTTCGGATTGATCGCCGGGTTGGCCGCGGTTGTCGACACCGTGGCCACGCCGAGCGAATAGCCATCAGGCGCAGACCTGGCGGTTTCATTGGCACCGATCGAACCACCACCACCGGCCTTGTTCTCGACGATCATCGGCTGGCCCAGGGCCAGATGGACTTTCTCGGCCAGCACCCGGGCAATGATGTCGGTCGTGCCGCCGGGCGCGAATGGCACCACCAGGCGCACCGGCTTGGACGGGTAAACATCGGCCAGCGCCAGCGTGGCGCTGAACAGCAAAAGCGTTGAAATACCGGGCAGGCAGAAACGACGATTCATTGGGACTCCAGAGAAGGGTGAATGCGGGTAAAGATTGATTATTGCGTAGCCTGCCCGAGCAGACCGGCCTTGAGTCGCAGGTCGACCGGCAATTCGCCGATGAATACTTTCAAAAATGCATTGTAAAGATCGGCCCCAGGGATCGCCTGACCCCATTGGCGGCCGTTGACCGTCAGCAGCGTGCCCTGTTCGGGCAAAAAGTCGATATTGATCCGGTCTTTTTTCATGACCTTGCCGACCGCTTGCAGGTTCTGCAGCAACAAGGGCAGACGCTGAGTCAGCGCGGCACGCTCGGCTTCGCTGCAGTTGCGCGCCACGCCGATCTTGATCGCCTTGACGAACTCGTCGGCGTCGACTGAATTGAGTCCGATCGGTAGCTTCTTGGCGATGTCGAGCAGCAGACGGATCTGCAGGCGTTTCGGGCCCGGGGTCGCCAGCACCGCTTCGGCGCTCGCCGCCTTGGCCGTCAGATAGAGGCCGGCGGCATAGATCCGGACGATAGCCTCGGCGCGCTTGCCCACGCCATTGAGCAGCAACTGGCTGCCGCCGAGCTGCACGCCGTCGTCGAAGTCCTGGCCTTCGTAATGCAAGGCCAGCGCCGGGCCGCCGAGCCACAGCCCTGCAGCGCCGACCAGGCATTGCCTGCGGCGCGGTGATGCGCAGGGCGCGATCGATGATTTTTCTTTAGACATGCCTGACTCCATATGTCGGTGGACGATAACCGGTCATGCACCGGCGCAGCTTGCGCCGAGGCTGTCACACTCCAGCCCATGCCCGATATCTTGCTTTTGCTCCCCGACTTCCTGCTGATTCTCTGTGGCTTCGTCCTTTGCCGCTTCACGGCGCTCAGCAGCAGCGTCTGGGAGGCGGCCGAGCGCTTGGTCTATTACCTGCTGTTTCCGGTGCTGCTGTTCAACTCGATCCTGAGTTCGCCCTTGCAATCGGCTTCAACCGCCCGCCTCGCGCTGGCCGGACCGGCGACGATTTGCGCCGGTATCTTGCTCGCCCACAGCCTGCTGCTGCTGCCTGCGGTGGCCAGAGCGCCGCTGAACCGCTTCCATGCTTCGGGCGCGCAGGTCGCTTTTCGCTTCAACTCCTTCATCGCTCTGGCATTGGCCGAGCGTTTGCAAGGCGCGCAAGGCGTGGCCTGGGTGGCGCTGCTGATCGCGCTTTGTGTGCCGATCTGCAATGTCGCTGCGGTCTGGCCGCTGGCGCGTCATGGCGGCCATGGTTATTGGCGCGAGCTGTCGCGCAACCCGCTGATCATCGCAACGCTGGCCGGGCTCAGCGCCAATCTGGCCGGCCTGCATCTGCCCGAGGCTGCGACCCTGACCTTGCACCGCATCGGCGTCGCCGCCCTGCCCTTGGGCTTGATGGCCGTTGGTGCCGGCCTGCGCTTTGGCGCCCTGAAAGACGCGGGTTGGCTGGCCGCCACCCTGCTGACGATTCGCCATGGGCTGCTGCCGCTGCTGGCCTTGGGTTTGGCGGCCCTGCTCGACCTGCCGCCCGGCCAGCGCGCCTTGCTGGTGATGTTCGCCGCCCTGCCGACCGCGCCGAGTGCCTATGTGCTGGCCTCACGCATGGGCGGCCAAGGCCCTTATGTGGCCGGCCTGGTGACGCTTTCGACCCTGCTGGGCATGTTCACCCTGCCGCTGTGGCTGTTGGTCCTGAAGTTCAGCTGATTCCGGCAGGGCAGCTTCACGGCTTGACGAACTGCGCCAGCGCCCAGTCGATATGCTCGGCCACCATGGCCGTCGCGGTCGGGCGCGAAGCCAGCAGGGCGGCGCGGAGTTCGGCGTCATCGGCCTTGCACAAGGCATTGCCGATCGCCACCGCCAGGTTGCGCTGCCAGCGCAGATGGCCAATACGGCGGATCGCGCTGCCTTCGGTGCGGCGCAAAAACTCGCCCTCGTCCCAACGCCACAGCGTCAGCAGATCCTGCGACCTCATGGCCGGACGGGCGTCAAAATCAGCCAGCGGGCTGAAGCTGGCGAACTTGTTCCAGGGGCAGATCAGCTGGCAGTCGTCGCAGCCATAGATGCGGTTGCCGATCAGCGGTCGCAGCTCGAGCGGAATCGCTCCGTCATGCTCGATGGTCAGATAAGCGATACAGCGCCTGGCATCGACCCGGTACGGTGCGGTGATCGCCGCGGTCGGGCAAACCTCGATACAGGCGCTGCATTCACCGCAATGCGCGCTCACCGGCTCGCTCAGCGGCAAAGCCAGATCAAGAAATATTTCGCCCAGAAAAAACATCGACCCGGCTTCCCGGTGCAAGGCCAGCGTGTGCTTGCCACGCCAGCCAATGCCCGAACGCGCGGCCAGTTCAACCTCGAGCACCGGCGCCGAATCGGTGAACACGCGGTGACCGAAAGGCCCGATCTCGGCTGCCAGGCGATCGCTCAACTGCTGCAAGCGGCTGCGCAACACCTTGTGATAATCGCGCCCTCTGGCATAGAGCGAAATCTGGGCGCGGCCGGCCTCGCCCAGGCCCTGCCATTCGACGGCTTGCCAGTCCGGCGCCGTGTCGCGCGGCAAATAGTCCATCCGCGCGGTCAACACCCGCAGCGTGCCCGGCACCAGTTCAGCCGGCCGCGCGCGCTTCATGCCATGCGACTGCATATAGTCCATGCTGCCATGCCAGCCGGCGTCGAGCCAGGCTTGCAGTCCCGGCTCGGCCGAACTCAAATCGACATCGGCCACGCCGATCTGTGAAAATCCGAGCTCAAGCGCCCAGGCGCGCAGCTTTGCCATCAGCGCTTGTGCGTCGATCCCCTTGCCTATTTCCCGAGCTTGCGTCATTTGCCCATTCTAGAAACCCACCAGCTGCTTTGGCCCGACGAATCGTACTGCCAGGACTTTGCCCGCAGGCTGGCCTTGGCATTGACTGTCGACGGGCAGCTGCAAAGCCTGCATATCGAGCTGCATGGAGGCCTCGGCGCCGGCAAGACGACGCTGGTGCGCCATCTGCTGCGCGCCCTGGGCGTCAGCGGCCGCATCAAGAGCCCGAGCTACGCGGTGCTGGAAAGCTATTCATTGCCGCAGGGCGAAGTCAATCATTTCGATTTCTACCGCTTCGAGGATCCGCAGGAATGGGAAGACGCGGGCTTTCGCGATGACTTCGCCGCAGCGGCTCTTTGCCTGAGCGAATGGCCCGAAAAAGCCGCCGGCAGGCTGCCCGTGGCCGATCTGCAGATCTGGCTCGAGGTTGAGGCCGATGCAGTCCGCAAGGTCAAGCTGCTGGCTGCCAGCCCGCGCGGCCTGCAAATGCTGCAGCGCTTGGGGGATTGCGCGTGAACCCGCGCCGGCGCCAGGCCTTGCGGGCGATGGGCTGGCTGGCGCTGAGCTGGCGCGCGCCGGCGGCGCTGGCCGCGGTCAACAGCGCCAATATCGTCGCCGTGCGGGTCTGGCCGGCGCCTGAATACACAAGGGTGACGCTGGAGTCCGACAAACCACTGCTGGCCCAGCATTTCCTCACCGAAGCGCCCGACCGGCTGGTGATCGATGTCGAGGGCCTCAGCTTGAGCCCG
>JBIKPD010000391.1:0-3848 GCA_044357665.1 Roseateles sp. | reverse complement strand
ATTCGGGTTGGCGAAATCAGCCGCGCCTTCAGCCGAATCATCGAGCGCATGGGCGACCGTGCTCATCACGCATTGCGGCCGTTCGCTCAGCAACAAGGCACAGGCATCGATCATCGAAGCAGAGATCAGCGGTTCATCGCCTTGCACATTGACGACCAGTTCCTGGCCATCGAGCCCCAGCAATTGACAGGCCTCGGCCAGACGGTCGCTGCCAGAGACATGGTCGGCACGGGTTAGCAGGGCTTGTACCTGATGCGCTGCGCAGGCTTGCATGACCGCTTCCGAATCGGTGGCCACCACGACCTGGCGAGCTTTTGACAAGGCAGCTCGGCGCGCCACCCGCACGATCATCGGCAGACCTTCGAGGTCGGCCAGCGGTTTGTTCGGCAGCCTGGTCGAAGCCAGCCTGGCAGGAACGATAACGCTGAAACTCATGGCTCACCGAGCTTGAAGGCCGGGGGCGGTTCAGCCTCAGGATCCCAGCTTCGCGCTTCGCTTTCCAGCATCACCGGAATGCCATCACGGACAGGAAAGGCCAAGCGGTCGGCATGGCAGGTCAACTCCTGGCCTAGCTCCGAGCGCAAGTCAGCCAGCGGGCCTTTGCAGACAGGACAGACGAGCAATTGCAGCAAACGGGTATCCATGATTCAGGGGAGCAAGTTGGTGAAGCGCTTCAAGCGCTCGTGCAAGGCCTGCTCAAAAGCTTGTTCGGGCTTGAAGTCTAGCGCCACCACCCAGACCCGCGTTTCGCCGCAGCGGCTCGGGTCGATTTTGACCGCATCTTTTTCAGTCAGAATCACATCGGCTTCGCCAGCCTCCCAGGGCAAACTGGAGAAGTCATGGTGGTCAATCAGGGGCAGCATTCGAAAATTCAGACCCTGCTGGTTCAACATTGCGAAAAAACGTTGGGGTTGCGCCAGGCCGGCGATGGCCAGCAAAGGCCGGTCGCGCAATTCATGCAGCTTGTGCAGCCTGGCCGGCAAGCCCTGCCACCAGTCAGCCAGCGAAACCGCCCCTGCCAACTGGCTTTTGGCGACAAAGCCGCGCAAGGAAGTGCTGGGGCGAGCCGCGTTATAGAGCACGATCTCGTTGTCTTGCACCTCCCTGGCCGGAGCTTGGCGCAGCGGCCCGGCCGGCAATAATCGGCCATTGCCCAGGCCGCGTTCATCGAACACCAAGACGGCCAAGGCGCGCGGCAGGCGCAGATGCTGCAGCCCATCGTCACTGATCAACAACTGCAGTTCGGGATGGGCCTGCAGCAAGGCCCTGGCGGCAGCGACCCGGTCGCGACCGACCGCAACCGGTACCGCGGCACGCAGGTGGATCAGCAGCGGTTCGTCACCCACCTGTATCGCGTCAGACTGCCGGTTGACAAGCCGGACTTCATCGCCGCTGCGGCCATAGCCGCGTGAAATGACACCGGCCTTCAGGCCCAGCTTTTCCATCTGTGCCAGCAAGGCCAGCGTGGTCGGCGTCTTGCCGGCGCCGCCGACGATCCAGTTGCCGACCACGATCACCGGCACCGGCAGGGACTGGCTGCGTAGCGCGCCGCGGCGGTAGAGCCAGCCGCGCAGGCTCAGCAGCAGACCGTACACAGCTGCCAGTGGGCGCAATCCCTGACTCAGGGCCCCGCCGCTGATCCATTCCTTCTGCAAACGGGACGCCAGCGACATCAGGGCTTGCTCTGGGCGCTGGCTTGCGCGGCAAAAGTCAGCCGCGACAGACCTGCGCGCCGCGCCGCATCCATCACATTGACCACCATCTGATGAGCGGCAGCGGCGTCGGCCGATACCACCACCATGCTGTCGGCCTCGCCGGCTGCCGCCTGGCCCAGCGCTGCAGTGAGGAGTTCGACCGAACGGCCTTCGACCGCCTGCTTGTTGACCAGGTAGTGACCATCGGCCGAGACATAAACGATGACTTCGCGCGGCCGGTCCTTGAGTTTTTCGGCGTCGGCAACCGGCAGATTGATCTGCAGTTCGGTGAACCTGGAATAGGTGGTCGACAGCATCAGGAAGATCAGGATCACCAACAGGACGTCGATGAACGGGATCAGATTGATCTCGGGTTCTTCACGGCGGCGGTGCCTGAACTTCATGTCGGGCTCAGGCAATCAAGCGCCGCAACTGGCTCAGCAACTGTTCGCTGGATTGCTCGAGTTCCAGCTCGTATTCTTCGATCCGTCCGCGAAAATAGCGGTAGAACATCAGTGACGGAATCGCCACCATCAGACCGAATGCGGTGTTGTAGAGAGCGATCGAGATGCCATGTGCGAGCAAAGCCGGATTACCGCCGCCCGGGGTCTGGCTGCCGAAGATTTCGATCAGTCCGACCACGGTGCCGAGCAGCCCGAGCAGCGGCGCTGCGGTGGCGATGGTCCCCAAGCTGGTGAGGTAGCGTTCAAGCTGGTGTATTGCGCGGCGGCCGGCCAACTCGAATACCTGGCGCAGCTTGTCTTCAGAGATCCTCGGCTCGGCGGCTGCGCGCAGCCCGGCAGCCAGCACCTGCCCCAGCAAGGAATGTTCGGCCAGACGCTTGACCATCTCGGCCGTTGGCAACTGGTTTTGGGTCACGCCGAGGACTTCTTCGAGCAGCCGGGCGGGCACGACCCGGTTGGTTCGCAGGCTCGCAAAGCGTTCAATGATCAATGCCAGGGCCACCACGGAACAAAGGAGCAAGGGCCAGATCGGCCAGCCTGCGGCTTGTATGATCGAAAACAAAGGCATTCCCCATTGAAGGCGGCTGAAAATGGCATTGCACAGTTGGCAATGCCAGCAGGATCGTGCAACCGTCTGCACCGGGCGATTATGGCTTGAAGCGAAGGCTGCAGGCCTTTCGCTGCGGGCGCTGAAATGGCTGAAACTGCTTGAAAATCACGGGCTTTGGTTTGAATTCATGGATCGGTTGAACTTGAAAGTTGCAGATGAATGATCGCTTGCCCGCTGCACCGCAGCGCCCGATCTGGGGCGTGGCAGCATTGCTTGCGGCGGTTTCGGACAGTCTGGCGTCGCGCTTTGCTTCCTGTGTCGTCGGTGGCGAGATTTCAGGCTTTACCCGCGCGGCCAGCGGCCATTGCTATTTCAGCCTGAAGGATGCGCAAGGGCAGAGCGCCTTGATACGCTGCGCGATGTTTCGGCGCGCCGCCAGTTTGCTCGATTTCGCCCCGGGAGACGGCGCTTTGGTTGAGTTGCGCGGGCGGCTGACGCTTTACGAGCCGCGGGGTGAACTGCAGTTTGTCGTCGAAGCGATGCGGCGCGCCGGGGCTGGTGCGCTGTTTGAACAGTTCCTGCGCTTGAAGGCCAAACTTGAAGCCTTGGGGCTTTTCGACCCTGAAGCCAAACGCAAGCTGCCGGTGTTTCCTCGGCGTATCGGGGTCATCACTTCGACCGCTGGCGCCGCCTTGCACGATGTTCTGACCGCGTTGTCGCGCCGTGCCCCGCATATCGAGGTGATCATCTACCCGAGCCTCGTGCAGGGTGATCAGGCCCCCGCAGCGCTGGTGCAAGCGCTGCAGATGGCCAATACCAGGGACGAGGTTGACTTGCTGTTGCTGGTGCGGGGCGGCGGTTCGCTCGAGGATCTCTGGGCTTTCAACGATGAGCAGGTGGTGCGTGCAGTAGCCGCGTCAAGCTTGCCGATCATTTGTGGCGTCGGACATGAAACCGACCTGACGCTGGCCGATCTGGCGGCTGATCTGCGGGCCCCGACGCCGACCGCTGCGGCCGAACTCGCTGCTCCGTCGCTGCAATCCAATCTGGAAGCCTTGAACGGCCTGGCTGCCGCGCTGCAGCGGCGCATCGAACTGAGCCTTGACAGCGCCACATTGCGGCTTGATCGGCTCTCTCTTC
>JBIKPD010000390.1:0-3854 GCA_044357665.1 Roseateles sp. | reverse complement strand
AGACCCCGAACGGATCTTCAGCACCGTGCACCGAACTGCCGGCAGCGGCGGCAATGGCGCTGGCAATGGCCGGCAGTTGCCCGATGCCTGCAAGGCTTTTCACAACTACCAGATGCTCTGGACCCGTGAGCTGATCCGCTTCGGTGTCGATGGGGTCGAGCATTTCAGCTATGCCAACCCGAAGACCGGCGTAACAGCCTGGCCTTTCGATGCGCCGCAATTCCTGATCCTCAATCTGGCCATCGGCGGGGATCTGGGAGGTCCGGTCGACGACGCAGTCTTTCCGACAACGATGGAAGTCGACCATGTGCGTGTTTATCAGGCACCGCGCTGAAGGCGGAAACGCCCAATCGTCGATGTTCATGAATTGTTAAAAAATCGCTTGCGCGGCGGACAAGTGCTGGTATTCGCTGCTTGATTTGAGGGCCGCGGCAGCTATGCTCGCGGCTGACCTTATTCCTTGAGCTATGGATAAAAAATTCCTGCGCCTTGGCTGGTGGGCCGCCCTTCCCGGCGCAGCCACCGTCGCCCCATCGCTGCACCGGCAATTGTTCATCTGGCTGCTGCTGCCGCAGATCATCATGTGGCTGGCAGCCGGCTTGTTCACCTACAACCTGGCGGCTCGCTATGCCAACCAGGCGGTCGACGCCACGCTGTCGCAGGCCTCAAGAGCCTTGGCCCGCCAGGTCAAACCACAGGGCAACGGGCTGCTGATCGACTTTCCACGAGCCGCCCAGGACATCCTCGAGTCCGACCCGAGCGACCGCGTGCTCTACACGGTCAGCACGCCGCCAGGGCAGTTCATCCTCGGCAACCGCAACCTGCCGCCGCTGCCGACGATCACCGATCCGGTGATGGGCGAGCCCTATTTCTACGATGGCATCTTGAACCAGCCGAATGCCGGGGCGGACAAGTCCGAGCGCGTCAGGGTGGCTGCGCTTTACTTGCGTTATGGCGATGCCGACTCACCCGGTCAGACCATGCTGGTGCAGGTGGCCCGCTCGAGCACCAACCGGGAAGAACTGGCGCGCCAGATCATGCTCGATCTGGTGCTGCCTTTGTCGGCCTTGATCGCGCTGGTGACGATGGTCGTCTGGGCCGGCATCCGCGCCGGGTTGGCGCCGCTGGCCCTGCTGCGGCGCAAGGTCGAAGGCCGGGCGCTCAATGACCTGACGCCGATCCAGCTGAATGCCGCGCCGCTCGAAGTACGTGCCTTGGCCCGGGCGATGAACACTCTGCTCGGCGAAGTCCACCACCATGTCGCTGCACAAAAACGCTTCATCAGTGATGCCGCGCACCAACTGCGAACGCCACTGGCCGGGCTGAAAAGCCAGACCGAACTGGCCTTGATGGAAGCGACCGAGCCGTCCTTGATCGCCAGGCTCAAGCGCGTGCATGAAAGCGCGGTGCGCAGCGCCCACCTGGTCAACCAGTTGCTGACCTTGGCCAGGGCCGAGCCCGAATCAGCCAGCTTGCAAAACCGCTTGCCGGTCGATCTGCGACAACTGGCGCGCGATGTCACCGCCGAGATGGTGCCGCGCGCTTTGCTGGCCGGCGTTGATCTGGGCTTTGACGAGCCCGATGACGATGAGCAAGACCGGCCACCGCCGCCGCCGGCCGAAGTCCGCGGCATCGGCTTGCTGCTCGGCGAGGTGCTGATCAACCTGATCGACAATGCGGTCCGCTATGCGGGACGGGGCGCGACGGTGACCGTGCGCGTGCATGGGCAAGGCAGCGAGTTGCTGCTCGAAGTTGAAGACAACGGCCCGGGCGTGCCCGAGTCCGAACGCGAGCATCTGTTCGAGCGCTTTGTGCGCGGCACCGAGGACGGCAGCGGTTGCGGCCTGGGTCTGGCAATCGTGCGCGAAATCGTCGAGCGCCATTCAGGCAGCGTCGAACTGCTGCCGGTGCAGCCGACCGGCCTGCTGGCAAGGGTGAAGCTGCCGGCAGCGGGTTAACCCCTTGTTACGTAGTGTTAATTTTTCGTTAATAATTGGGCCCGCAACCTTGCTGGTCAGGCTTGCGCCAGGAGATCTCGATCGATGACAAAAGCATGCAAACCAGCGTTCAGTCGCAAAGCCTTGGCCGCAATAACTGCGATCAACTTCATCGCCCTGCCCGTCTGCGCTGGCGAAGTTGAAGTGCTGCATTGGTGGACCAGTGGCGGCGAAGCCAAGGCGGCGCAGTCGCTCAAAGCCAGCTTGCAATTGAAGGGCCATAGCTGGAAGGATTTTGCCGTTGCAGGCGGTGGTGGCGATTCGGCGATGACGGTGCTGAAATCGCGCGTGGTCTCAGGCAATGCGCCGGCCGCCGCGCAGATCAAGGGCCCATCGCTGCAGGATTGGGCGCGCGAAGGCGTGCTGGCCAATATCGACGATGTGGCCAAGGCCGGACATTGGGACGATCTGCTGCCCAAGGTGGTCAGCGACCAGATGAAGTTCAAGGGCAGCTATATCGCCGTGCCGGTCAATGTGCACCGCGTCAATTGGTTGTGGATCAACCCGCAAGCCTTCAAGCGCGCCGGGGCCAAAGCGCCAAACAACTGGGATGAATTCTTCCTTGCTGCTGAAGCCCTGAAAAAAGCCGGCCTGATAGCGGTCGCTCATGGCGGCCAGAACTGGCAGGACCTGACCTTGTTCGAGGATGTCGCGCTCGGCGTCGGTGGCAGTGACTTCTATCGCCAAGCACTGGTGCAACTCGACCAGACCGCGCTGAACAGTGCCACGATGGAAAAAGTGCTGGGCACTTTCAAGCGGGTGAAAGCCTATACCGACAAGAATTCGCCCGGCCGCGACTGGAACCTGGCCAGCGCCATGGTCATCAAGGGCGAGGCCGGCATGCAGTTCATGGGCGACTGGGCCAAGGGCGAGTTCATCGCTGCCGGCAAAGTGCCCGGCAAGGACTTCATCTGCACGCCTTCTCCAGGCAGCGCCAGGGCCTTCACCTACAACATCGATTCGTTTGCGATGTTCAAGCTGAAAAACGAGGCTAATAGTTTGGCCCAGAAAGACCTCGCAGCGACCATCATGGCGCCGGAATTCCAGGAGACCTTCAGCCTCAACAAGGGTTCGATCCCGGTGCGCGTGGGCGTCAAGATGGACAAGTTCGACGACTGCGCCAAGCAATCGTCGAGCGACTTCGGCAGCAGCGCCAAGGCCGGCACATTGCTGCCCTCGATTGCGCATGGCATGGCAGTCCCTTCAGCCGTTGAAGGCGCGATCAAGGATGCGATCAGCCAATTCTGGAACAGCGACCGCATGAGCGCCCGCGAAGCGATGCAGCAGATCGCAACGGCGGCGCGGACGAAATAGTCACCCGCCATGCATCCTCATCACCCGCCACGCAGCCCGTGGCTGCCGCGGCTTGTGATTGCGCCGACCTTCTTGCTGTCCTTCTTGTTCATCTATGGCTTGATGGCCTGGAATGGCTATCTGTCGCTGTCCGATTCACGCATGCTGCCCAGCTATGAGTTCGCCGGCTTGCAGCAATATGCAGCGCTGTTCGAATCCGAGCGCTGGTGGGTGGCGATGAAGAATCTGCTGATCTTCGGCGCTTTGTTCATCGGCGGCGGCATGGGTCTGGGCCTGCTGCTGGCGATCTTGCTCGATCAGAAGCTGCGCGCCGAAGGCTTGCTGCGGACGATTTACCTGTATCCGATGGCGCTGAGTTTCATCGTCACCGGCACCGCCTGGAAATGGATCCTGAACCCCGGCACCGGCTTCGAGTTGCTGATGCAGCAATGGGGCTTCAGCGACTTCAGCTTCGGCTGGTTAGTTGACCCTGACAAAGCCATTTACTGCCTGGTGATCGCCGCCGTCTGGCAAAGCGCAGGCTTCGTAATGGCGCTGTTTCTG
>JBIKPD010000428.1:0-3384 GCA_044357665.1 Roseateles sp. | reverse complement strand
GATCGTCGGGTTGGCCTGCAATGGCTCGAGCACGCCGCCGATGCCGACGCCGCCTGACAGGTGCACGTTCTTGCCGATCTGCGCGCAGGAGCCCACCGTCACCCAGGTGTCGACCATGGTGTTTTCATCGACATAGGCGCCGATATTCACGTAGGAGGGCATCAGCACGACGTTCTTGGCCTGGAAGCTGCCGCGGCGCGCCACGGCGGGTGGCACCACGCGCACGCCGATGGCGCGGAATTGATCCTCCGACAGGCCGGCATATTTGCTCGGCACCTTGTCATAAAAACTCATGTCGCCCGAGCCCATCACGCGGTTGTCGTTCAGGCGGAATGACAGCAATACGGCCTTCTTGACCCATTGGTGCACCAGCCATTGGCCGACCGATTGGCGCTCGGCCACGCGCAGGCGTCCCGAGTCAAGTTCGGCGATCACATGCTCGACCGCTTCGCGGACTTCGGGCGCGTTGCTGGCGTTCAGGGTGGCGCGGGCCTCCCAGGCCTGGTCGATGATGATTTGCAGATCTTGTGTCATGGTGGGCTCTTGATTCAAAGGGATTGGATATAGGCGGCGATACGCTGGGCGGCTTCGACACATTCCGGCGTTTCGGCCACCAGGGCCAGGCGGAT
This sequence comes from Roseateles sp., assembly GCA_044357665.1. GTDB lineage: Bacteria > Pseudomonadota > Gammaproteobacteria > Burkholderiales > Burkholderiaceae_C > Paucibacter_A. Next base: position 2,755 of record JBIKPD010000428.1, on the reverse strand, counting down.
GCGGCCGGCGCCGGGATTCACGCCATGGGCCTGGCGCGCCAGCAGGCTGCCCGGCAGCACGGCGACATTGTATTGAGCCAGCAGATCGAGGGTGAATGCGATGTCATCACCGCCATGCAGATGGGCTGGAATTGCGGCCCAGAGGTAGAAACCGGCATCGGGCAGGGCCACATCGAGGTGGCTGGTCAACAGCGGCGTCACCTGGGCAAACTTGGCGCGGTATTTGGCCCGGTTGGCGATCACATGGTCCTCATCGTCCCAGGCCGCAATGCTGGCGGTTTGCACCAGGCCGCTCATCGCGCTGCCGTGGTAGGTGCGGTAGAGCAGAAAGCGCTTGATGATGGCGGCGTCGCCGGCCACAAAGCCCGAGCGCATGCCCGGCACGTTCGAGCGCTTGGACAGGCTGGTGAAGGCGATCAGGTTGCGGAAATCGCTGCGGCCAAGTTTGGCGGCGGCTTCGAGGCCGCCGAGCGGCGCCTCGTCGCGGAAATAGATCTCCGAATAGCATTCGTCCGAAGCGATGACGAAGCCGTAGCGGTCCGACAACTCGAACAGCATCTTCCATTCGTCCAGCGGCATCACCGCGCCGGTCGGGTTGCCTGGCGAGCAGACATAGAGCAGTTGCGTGCGGGCCCAGGTGGCGGTGTTGATCTCGTCCCAGTTGGCGGCAAAGTTCCTGGCCGGATCACTGTTGGCAAAAGCGGTCTGCGCGCCGGCCAGCAGCGCTGCGCCTTCATAGATTTGATAAAAAGGATTCGGGCAGACGACGGTGGCGCCCGGCCTTGTCGGGTCGATCACCGTCTGCGCCAGGGCAAACAAGGCTTCGCGCGAACCGTTCACCGGCAGCAACTGGCTGGCCGGGTCGAGTTGCAGGCCGTAGCGGCGGTGCAGCCAGGCGGCGATTGATTCGCGCAAGGCCGGGGTGCCGGCGGTGGCGGGATAGCTCGAAAGCCCCTGCAAGCCGGCCAGCAAGGCGTCCTCGACCAGCTTGGGCGCCGGATGCTTGGGTTCGCCGATGCCCAGGCTGATCGGCCTGTAGGCGGGGTTCGGCACGATGCCGGCAATCAGCTCCTTGAGCCGCTCGAACGGGTAGGGATGCAGCTTGTCGAGCAGCGGGTTGTACGCAGAGGCGGGCAGATTGTTCATCGGTCTAGGGCTGACTCAGCCTTGCATGCCCGAAGCGAAGCCATGGGCCGGCAGCTCGACGCGCGGCTGCGGTTGCCAGCCCGTCTGGCGATGCTCGACCACCAGATTGGTATAGATGCCGCCGCGCACATACCATTTGGCGGTGATGCGGATGAAGCGGGGCTGCGCCACGGCGACGATGTCATCGAGGATCGTGTTGGTGACTTTTTCGTGGAAAGCGCCTTCATGGCGGTAGCTCCAGAAATACATCTTCAAGCTCTTCAGCTCGATGCATTGCTGGTCGGCAATCATGTCGATGGTGAAATGGGCGAAATCGGGCTGGCCGGTCAGCGGGCAATGGCAGGTGAACTCGGGCACCTGGAACTGGATCACATAATCGCGCTGCGGCGCCGGATTCGGGAAAACCAGCAAGTCCTTGCTTGGTGCCGAAGGCGGATTGGCAGGCATTTCGCGCATCCTGGATGCGGCGGCCCGCTTGGGCGTTTTGCTGGTGGTCTTGCTTGCCGGCTTGGCAAGCGGCTTTGCGGTCTGGTTCATCTTGGCCATCGAAGCGACGCAGGCCGGCACAAGGCCGGCCTGAGGTTTAATTTGGGGTAATCCCCGATGTTATCATCCAGCCCCGTAGGGTGCCGGTAAAAGGCGTTTTATTTAAGTAAATCAATGGCTTAGAAGGGGCTTCCGGGTTCGGGAAGCCTGCCAGGCAAGGGCTGCAAACAAACCGCTTCCATGCGTCTGAATTCGATCAAGCTCTCGGGCTTCAAGTCCTTTGCTGATCCGACCGTCTTCCAGTTGCCCGGGCAGCTGGTCGGCGTGGTCGGACCGAATGGCTGCGGAAAATCCAACATCATGGACGCAGTGCGCTGGGTGCTGGGCGAAAGCCGGGCTTCGGAGTTGCGCGGCGAATCGATGCAGGACGTGATCTTCAACGGCTCGGGCAACCGCAAGCCGGCCAGCCGCGCCAGTGTCGAGCTGGTGTTCTCCAACGAGGATGCGCGCGCCGGCGGCCAATGGAACCAGTTTGCCGAGATCGCGGTCAGGCGACTGCTGACCCGCGACGGGGCGTCGAGCTATTTCATCAATAACCAGGTCGTGCGCCGCCGCGATGTGCAGGACGTGTTCCTCGGCACGGGCCTGGGGCCGCGCGCCTATGCCATCATCGGCCAGGGCACGATCAGCCGCATCATCGAGAGCAAGCCTGAAGAGCTGCGCATGTTCCTCGAAGAAGCTGCCGGTGTTTCCAAGTACAAGGAACGCCGGCGCGAGACCGAGAACCGTTTGCGTGACACGCGTGAAAACCTGACCCGGGTCGACGACATCCTGCGCGAGCTCGGCAGCAATCTGGAAAAGCTCGAAAAGCAAGCCCAGGTGGCGTCGACTTACCGCAGCTTGCAGGACAGCGGCACGCTCAAGCTGCAGCAGCTCTGGTTCCTGAAGCACCGTGACGCCACCGGCGAGCAAGCCAGGGTCAGGCAGGAACATCTCGACGCGGTCAATGCGCTGGAATCCCGCTTGGCCGAGCTGCGCCAGGTCGAGGCCGGCCTGGAAACGCTGCGCCAGGCGCATTACGCCGCTGGCGACGAGCTGCATGCCTCGCAGGGCCGTTATGCCG
>JBIKPD010000388.1:0-3891 GCA_044357665.1 Roseateles sp. | reverse complement strand
TTGCGCGCGGCGGAACTCGAATATCTGGTTGGGCACTCGGAGATTGCACTCGCTGTGGCCTTGCCGCAGCGGCACGAGGATTTGCGGGCTGCCGCCGCGGCGGCCGGCCGCACCCTGGCGCTGATGGCCGATGGCCAGATACCGCCGGACGCACCGGTTGAATCGCATCATGCCCACGGTGCCATCGGCGAACTAGCCGAATGCGCGTTGCTCTACACCTCGGGCACCACGGGCCGTCCCAAGGGTTGCATCCTGCCCAACCGCTACTTTCTGCATGCCGGGCGCTGGTACGCCGGCATCGGTGGCATGGCATCACTGCGCGCAGGTGAAGAACGCATGCTCACGCCGCTGCCACTGGTGCACATGAACGCGATGGCCTACTCGGCGATGGCGATGGTGCTCACGGGGGGGTGTCTGATCGTGCTCGATCGCTTCCATCCCGGCAGTTGGTGGGCCAGCGTGCGCGAGTCACAAGCCAGCGTCGTGCATTACCTCGGGGTGATGCCGGCCATGTTGATGAAAGCCGCGCAACCTGCCGGCGACACGAGGCACGCGGTCCGCTTCGGTTTCGGTGCCGGTGTAGACAAGGCCTTGCATGCACCCTTTGAACAGCGATTCGGCTTCCCGCTGCTCGAAGCCTGGGCGATGACCGAGACCGGCGCTGGTGCGGTAGTCATGGCCCACGACGAACCGCGCTGTGTGGGCACCAGTTGCTTTGGCCGGGAAGGCGCCGACGTCGAGGTCAGAATAGTCGCCGATGACGGCAATGAGGCCGCCATCGATCAGCCAGGCGAGCTTTGGGTGCGCCACGCCGGGGTCGACCCGCGTTACGGCTTCTTTGCCGGCTACCTGAAGGACGCGCAAGCCACGGATGAGGCATGGGCTCAAGGCTGGTTCCACACCGGCGACATCGTGCAGCGCGACGCGCAGGGACTGTTGCACTTCATCGACCGGCGCAAGAACGTGATTCGCCGAAGCGGCGAGAACATCTCGGCCGTGGAAGTGGAAAGCGTGCTCAACCAGCACCCCGCCGTGAAGACCAGCGCGGTGGCTGCAACGCCCGATCCCTTGCGCGGCGACGAGGTGCTGGCTTGTGTGGTGCTGCGCGAGGTCATTGCCGAAGCCGACCATGCGGCGCTGGCCACCAGCATCGTCGAACATGCCTTGGGGCGCCTGGCCTACTACAAGGCGCCTGGCTACGTGGCCTTTCTCGATGCCCTGCCGCTGACCGCGTCGCAAAAGATTCAGCGTGGCGAGCTCAAAGCGCTGGCCCTGGCGCTGCCGGGTCAGTCGCACTGCGTCGATACTCGGGCGATGAAGAAGCGCCAGCTCGGATGATGGCAAACATCACCACACGCAAGGGTTACGAAGGCATCGCCGTCGCCGTGCCGGTTACGGTGCCCTACATGCGTTACTCGACGCGCAGCGCCCACTGGTTCCTCGGTCAGGCGATCCAGGCGCTGATCAAACAAAGCGGCGTGCCCAAGGAGCAGATCGACGGCCTCACGGTGAGCAGCTTCTCCCTCGGACCCGACACGGCGGTGGGCGTCACTCAGCACCTGGGCCTCTCGCCGCGCTGGCTCGACCACATCCCCACCGGTGGCGCCAGCGGCGTGATGGCATTACGTCGCGCCGCGCGTGCGGTTCAGGCGGGTGACGCCAGCATCGTCGCCTGCGTGGCCGCGGACACCAACCAAGTCGATTCGTTTCGCATGATGCTCGGCAGCTTCAGCAGTTTCGCGCGTGACGCGACCTACCCCTACGGCTCGGGCGGCCCCAACGCTATATTCGCCTTCATCACCGCCAACTACATGCACAAGTACGGGGCGCTGCGCGAGGACTTCGGCCGCATTTGCGTCGACCAGCGCACCAACGCGTTGGCCTATGGTTCGCGCATGTTCAAGAAGCCTTTGACGCTGGACGAGTACTTGGCCGCGCGGCCCATCGCCGACCCGATCCACCTGTTCGACTGCGTGATGCCCTGCGCCGGGGCCGAGGCCTTCCTGGTGATGAGCGAGGCGCGCGCCCGCGACCTCGGCCTGCCCTTTGCCACGATGCGTGGCGCAATCGAGCGCCACAACGCCTTTTCCACCGACCCCGTGATGGAACGCGGCGGCTGGCTGGTCGACCGCGCCGAGCTCTATGCGATGGCCGATGCAAAGCCGGCTGACATTGATTTTTTACAGGCCTACGACGACTATCCCGTCATCGTGATGATCCAGTGCGAGGATCTGGGCTTTTGCGACAAGGGCGAGGGCCCGGCCTTCGTGCGCGCCCACGGTATGACGTTCGCAGGCGACTTCCCCATCAATACCTCCGGCGGCCAGCTCTCCACCGGTCAGGCCGGTGCGGCGGGTGGCTTCATGGGAGTGACCGAGTCGATTCGGCAGCTCACCAACCACGCCGAGGGCCGCGCGGTGAAGGACGCTCAGCTCGGCCTGATCGGCGGTTTCGGTATGGTGACCTACGACCGTTGCCTGTGCACCGGCGCGGCGATCCTGGGGCGCTCGTCATGAGGAGACTCGCATGACCATGCCCCTGATGCGCCCCAAGCGCAAGAACCCGATCCTGCGCACAAGGCAGATGAACCTGCCTCCCTGGGCCCGCAGCCGCGTGGCGATGGGGCTGACGGTGGCCGCCGCCGAGGGCCGCTTCGAGTTGCAGGTCTGCGAGGACTGCGCCACCGTGCAATACCCGCCGCGTGAAGCCTGCTGCGCCTGCGTCTCGCCGCGCCTGAAGTGGCGGCCGCAATCGGGTGCCGGGCAGTTGCTCGCAACCACGACGCTCCACCACAGCAACGACCTCTTCTTCCGCGAGCGCCTGCCATGGCGCCTGGGCCTGGTACATCTGGACGCCGGACCGACGCTGATGGTGCACCTGCATGGCGACGTCGGCGACAAGCCCCAGCGCGTGACGGTCGGCGCCCGCCTGGACCGCGCTGGCCGCGCCGTGGTGATCGGATTTCCTCCATCGGAGACACAGAACATGGCTGACGACAAGATGCTGCGCGAGATGACGAGCGACCCCAGGTTCCGCAAAGTGCTGGTCACCGACGGCAAGACCGGCGTCGGCCAGGCGCTGGTGCGCTCGCTGGTCAAGGCCGGGGCCGACATCGTGTGGGTGGGCCATGCCGAACCCTGGAAGAAGATGCCCGGCCTGGACGACATCACGGCGCTGCCGCAGGTGACGCTGGTGCCACTGGATCTGACCAACGGGCGCTCGGTGACCGAACTCGCCGGCGAGATCGGCGGCAAAGTCGACATCGTCATCAACAACGCCGAGTTGCACCGTAGCTTCGGCATCGCCGCTCGCCGCGGCACTGACGCTGCCAAGGCCGAGATGGACATCAACTACTTCGGCCTGCTGCGCCTGGCGCAGGAGTTCGGCCCCGCGCTCAGGGGCCGGGCAGCCGACGGCACGATCGGTGCCACCGCATGGGTCAATCTGCTGTCGATCTACGCACTGGCCAATTTTCCGCCGCACGGCACTTACTCGGCCAGCAAGGCGGCGGCGCATTCACTCTCGCAATGCCTGCGTGCGGAGATGCGGCCTGCGGGTATCCGCGTGGTCCATGTCTTCCCCGGACCGATCGACGACGAATGGAATCAAAACCTGCCACCGCCCAAGCTCACGCCCGAGGCCGTTGCCAATGCCATCCTTAAGGCACTGCGCGATGGCATCGAAGATGTCTACCCGGGCGACGTGGCGCAAGAGTGGCTGGAGCGGTGGCGCGAAAACCCCAAGGTGCTGGAGCGCGAACTGGCTGCAGGCGGATGACCATGATGAACAACACCCAACTTCTTGCCGCCCTGGCCAGCGCACTCAGCAGCGGGGGCATCCGCGTGGTGGACCTGACTCAGACGCTCACGCCCGACTTTCCGCAAATCGCCT
>JBIKPD010000004.1:0-38681 GCA_044357665.1 Roseateles sp. | reverse complement strand
GCCCGCGCGCTCGAGTTCCTCGCCCAGCGTGCGACCGGTGACGGTCAGCGCATCGAGCCGCAGCAAGGGCTTGAGCTCGCGCAGCAGCGTGGCCATACCGCCGGCCTTGTGGAAATCTTCCATGTAATGTTGACCCGATGGTTTCAGGTCGAGCAGCACCGGCGTCTCGCGGCCCATCTGGTCGAGCGCCTGCATGTCGATGTCCAGGCCAACCCGGCCGGCAATCGCCGCCAGATGGACGATGCCATTGGTCGAGCCGCCGATCGCCAGCAGCACACGCAGCGCGTTCTCGAACGCAGCCGGCGTCAGGATCTTGTTTATCGTCAGCCGGTCGCGGGCCATTTGCACCGCCTGTGCGCCGGTCTGCTCGGCAATGCGGATGCGGTCGGACGTGACCGCTGGTGGCGATGCGCCGCCTGGCATCGTCATGCCCAGCGCTTCGGCGATGCAGGCCATCGTGCTGGCCGTGCCCATCACCGAGCAGGTGCCGACGCTGGCGACCAGCTGGTTGTTGACTTCGGCGACCTCGTCGGCGTCGATCTCGCCAGCGCGGAATTTGCCCCAGTAGCGGCGACAATCGGTGCAGGCGCCCACCCGCTCGCCACGGTGCGAGCCGGTCAGCATCGAGCCGGTGATCAGCTGGATTGCCGGCAGATTGGCCGATGCCGCGCCCATCAACTGGGCCGGCACGGTCTTGTCGCAGCCGCCGATCAGCACCACCGCGTCCATCGGCTGGGCACGGATCATTTCCTCGGTATCCATCGCCATCAGGTTGCGCAAATACATGCTGGTCGGTGCGGCAAAGCTCTCATGCACCGAGATCGTCGGGAAGGCCATCGGCAAACCGCCGGCCAGCATCACGCCGCGCTTGACGGCCTCGACCAGCTGCGCCGAATTGCCATGGCAGGGGTTGTAATCGCTGCCGGTATCGGCAATGGCAATCACCGGCCGGTCAAGCGCCGCATCGGTGAAACCGGCACCCTTGATGAAAGCCTTGCGCAAAAACAGCGAAAAGCCCTGGTCGCCATAGCTGGTCAGGCCCTTTTTCATGCCGGCAATCTCGGCGTCGGCGGCATGGCTGGATTTGTTGTCGGAAGGTTTGGTCATGGCGGGATTCTCGGCTGACAGCGGTAAATTAGGCGAACCGGAAGATGGAAAAAACGGCTGCCGGACTGAGCAACAGTCCTATTGTTCGACAAGTCCTCTGCGCGAACGGTAATTTACCCTGACACCCGGACTTGGCTTTGCTGACTCCAACCCAAGCTATGCTACTTGTCAAAGCGGATCCTATTCTGGACTCGCTCTCCGAGCATTTGCCATGGTTCCACATCTCACTACCTCTCTGACCGGCCCGATCAACGAACTCGAACAGCGCATGCTGGAATCGATGCCGGCGATCGAACGCTGGTTCCGGCTCGAATGGATGGAGCATTCGCCACCGTTCTACAGCTCGGTCGATCTGCGCAATGCCGGTTTCAAGCTGGCGCCGGTTGACACCAATCTATTCCCCGGCGGCTTCAACAACCTGAACCCGGCCACGCTGCCGCTGGCGGTCCAGGCCGCGATGGCAGCGATCGAAAAGATCTGCCCCGAAGCCAAGAATCTGCTGCTGATTCCCGAAAACCACACGCACAATACCTTCTATCTCAGCAATGTCGCGACACTGGTGCGCATCTTCACCCAGGCCGGCTTGAATGTCAGGCTGGGCAGTCTCGACGAGGCCATCACCGCGCCGACCGAATTGCAACTCGCCGATGGCAGTTCGCTGACGCTGGAGCCGCTGCTGCGCACGCGCGGCAGGCTTGGTTTGAAGGATTTCGACCCCTGCACGATCCTGCTCAACAACGACTTGTCGGCCGGCATTCCGAAATTGCTTGAAAACCTGCACGAGCAATACCTATTGCCGCCGCTGCATGCCGGCTGGGCGGTGCGCCGCAAGAGCAAGCATTTCCGCTGCTATGAAGAGGTGGCCAAGCGTTTTTCCAAGCTGCTGGGCATGGACCCCTGGCTGATCAACCCGATGTTTGCGGCTTGCAACGGGCTTGACTTCAGCGAAGGCGAAGGGCTCGAGGCCTTGCAGACCCAGACCGATGCCGTGCTGACCAAGACCCGGCGCAAATACAAGGAATATGGCATCCAGGAGAAGCCTTTTGTCATCATCAAGGCCGATGCCGGCACCTATGGCATGGGCGTGATGACGGTGCGCGACGCCAAGGAACTGGTCGACCTTAGCCGGCTGACGCGCAACAAGATGTCGGTGGTCAAGGACGGCCACGATGTCACCGAGGTGATCATCCAGGAAGGCGTGCCGACCAACGAGCGCGTCAACGAGGCGGTGGCCGAACCGGTGGTCTATATGGTCGACCGTTATGTGGTCGGCGGCTTTTACCGCGTCCATGCCGAACGCGGCGTCGATGAGAACCTCAACGCGCCGGGTGCCAGCTTCGTGCCGCTGGCTTTCGCCCGTTCGTCGCACCTGCCCCGGCCCGGCGAAAAGCCCGGTGCCAGTCCACCGAACCGCTTTTATATGTACGGGGTGATCGCTCGCCTGGCGATGCTGGCGGCCAGTTATGAGCTCGAAGTTACCGACCCCGAAGCCGAGTCCTACTGATGAAGATCCGCCGGGCGCAATTGCTGCTGGCAAGTAAATTGATGCAATGCACAATTTTTAGAGCAAAATGCGCGTTTTGATGAACCCGGCCCAAACCGCCGGGAAGTTCACGTGAGTTCTGCACAATCGGGGCGCAGCCCCTCTGCACTGGCCGGTATGACCATCGGCGCCCTGGGCGTGGTCTATGGCGACATCGGCACCAGCCCGCTCTACGCGCTAAAGGAAGTTTTCCATGGCGGCCATGTGGCCCCCACTACGGACAATATCCTCGGCGTGCTCTCGCTGCTCTTCTGGACCATGACGATCATCGTCTCGATCAAGTATGTGCTGCTGATCCTGCGTGCCGACAATCATGGCGAAGGCGGTCTGATCGCGATGCTGGCGCTGGCCACCAATGCGGTCAACGACAAGCCCAGACTGCGCAATGTGCTCCTGACGGTGGGGCTTTTCGGCACGGCGATTTTCTATGGCGATGCAGTGATCACGCCGGCGATGACCGTGCTCGGCGCAGTCGAGGGCATTGATGTCTATGCGCCCGAGTATCACGACTTGATCGTGCCGCTGACCCTGGTGGTGCTGGCCGGCTTGTTCGCGGTCCAGCGTTTCGGCACCGGCGGCATCGGCAAGGCCTTCGGGCCGGTGATGCTGGTCTGGTTTGCGGTGATTGCCGCACTCGGCCTGCCGCATATCCTCGCGAATCCACATATCCTCATCGCCGTCAATCCGTACTACGCGTTTTCGTTTTGCATGGCGCATAAATTGGCCGCCTTCGTAGCGCTCGGCGCGGTTGTGCTGGTCGTCACCGGCGGCGAAGCGCTCTATGCCGATCTGGGTCATTTTGGCAAACAGCCGATCCGCATCGCCTGGTACTGCGTCGTCATGCCGGCTCTGGTGCTGAACTATTTCGGCCAGGGCGCGATGCTGCTCGAACATCCGGAAGCGATCAAGAACCCGTTCTTCAGGCTGGCACCGGCCTGGGCCGAGATACCTTTGTTCGCGCTCGCCACGATGGCCGCCGTGGTGGCCTCGCAAGCCTTGATCACCGCCGCCTTCTCGGTCACCAAGCAGGCGGTCCAATTGGGCATCCTGCCACGCATGCGCATCCTGCACACTTCGGTGCGCGACATCGGCCAGATCTATGTGCCCTTCGTCAACTGGGGTCTGTTTGTCTTCATCGTGCTGGCCGTCGTGCTGTTCGGCAGCAGCAGCAAATTGGCCGGCGCCTACGGCATCGCGGTGACGATCGACATGACGATCACGACGGTGATGACCTTCTTCGTGATCCGTTACGGCTGGAAATACCCCTTGTGGCTGTGCCTTGCCGCCACCTGCTTCTTCTTCTGCATCGACGTCACCTTCCTGGCCTCGAACATGCTCAAGCTGATTGCCGGCGGCTGGTTCCCGCTGATGATCGGCGTCGGCATGTTCACCTTGATGCTGACCTGGAGGCAGGGCCGCAGCCTGCTCAGCAACAAGTTGCGCGAGGACGCGATCGACTTGCCGAGCTTCCTCGAGGCCGTCTTCGCCCACCCGCCGGTGCGTGTGTCGGGCACGGCCGTGTTCCTGTCGGCCGAAGTCGGCGTCACGCCCAATGCCCTGCTGCACAACCTCAAGCACAACAAGGTGCTGCATGAGCAGAACCTGTTCGTCAACGTCAAGCACCATGAAGTGCCCTGGGTCGGATTCGACAAGCGCGTACAGGTCGAGAGCCTGGGCCGCGACTGCTGGGCGGTCAGCCTGAATTTCGGCTTCAAGAACGAGCCCGATGTGCCCGAAGCCCTGAGCATGCTGGCGGCGGAAGGCGTCATTCTGGAAGAGATGGAAACCAGCTATTTCCTGTCGCGCGACATCGTCATCCCGACGATCGGCAGCGGCATGTCGATGTGGCGTGAAAAACTCTTTGCCAGCATGCACCGCAACGCGGCCGCAGCGGCCGACTTCCTGCACCTGCCGACCAACCGCATCGTCGAGCTGGGCTCCAAAGTCGAAATCTGATCAGGCGGCTGCCAGCGCTTCGATCGGGTTGGCCGGTGACAATTGATGGCTGTGGCAACCCTCGGCGCTGAGCCGCATCACCGTACCCTGCGGCAGCAATTCCCAGCCTTCATGGTCGTCGACCAAGGGCTCGGAAGCCAGCACCAGCCCGCCTGAAGCCTGCCGTTGCAGATACAGCGTCGGCGCCTTGGCGTCGCTGGCGAAACGGAAGGCATGCATTTGCTGGCCGTCGGCCAGCACAGCGGCAAAGCGCAGTGGCTGGGTCGCGCCGACCTTTGCCATCATCGCCAGCACCAATTCAAGCACCTGGCTGACCGCGTCGGCTACCGTGACGCCACCAGCCATCAGGTCGATGATCATCAGGAACATCAGCTCCGAATCGGTCGCTCCCTTGCGCTCGGCATACAGATGATCGGGCAGGCGCGCCTCCATCGTGCGGCGCAGCTGGCCATAAGCACCAATCTGGCCGTTGTGCATGAACAGATAGGGCCCGTAACGGAACGGATGGCAGTTCTGCCGCGCGATGCCGGTGCCGGTAGCGGCGCGCACATGGGCGAAAAAAAGTTTCGAGCGCACATTTGCGCACAAGGCCAGCAGGTTCTCGTCCGACCAGGCCGGCATCACCTCGCGGTAGACGCCCGGCGCCTGCCGATCGCCATACCAGCCGATGCCGAAACCATCGCCATTCGTCACCGCCTTGGCCTCATCGGCGCGCAGCGACTGGCGCACCAGCGAATGCTGCGGCTTGCACACCAACTCGTCGAGAAATATCGCATCGCCCACATAGGCAAGAAATCGGCACATGGCAAGGCTTGCATCAAGGGCCATGAAGCAAGGCGCCGGCAGATGGGCCGAACCCTGGCTTCGCCGCCAGATTGGCGGTTTTTTGGCTCTGCTGGCAGGCCTCGCCAGCGCTGCGATAGTAAGCGAAACAAGGTCGACCCTCGCCAAAAATCTGTCACAAATCAATCCCCACGGGCCAAACGGGCAGGCTGGCGCGTTTAATGCAACACTTCTCCAAATTTGCTTCAAGGACTGAACTCGATGAAACTGCTGTTTGTTGCCGATCCGCTGGAGTCATTCAAGACCTACAAGGACACGACTTTTTCGATGATGCGCGAAGCGGCGCGGCGCGGCCACCAGATCTGGGCTTGCGAGCCACAGGATCTGGTCTGGCGCCAAGGCAGCCGGGTGGTGGCGCGGGCCGCACGCGCGATCACCTTGACCGGTGAGGCCGATGCCTGGTTCACGGTGGCCACCACGGCCGAGCTCGCACTGGCCGATGCCGATGCCGTCATCATGCGCAAGGATCCGCCTTTCGACAGCGAGTATTTCTACGCCACCCATCTGCTCGGACAGGCCGAACGCGAAGGCGCCCGGGTCTTCAACAAGCCTTCAGCCTTGCGCGACCATCCGGAAAAACTCGCGTTGCTGGAGTTTCCGCAGTTCTGCCCGCCGACGCTGGTGACCCGCAACGAGGCCGCAGTGCGCGCCTTCCATGCCGAGCATGGCGACATCATCCTCAAGCCGCTCGACGGCATGGGTGGCATGGGCATCTTCCGCGTCGGCCCCGACGGGCTGAACCTCGGCGCCATCGTCGAGACCCTCAACAAGGGCGGCGCCGAGACCATCATGGTGCAACGCTACCTGCCCGAGATCAAGGCCGGCGACAAGCGCGTGCTGGTGATCGGCGGCGAAGTCGTGCCCTTTTGCCTGGCGCGGATTCCGCAAGGCAGCGAGATCCGCGGCAACCTGGCCGTGGGCGGCAAGGGCGTGGCCCAGCCGATCAGCCCGCGCGACCGCGAGATCGCCGAAGCGCTCGGGCCCTTGCTGGCCGCGCGCGGCCTGCTGCTGGTCGGGCTTGATGTGATCGGTGACTGCCTGACCGAAATCAACGTCACCAGCCCGACCTGTTTCCAGGAAATCACCGACCAGACCGGCTTCGATGTACCGAAGATGTTCATCGATGCGCTCGAGCGCGCCGCCTTGGCGGCCTGATCATGCAGCAGCGTTGCAAGGGGTAAACACCGACAAGAAACGCCAGCCAAGCCATTGATTTGGTTATAACGTATAACCATAATCAAGCCCATTAAAGCCGGGCAGGAAATCGATGACCAAGCCACCCATCCACTTTGAACGCTGCGGCGAGCAGCAGGAAATCGCCGTCATCCGGCTGACAAGGGCGGCCAAGCGCAATGCGCTCAACGATGGCTTGATCATGTCGCTGCGCGAGCTGTTCGAAAAGATGCCCGCCGGCATCAGGGCCGCAGTCATCGCCGGGGAAGGTGAGCATTTCTGCGCCGGGCTGGATCTGAGCGAGTTGCAGGAGCGCGATGCCGGCCAGGGCCTGATGCATTCGCGCATGTGGCATGCCGCGCTTGAAAGCCTGCAGTTCGGCCCGGTGCCGGTGGTCGCGGCGCTGCAGGGTGCGGTGGTCGGCGGCGGCCTCGAACTGGCCAGCGCCTGCCATATCCGGGTGGCCGACGAAACGACTTTCTACGCTCTGCCCGAGGGCTCGCGCGGCATCTTCGTCGGCGGTGGCGGATCGGTGCGGATTCCGCGCCTGATCGGTGTCGCAAGGATGACCGACATGATGCTGACCGGGCGCGTCTACAACGCGCAGGAAGGCGAACGCATCGGCCTGGCGCAATACCTGGTGCCGCAAGGCAACGCCTTTGCCAAGGCGCTGGAGTTGGCGCAGCGGATCGCGCAGAACGCGCCGCTGACCAACTATGCGCTGACCCATGTGCTGCCGCGGATCGCCGATCAACCGGCCGATCAGGGCTTCATGACCGAAGCCATGATGGCCGCGATCGCCCAGAGCGCGCCCGAAGCCAAGCAGCGCGTGCGCGACTTCCTCGAGGGCCGCGCGGCAAAAGTCAAAAAAGCATAAAGCGTCAAAAGCGACAAAAGTTCGCGGCGCAGCAGGAGACCAGGCATGACCCCGAAATACCGGCCGCTGAGCTTCGGCGTGAACCGCGTGCAATTGCGCCAAGGTGCGGCTGGCGTGCAGTATCTGCAGGCCGAGCAAGCCTTGCACGACTATCCGCAGCGCATGACCGATCGCCTGCAGCATTGGGCGCAGGTCGCACCCGAGCGTACTTTCATGGCGCGGCGCCAGAAGCTGTCTGACGGCAGTCTGGGCGATTGGCGTCATGTCAGTTATGCCCAGGCCTGGGCCAGCGCCCGCTGCATCGCGCAGGGCCTGATCAACCGCGGTCTGAGCGCTGAGCGCCCGGTGGTGATCCTGTCCGAGAACAGCCTCGAGCATGCCTTGCTGGCGCTCGGCTGCATGCTGGCCGGCGTGCCTTTCGTGCCGACTTCGCCACCCTATTCGCTGGTCAGCCAGGACTTCGAGAAGCTGCGCCATGTGCTCGCCACCGTCCTGCCGGGCCTGGTCTTTGCGGCCGATGCTGAACGCTATGGCAAGGCGATTCTGGCCACCGTGGGCAGCGATGTCGAAGTGATGCTGAACTCAGGCCAGCTCGAGGGCCGCGCCAGCAGCACATTCACCGAGCTGCTCACCACGGTGGCGACGCCTGCCGTCGATGCGGCGATGCAGGCCACCGGCCCCGACACGATCGTCAAATTCCTCTTCACCAGCGGCTCGACCAAGCTGCCCAAGGCGGTGATCAATACGCAGCGCATGTGGTGCGCCAACCAGCAGCAAATGGCGCAGTCGATGCCGGTGCTGACGCAGGCGCCGCCGGTGCTGGTTGACTGGTTGCCCTGGAACCACACCTTCGGCGGCAATCACAATTTCGGCATGGTGGTGTTTCACGGCGGCACCCTGTACATCGACGATGGCAAGCCGACAGCGGCCTTGATGGGCGAGACCCTGCGCAATCTGCGCGAAATCGCGCCGACGGTCTACTTCAATGTGCCGACCGGCTTCGAAGCAATCGCCCTAGCGATGCAAAACGACGCCGCGCTGAGAAAGCAGTTGCTGTCGCGCGTGCAGATGTTCTTCTATGCCGGCGCAGCGCTGGCCCAGCCGGTCTGGGACAGCCTGTTCGCCTCGGCCGAGCAGGAAATCGGCGAGCGCATCGTCATGAGTACCGGACTGGGCATGACCGAATCCGGGCCGTTTGCCATCTTCGTCACCAGCCCCGCCGTCAAGGCCGGCGATCTCGGCGTACCGACACCGGGCCTGGAACTCAAGCTGGTCGAAGTCGACGGCAAAACCGAAGTGCGCTACCGCGGCCCCAACATCACCCCCGGCTATTGGCGCGCGCCGCAGGAAACCGCCCGCCATTTCGACGCCGAGGGCTTCTTCTGCTCGGGCGACGCGGTCAAGTGGATCGATCCGGCCGACATCCACCAGGGTCTGAAGTTCGACGGCCGTATTGCCGAGGACTTCAAGCTCGCCACCGGCACCTTCGTCAGCGTCGGGCCGCTGCGCGCCAGGATCATCGGCGCCGGTGCTCCCTATATCCAGGACGTGGTGCTGACCGGTATGAACATGAAGGAAGTCGGCGCGATGGTGTTCCCGACCCAGGCGGTGCGCGCGCTGAGCGGCCTCGGCGCAGGTGCTGCGATGAGCGAAGTGCTGGCAGCGGCGCCGGTGCTGGCGCAGTTCCAGCAGTTGCTTGATGCGCTGGCAGCTCAGTCGACCGGCAGCGCCAGCCGGATTGCGCGTTTATGCCTGCTGGCCGAGCCGCCGACGCTGGACCGCGGCGAGATCACCGACAAGGGCTCGATCAACCAGGCCGCCGTGCTTGCGCACCGCGCCCAGCTGGTGCAGGCGCTGCATGACAACACGCTGCCATCGATTCTTTTCCCGCATTCAAACTGAAAGAACAGCGACCCATGAGCCAAGGTTTTTTCTCGCAATTCGACGACATCTGGATGCTCGACGGTGTGCGCACGCCGCTGGTCGACTATTGCGGCGCGTTCGGCCATATCTCGCCGACCGATCTGGGCATCAAGGCCGCGCGTGCGGCGTTGGCACGCGCCGGCGTACCGGGCGACCATATCGGTTCAGTGATTGCCGGCAATATGGCACCTGGCGACTTCGAACAGTTCATGCTGCCGCGCCATATCGGCCTCTATGCCGGCGTGCCAGTTGAAGTGCCGGCGTTGATGGCGCAGCGCATCTGCGGCACCGGTTTCGAGCTGTTCCGCCAGGCTGGCGAGCAGATCCAGAGCGGCGCTTGCGAAGCCGTGCTGGTTGTCGGCAGCGAGAACATGACGCGCAACCCGATCGCTTCATTCGAACATCGCAACGGCTTCAAGCTCGGTGCGCCGGTCGGTTTCAAGGACTTCCTCTGGGAAGCCCTGAAGGACTCGGCGGCCGGCATCAACATGATCCAGACGGCCGAAAACCTGGCCCGCAAATACGGCATTACGCGCCAACAGGTGGATGAATTTGCCAGCCAGTCCTTCGCCAAAGCGCTGGCGGCGAGGGAATTCCATGCCGGCGAAATCGTGCCGGTGATCAGCGAAAAATTCCTGCTCGACGGCTATCAGCCGCGCGGCATCAAGCTGCAGGGCAAGCTCACCGAAGTCACGCTCGACAGCCATGTGCGCGCCTCGCCGGTCGAGGTGCTGGCCAAGCTGCGTCCGGTCTATGAAGGTGGCGTACAGACCGGTGGCAACAGCTCGGCCCTGGTCGATGCCGCTGCCGCTGCGGTGGTGTCGTCTGGCGCCTATGCCAAGGCGCAGGGCAAAAAGGCTTTGGCGCGCGTGGTCGCTGCCGCCGTGGTCGGCGTGCCGCCGGAGATCATGGGCATCGGCCCGGCACCGGCGATCCGCCTGCTGCTGCAGCGCACCGGACTGCGGCTGGAGCAGATCGGCTGCTTCGAAATCAATGAAGCGCAGGGCGCGCAGACCTTGTCGGTGGCACAGGAGCTGGGGCTCGACATGAACCGCCTCAATGTCAACGGTGGCGCGATCGCGCTGGGCCATCCGCTGGCCGCTACCGGCTTGCGCCTGACGATCACGCTGGCGCGCGAGATGCAGCGCTCGGGCCTGCGTTACGGCATCGGCTCGGCCTGCATTGGCGGCGGCCAGGGCATCGCCTTGCTGCTTGAAAACCCGGCCGCGGCCTGACTACGGCATTAAGCAACGACAACTTCCAGAGCAACACCATGAAAATTCAAGCTCAATCAGCCATCGTCACCGGCGCAGGCTCGGGCCTGGGCGAGGCCACCGCCCGTGAACTCGCGCAACTCGGTGCCAGCGTCGCCCTGTTCGACCTGAATCTGATCAGCGCCGAGCGCGTGGCGGCCGAAATCAATGCGCAAGGCGGCAAGGCCATTGCTTGCCAATGTGACGTCACCGACAGCCAAAGCCTGCAGGCGGCGCTCGACAAGGCTGCGGCAGCCATCGGGCCAGCGCGCATCCTGATGAGCATTGCCGGCATCGGCGCGGCCAAACGCCTGATCGCCAGGGACGGCAGCCCGGCGCCGCTGGAAGACTTTGTCCGCGTTGTCAACGTCAACCTGATCGGCACCTACAACGCCGCCAGGCTGTTTGCCGCGGCCTGTGCCAAGCTCGATCCGATGGAAGATGGCGAGCGCGGCGTGATGGTCTTCACGGCTTCGGTCGCGGCCTTTGACGGCCAGGTCGGGCAGCAGGCCTACAGCGCCTCCAAGAGCGGGGTGGTCGGCATGACCTTGCCGATGGCGCGCGACTTGGCCCAGCATGGCATCAGGGTCTGCAGCATCGCGCCTGGCCTATTTGCCACGCCCTTGATGAAGACCCTGCCTGAAGGCATCCAGGCCTCGCTGGCAGCCAGCATCCCTTTCCCCGCAAGACTGGGCAAACCGGATGAGTTCGCACAACTGGCCTGCCATATCGTCACCAATACGCATTTGAACGGCGAGGTCATCCGTCTGGATGGCGCGCTGCGCATGGCACCACGCTGAGCCGCCGATCATGCAAGAAGCCCCAAAAACCATCGTCTTCGAAGTCCAGGTCAGCTTCGGCGATTGCGACCCGGCCGGGATCGTTTTCTATCCGAATTTCTCCCGCTGGATGGATGCTTCATCGGTGAATTTCTTCATCCAATGCGGCCTTGCACCCTGGCGCGAGCTGGTCAAGACCACCGGCATCATCGGCACGCCGCTGCTCGAAATCCAGACCAAGTTCAAGCGCACCGCGACCTATGGCGAAACGCTGCAGATCCACACCTCGGTGCAGGAATGGCGCGACAAGGTCTTCGTGCACAAACATGTGGTGATGCGGGGTGACGACCTGCTCTGCGAAGGCAGCGAAACCCGCGTCTTTTGCGTACGCGTACCGGGTGAGCCCGACCGTATCAAAGCCATCCCCGTCCCCGAAGACATCAAGGCCATGTGCCGCTGAGCTGTTGAATTCCCCGTCCTGCCCACCTCGCCCATCAGGAGACAAACAATGAAGAATTGCAGAACCATCCTTGCCGCTGCCGTTGCGGTCCTGGCCTCACAGGCAGTCATCGCCGACATCACCATCGGCGTCAGCCTGCCGCTGAGCGGACCGGCTTCGGGCCTGGGTATTCCGATGAAGAGCGTGGAAGGCACTTATGTCGTGTCGGGTCCGGTGATCGCGCCAGAACAACTGCCCGAAAGCCATCCGTCGAAAAAGCTCGCCCTGGACTTCGCCCAGAGCTACGACAAGGCCTATGGTGTCGGCAGCCGCAACCAGTTTGCCGGCCATGCCTACGATGCCGTGGTGGTGATGGAAAAAGCCTTTCCGCTGGCCTTAAAGAAAGCCAAGCCCGGCACCAAGGAATTCCGCCTGGCACTGCGCGATGCCTTCGAAACCATGGGCCGCACGGTGTTTGCCCATGGCGTGATGAACTGGACCAAGGACGACCATTGGGGCTATACGAATGAGACCGGCGTGATCGTCAAGGTCGTCAACGGCGACTGGAAGATGGAGTAATCCCGGCCCGCCTTGCCAGTCAAGGCGCTGTCATATCTTTCCAACAACGAGCCGGCACAGCGATGAACTTCCAGCCCCCTTTGGACGACATTCATTTCCTCATCCACGAGGTCCTGAACGCGCCCGCACAACTGCAGCCCCTGCCTGCTTTTGCCGACAGCGATGCCGGCTTGATGCGCCAGGTGGTCGACGAAGCGGGCAAGTTCGTCGCCAGCGTGATTGCGCCGCTGCAGCAGGTCGGCGACCAAGTGGGGTGCCGCTGGGTCGACGGCGAAGTGATCACGCCGCCAGGCTTCCGGGACGCTTATCAGGCCTTCTGGCGCAATGGCTGGCCGGCGCTGGCCTGTGCGGGCGAGGACGGCGGTCAGGGTCTGCCGGTCTTGCTCGAGGCGGTCTTGTACGAAATGCTCAGCGGCGCCAACCATGGCTGGACGATGGCGCCGGGCCTGCTGCATGGCGCTTACGATTGCCTCAAGCACCATGGCAGCCAATCGCTGAAAGCACAGTACCTGCAGAAGATCGCCAGCGGCGAATGGCTGGCCACGATGTGCATGACCGAAGCCCATGCCGGCAGCGACCTCGGGCTGCTGCGCACCCTGGCCACACCTCAAGTGGACGGCAGCTACCGCATCAGCGGCGCCAAGATCTTCATCTCGGGCGGCGAGCATGACCTGAGCGACAACATCGTGCATCTGGTGCTGGCACGCCTGTCCGATGCGCCGGCCGGGCCCAAAGGCCTGTCCCTGTTCCTGGTGCCCAAATGGCTGCCCGATGCCAGCCGCAATCAGGTGCTGTGCGACCATATCGAAGAAAAAATGGGCTTGCATGGCAGCCCGACCTGCTCGATGCGTTTTGATGCCGCAATCGGCTCGATCATCGGCTTGCCCGGCCAGGGCCTGAACGCGATGTTCGTGATGATGAACGCGGCCCGCCTGCATGTGGCCATGCAGGGCCTGGGCCTGCTCGAGGCGGCCTGGCAGAAAGCCTCGGCCTACTCGCAGGAGCGCCGCCAGATGCGCGCGCCCGGCGCCCGCAGCAGCCGCGAACCTGCCGATCTGATCGCCCTGCACCCGGCGATGCAACGCATCCTGCAGACCCAGCGCTGCTGGATCGACGGCGGCCGCCTGCTGGCCTACCGCACCGCAATCGAACTCGATCTGGCCCGGCAACATCCGGATCCGGAACGCCGGGCCAGCGCCCAGCGCTGGTGCGCCCTGATTACGCCGGTGCTGAAAGCCGCGCTGACCCAGCAGGCCTTCTATGGCGCCAGCGAATGCCTGCAAGTCTTCGGCGGCCATGGCTATATCCGCGAATGGGGCATCGAACAAATCCTGCGCGATGCCCGGGTGACGATGATCTATGAAGGCACAAACGAGATCCAGGCGATCGACTTGCTGCTGCGCAAGGTCCTCCCTGATGGCGGTGCCGCGCTGGCTGGCATGCTGGAGGAACTCGAAACCGAACTGGAGCCGGGCCGCGCTGCCGACCTCGCGGTCTGCCATCGTTTCGCCCAGCTCAAGCAGCTGACCCAGGCGATCAGCGCCGCAGCCAGCTCAGACCCGGCGCTGCCCTATCAGGCCGCCGATGATTACCTGAGACTCCTCGCGCTGGCCCTGCTGTCCTGGGCCTGGGCCCGCATCGAAGCTGCCGCCGGCCCCGACAACGAGCGCTGGCAGGCGCCGGCGGCACTGCAGCAGCGGGTGCTGCCTGAATTCGACATGTGGATCAAGACCCTCACGGCGCAATGCAGCGCTGCGGGCAAGCGCAATTGCGATGAGCCAAGCTGACCCCGCTTTGCCGCCCTCAGTGAGCCGGGTGGACAGCAGCTACCTGGAAAGTCTGCTGGGCTACAACGCCCGCCGCGCGGCTCTGGTCGTGATCGGTGATTTCATGCAGCGGATGGCCCCTTACGGCTTGCGTCCGGTCGATTTCTCGGTGCTCTCGCTGATCACGCACAACCCCGGCATCACGTCACGCCAGCTCTGCAAAGCCCTCGGCATGCAAGCACCCAACCTGGTCGGCATGCTCAATGCGATGGAAAAACGCTCGCTGATCAGCCGCCTGCCGCATCCCCGTGACGGCCGGGCGACGGGCTTGCACCCGACGCTCAGCGGTCAAACCATGATGCACGACGCCGAAAAGACCGCGGCCGAGCTTGAAGGCGAACTGCTGACCGGGCTCAGCGCCGCAGAGCGCCAAACCCTGCTGCAACTGCTGCAGAAGGTCTACAAATAAGCCGCCTTCAAGCGCTCTTCAAACGGCTGCGCCGCGACAACTCGATCTTGGCAATCGCGCTGCGGTGGACTTCATCCGGACCGTCGACCAAGCGCACCGTGCGCTGGTGCGCATAGGCCTCGGCGAGCCAGAAGTCACCGCTGACACCGGCCGCGCCATGGGCCTGGATCGCCCAATCGACAACCTTGCAGCTGACATTGGGCGCCACCACCTTGATCATCGCGATCTCGGCCCTTGCCGCCTTGTTGCCTTCGCGGTCCATCTTGTAGGCCGCATGCAGGGTGAGCAGGCGCGCCTGATCGATCATGCAGCGCGATTCGGCGATGCGCTCATGCCAGACCGACTGCTCGGACAAGGCCTTGCCGAAAGCGATGCGGCTTTGCAGCCGGTCGACCATCATCTCCAGCGCACGCTCGGCCGCGCCGATCGAACGCATGCAATGGTGAATCCGGCCTGGGCCGAGCCGGCCCTGGGCGATCTCAAAACCGCGACCTTCGCCGAGCAGGATGCTGCTGGCCGGCACGCGTACATTCTCGAGCAGCACTTCCATATGGCCATGCGGCGCATCGTCGTAACCGAACACGCTGAGCGGCCGGATCACCGTGACTCCCGGCGCATCGCGCGGCACCAGCACCATCGACTGCTGCGCATGACGCGGCGCCTCGGGGTCGGTCTTGCCCATCACGATGAAGATCGCGCAATGCGGGTTGCCCGCACCCGACGAATACCATTTGCGCCCGTTGATGACATAGTCATCGCCATCGCGACGGATGCTGCACTGGATATTGGTCGCATCCGACGAGGCCACCGCAGGCTCGGTCATCAAAAAGGCCGAACGGATCTTGCCGGCCAGCAGCGGCTCCAGCCATTGGCGCTTTTGCGCCTCGGTGCCATAGCGTTCGAAGGTCTCCATATTGCCGGTATCAGGCGCCGAGCAATTGAACACCTCGCCGGACCAACTGACCCGCCCCATCAACTCGCACAGGGGCGCATAGTCGAGATTGGAAATGCCGCCCTCGCCTTCATAGCGATGCGGCAAGAAGAGATTCCACAGCCCGGCTTTACGCGCGATCAGCTTCAGCTCCTCCACCAGCGCCGAAGGCTGCCAGGGATTGCCGGCGCGGCGCAGCGCGTCGAGCTCATGCGCATAGCGAGCCTCGTTCGGATAAATATATTGATCGAAAAAAGCCTGCAGGGCCTGCATCAGCTCGAGGGTCTTGGGTGAATATTCGGTCAGCATCCGGGCTCCTGGGGTCAGTGATCGCAGCGCCTCGCTGCGCCAACGATTGGATCATCCCGGCCGGTCATCCGGCGTCACGTAGGCGACTTGTTGCGGGAGGTGAGCCGGTGCCCTCGCTCAGACCTGTTTGGCCCGACTCATGCGTTGATGCAGGATTCTGGCTACGCCGATGGCGTCGGCCTTGGGTCGGTAGATGATGACATGAGACCCGACTATGTAGGCCAAGAACAACTCCGGAAGATCTTCGCGGGTTTGGCCAAGCAGCGGGTTATGGCTGATCGCTTGCAAAGCGTCGTCAATCTTGCCTCGGTAGACCTTCAACTGCTGCTCGCCCCACGTCTCCCCGGTGTAGCGCAAGATGTCGATAAAGTCTTGCCTGGCCTTTGGTGAGAGTTTGAGCGGGAGTGGCTTACGGGAGAACATCCGAATCCATCGGCTGGCCGCTGTGCATGGCCCCGATGGCACTCTTGGTGATGTCGTTCAAGGTATCGGGGGTGTAGGCATAGCCCTCGCCTCGGTCGAGCTGATCAGCGCCCTGTTTGATGGCGGAATGCCAAGATGCGACCCGGTTTTCTTCGGCCTGCATGCGACGAATTGCATCGCGAATGACCTCGGTCGCATTGCCATAGAAGCCACTTGCCACCCTGGCCTTGATAAAGCCTTCCATCTCAGGCGAAAGATTGATGTGCATGGTCATGATGCTGCTCCTATGTCCATATGCTATCCACAGCATGGATGTAAATCAAGGGCCTATGGGTGGCCATCAATTCGGCCTTGGGCCTGGCAGCAGGGGTGCGTGACGAGGCGCACTACGCCGAGCTATTGAGCTTTGTGGACGATTGCTTCGATCGCGGCCGGACTGATGACAGTCATCCCGTGTTTTCCTTGGTTGATTTGGTCGCCGTGCGCATTCGCGACTATGAAGATCGAGTCCACCCTTGGCCGAATAAGAGCACAGCCGTAAGGGTGCTGGCCAACTTGATGCGAGGGTATGGGCTGAAGCAGACTGACTTGCCCGAAGTGGGATCGCAAGGCCTGGTGTCGGGTGTGTTGGCAGGAAGACCCGGCGCTTGAGCTGACCTGCTTCAGCGCGTAGCCCAGCCCAGCTACAGCAGGCAGCAGCAGTTCCACGCCTTCAACTTTCCCAGTGGAATACTTCCTCCAACGGCTTGCGTAGAGCCTCCGCGATCCGAAGCGCACACTCCAAGCTCGGCGAATACTTTCCCACCTCGATGGCAGCAACTGTCTGCCGCGTAACACCGATTCGCTCCCCGAGCTCTGACTGCGTCATTTCCCCCGTCAGAAAACGAAGCGTCCGCACATTATTGACAAGCCGCCTTTCAAGCACGTACACCCCTGCGATACGAAATCAACATCAATGTGGTGTGAACAACCTCTGCTAGGACTGTCGCAAACAATGCTGCATGCACAAGCTCCCAACCAGAGGCGAAGAAAGGCATCACGAAACCGACCACAATCATCCCGCCCATGAGGACATAGTAGGCAACGACCGATGCACGCGACTCGATAAGCTGGTCGCGCTCATCCGCACCAAATGGAGTCGGTCCGTCAGTCCCCCCATCTGGCAGAAATCGCGCCAGCAGCGCGACCAGAGCCAGAGTCGTCAAAGCTATCGCCAACATGCCGAGTTGCACCAAGTCCATCCCGCCGCTGATCGGCTCATGGGTAGCAACGACGACGAAATAGATCGTAGGGACGACTAGCAGACCCGCAAGCCAAGCCCACGCAAAACGTTCTCTCTTCAGCATAGCTGCACCCCCTTGGTTTCGCAGAAATGTACATCAAACACAACTCAATGTAAATTATTATTAACATTGATTGACCCTCTGATGCCTTCATGAAGCCAGCGCTTGACGAGGCGGGCCTGACCCCTTGCCTGAACCAAGCACAGATCGACAAGGAATTGCAATGAAAGTCGGCCTCAACGGCATGAGCCGTTGAGGCATCGACTCCGAGCCACAGCACATCACCCCGGCACCTGGGCCGGGCTTGTGACCGGACTGTAAGGTGCAAGTCGAGGAGCCCAAGGCAATCAGGCCAAACTGGGATTTGGCGGCACAACTGGCACCGTAGGACGGGGTGGACCTGCGCGTCAGCAAGTGCGTCGGGCCATTGAGAAGCTGCGACGACTGATGAGGTAAAAATCGAAGGCGTTTGTTGGCTCAAAACGCGTGTCATACTTACCTTCATGTGGTTGAAACTCCTGTCCGTCGACCGCAAAATAGATCTCGACGCCTATTGAAGGAGTGCAACGCGAACATGAGCAAGACTTCCCTGACCCGATTCGCCGTGCTCGTCGTCGGCGCTGCCTTGTGCAGCGCCGCAGCAGCACAGGATTACCCCAACCGCCCGGTCAAGATCATCGTGCCGTTTTCACCCGGCGGCGCCGTCGATGGCCCGGCGCGCGTGGTGGCACAGGAACTGGGCAAGCGCCTCAAGCAGCAGGTCATCATCGACAACCGGCCAGGTGCCGGCGCTACCATCGGCAGCGGCGAGGTCGCCAAGTCGCCGCCCGACGGCTACACGCTGCTGCTGGCCTCGCAGACCAACGCCATCAGCGCGACGCTGTACCCCAGGCTGCCGTTTGCGCCCATCGACGACTTTGTCGGCATTTCACTGCTCGGACGCGAGCCTGGCGTGCTGGTGGCGCATCCCGGCCTGCCGGTGAAGAACTTGGCCGAGCTCATCGCCTACGCCAAACAGCGGTCAGGGCAACTCAACTACGCAAGCTCCGGCAATGGCAGCGGGCAGCACCTGTTCATGGCCATGTTCGCCAGCATGGCAGACCTGCAGATGACCCATATTCCCTACCGAGGCAGCGGCCAGGCCACCACCGACCTGCTCGCCGGCACCGTGCCACTGGCCTTCCCCGGCACCGCCGGCATGATCGGCCACATCAAGGCCGGCAAGCTCAAGCCGCTGGCCGTCAGCGGCGTCACGCGATCGCCGCAGTTGCCCGACGTGCCGACGCTGGCCGAGAGTGGCATTGCCGGCTACTCTGCCTATGTCTGGATGGGCCTGCTGGCACCCAAGGGCACGCCCGCCGCGGTCATTGAGCGCCTGCACCGCGAGCTCAAGGTGGTGATGGCCAGCCCCGAGGTGAAGAGCCACTTTGCCGAAGCCGGCATCGAGATCGTGAG
This sequence comes from Roseateles sp., assembly GCA_044357665.1. GTDB lineage: Bacteria > Pseudomonadota > Gammaproteobacteria > Burkholderiales > Burkholderiaceae_C > Paucibacter_A. The sequence continues at coordinate 19,573 of JBIKPD010000004.1, read as the reverse complement.
CTCGACACCGGCCGAAATGGACGGCTACTTCCGCGAGGAACGCGACCGCTGGGCGCGCGTGATCAAGGACATCGGCGCAAAGATTGATTGAACCCCTGCAAACGAAAGAATCGACCATGACCCAAGTTACCGGCCAAGAACACTGGACGACCAAGAAAACCACTGAAGGCGACGTGAAGCTCTTCATGTGGGAGAAGTATGTCGGCAGTCCCGACGACAAGCCTGCCGTGCTGTTCGTGCACGGCTCCTCGATGGCCAGCCAGCCGACCTTCGACCTCAGCGTGCCCGGCCGTCCCGATTCCAGCGTGATGGACTGGTTCGCGAAGCAGGGCTTCGTCTGCTGGTGTGTGGACATGGAAGGTTATGGCCGCAGCGACAAGACACGCGACATCTATTGCGACATCAGCAACGGCGCCGACGACCTGACCGCGGCCACCGACCACATCACCGCCTTGCGTGGCGCCGGGAACTTCCTCACCTACGGCATCAGCAGCGGCGCGCTGCGCGCTGCGCTGTTCGCGCAGCGTCACCCCGAGCGCGTCGCGCGGCTGGCGCTGGACGCCTTCGTGTGGACCGGCGACGGTGCGCCCACGCTGGAACAGCGACGCAAGAAGCTGCCCGAGTTCCTGGCCGCCAAGCGACGGCCAATCGACCGTAAATTCGTTTACAGCATCTTCGAGCGCGACCACCCCGACTGCGCCGACAAGAACACCGTCGAAGCTTTCGCCGACGCCATCCTGGCCCTGGATGACAGCATGCCCAACGGTACTTACATCGACATGTGCAGCAAGCTGCCGGTCGTCGACCCGCTGAAGATCACCGTGCCCACGCTGGTGCTGCGAGGCCAGTTCGATGGCATCGCCGGCTTCGACGATCTGCTTCAGTTCTTCAAGCTGCTGCCGCATCCCGACAAGCAGTTCACCATGCTCAATGGCATCAGCCACGCCAGCTTTCAGCAGAAGAACTACAAGATGGTCTACCAGATCCTGCACGCGTACTTCACCCAACCGGCGCCCGCCTACACCGACTACTCCCGCTGAGCGTGAGCGGCTCAGGTCAGCAGTCGTACCAGCGCGTCGGGGTGGGATTGCCCGCCCATCCGTCCTGACAAGCCCGGCAGCAGGCCAAAGGCGATGGCAAGCAGCGCGTCGGAGCAGTCGCACTGGTCGTCGTAGAAGTTACGCGGGCAAGACGCATTGCTCGATCGGGTCGCAATCCTGCACGGCGAAGCGGCGACATGTTTCAAGGTCGATGTGGATCTGCCGGCCGAGAAGGCCCGGGCTTGAGCGCCGCTCCCGCCCGCCAGCGACGGCGAATATTCGCTCAGCATCTGGGCTCCGATGGCCGCCCCTGGCCGCGGCCCATACAGCCCCAAGGTTGGGCCAACACAAGAAGGGCCTCTGATGCTTCGCCGCCGTGAATTCACGCTGCTCTCGCTCGGGTCTGTGCTTCTCCATGAAGGCGCGCTTGCGGTCGCACTGGACGCGCCAAACCCGATCGAGATTTCCCCACTGCTGATCACTTCGGGTCAACCCACTCCCAAGGCCCTCGCTGGCCTCGGCGCCTTGGGAATTGAATCCGTCGTCTATCTGGCACCCAGTTCGGTCACGGACGCAGTCAAGAACGAGTCCGCCTTGCTTCAGCAGCAAGGCATCGAGTTCGTGCAGATCCCAATCCCGTTCAACGCGCCGACGGAAGAGCACGTCATCGCCGTGTCCAAGACGCTTCAGCGCTTGAGCGCAAAGAAGGTGCTGGTCCACTGCCAGGTAAACCTGCGTGCATCCACGATGGTTTTTTTGCACCGTGTTGTTACCCTGAAGGAGGAGCCGAGCCAGGCGTACGAGGCCGTTTCCAGAGTTTGGTCGCCCGAGGGCCCATGGCGAGCGCTGGTCATCGAGCAACTGAAGAAGCACAAAGTCACCTTCGAGCCCCTGTAGCCGATTGCGAACCGGCCCGTCCGCCGTGCCGTCATTGGCGGTCGTCGTTGGCAGAGGCCAAGCACGGGACTGTTGGGAGTACCCGCTATTGGTCGAGGCTGCCAGTTGGCGGTCAACGCCGCCAGCAGCCATTTCAGTCGGGCGCGGTCTCAACGGCCGCTCAGCGCGGACGCGAGCTCAACATCTCGACTCTGAGTCGACATCCCCGGCCCTGAAACCATCGACCCAAAGCAGCCAATGGGCTGGCCAATTCTTAAACAGGGGCCAAAGACTCCCGCTTCCAATGATCCGTCCCGGGTTTCCCCTTAGCTAGTCGGTGGCTATCCACTGGTTACACTTGAAAGCGCTTTCATACGGACAGACGGGATGACCTTTCAGGTCGAACCGCAGCGTTCCAATTTCCCTCTTGAACCCTCCGGGCTCGCTGATGAATCGAACCGCAATGCGTCATTGCCTGCTCTGGATTTTTGCTGGTCTGTTGGCTGCCTGCGGAGGCGGCGGTGATGACCGGGCGACCGCGACCAGCGCGGCGCAGTCGGCAGCAACAGCACAGGACGGCAGCCCGGCCCTGGCCCGGGTGCTTGCGGCCACCAGCGTCGGCGAAGCGACCAGTTCCACGCTGACCACCCAGGCGGTCAATCTTCAGGATGCGATCGCCATCCTGAAGATGATCGTCGGACTCGATGTCGACAGCTCGGGCCAGGCGGTAACTTCATATCAGGCCTATGCGGCCGATGTCGACGGCAATGGCAAGGTCGAACTGGCCGATGCAATCACGGTGCTCAAGCGCGTTGTCGGGATTGAAACGCCGACCGCGAGCTGGCTGTTCTTCAACCAGTCCGGTGGCGCTCCGGTGCTCGGCGACAAACTCAGCCCGGGACTTCCAGCCGACTTGACGGCCGCTGTCAACGGTACGACGACCTCGAATGTCGGCCTGGTCGCCGTGCTGCGCGGCGATGTCGTCGGCAGCAGCCTGAGCTATTCCTGGGCGCTGACTGCAAAACCTGCGAACAGCAGCGCAACCTTGACCGACGCGGCGGCCGCGGTCCCAGGTTTCACGGCCGACCTGGTCGGATCCTATGTGTCCACGATGACCGCCAGCGACGGTACGAACAGCACCTCGACCTCGGTCACGCTGACCGCCGCGATGCCTGCCGCTCCCGGTACTCCGAAGATCAGCGCAGCGATGGCAGGCGATACAACGGCGAGCCTCGCCTTTACGGCCGGTTACACCGGTGGACTGACGGTCAGCTACATGGCCAGTTGCAGCGCGAGCGGCGCCGCCACCGTCACCAGCAGCGGTTCGGCCAGCCCGCTCGCTGTCGCCGGCATGACCAACGGCAAGACCTATTCCTGCGCGATCACGCCGGCCAGCTCGGCCGGCAGCGGCAGCGCCTCCGCAGCCGTCTCGGTATCGCCGGTGGCCAGCACAAATTCAGGACCGAACCTCGCGAACCTGTCGCCCCTCTACGATGCACGCACCACACTCGAACCGATCGCCTCCTTTGTGCGGGACGACGGCGTGGTGGTGACGCGCATCGGGGATCGGGGACGCGACCGACATGCCAAGGACATCACCACGTCCGACCATTACGACCACTACCTTGCCCATTACTGGGATTACCGCACGGTACGCGTCCAGTTCGAAGACTATGTCCCCAAGGGGCAGAGTCTGATTCGCGCCACCTTCATCACCGAGGCCGAGCTGGGTGCGCGCGAGTTTCGTGTCTGGTTCTGGGGGCAGACGACCAGCGGGCAGTTCCATTTCAATCCTCAAAAGCAAGAGCAGAAAGTCAGCCCCAACGAGTCCGGGGTGGTCTATCACAGCAAGGGCACGTGGAACAACGACTTCGAGAAGGTCAGTGACCAAGGTAACCAGTTCAAGTACAGCCTGGACATCGTCAACAAGTGGGAAAACGGCGGCCAGTTCCAGCGGACCCTGCAGGCTGGCACCAACCTGGAATTCGAGATCAGCCAGTTCCTGTTGGCGCCCCCTGCCGGCGCACGCCTGAACTACTACGGCACCTCCTATGTGTATGTGATCGGCAAGCCGGGAATGGCAGCCTTTGAGTGGCAGCGCGGCGTCAACAAAACGGGCGGCGCGAACGATGGCACGCCGATTCCCGCCGCCGGCTTGTCGGGCGGCGGTACGACGCTGGGCTACAACTACAGCAACGAGCCCGCGGGCCGCTTCATGCAGATGGCCACCAACCTGAGCCCGGGCAACGCGCAGCCCTTTGTGCAGGGGCGCCGGGTACACCACACCAGCTTCGAAAATGGCGTCCACGACGAGCGCAGTGATAACCCGATCTGGACCGATCAGATGGGCAAGGCAGGGCCGCGCTACATCAATCATTCCTGCGCCTCGTGCCATGTACGCAATGGGCGCGCCCTGGTGGCCGACGTGGGCGGCGCGCTGGACAAATGGGTATTCAAGGTGGCTGATGCCCGCGGCGCACCGGACCCGCTGATCGGTTCGGTCTTGCAGCCCCAAAAGACAGGGGCAGGCGTGGTGGGCGAAGGCGACGTGACCCTCGGACCCTGGACCCAGCTAGCGAATGGCTTGCGCTCACCCAGCTATCGCTTCAGCAACGGCACGCCCGCCAAATTCTCGGCGCGCATTGCGCCTCAACTGGTGGGCATGGGCTTGCTGGATGCAGTTTCCGAAGCCACCATTCTGGAACGGTCCGACCCCGACGACCTGAATCGTGACGGTATCTCGGGCCGCCCTTCCCTGGTGATAGACCCGGTCACCAGTCAGACACGCTTGGGGCGATTTGGCTACAAGGCGGCCACCTTCAGCCTTATGCATCAGGTGGCCACTGCCCTGAATACGGATATTGGCGTCATGACCCGCATGTTGCCCAATCCGGACTGCGGGGGTCAGCAAACTCAATGCGGAGCTTCAGGGCAGGAACTGTCCGACACAGATTTCGACAAACTGGTCAAGTACAACAGCTTGCTCGGCGTTCCTGCGCGGCGGGACTATGCCAATACCACCGGCGAAAATTCTTTCAACGCCATTGGCTGCGCCGGCTGCCATCGGGCCACCATGACCACCAGCGCCAATCACCCGCTTGCGGAACTGCGCTCCCAGATCATTCATGCCTATACCGATTTGTTGTTGCACGACATGGGCGAAGGGTTGGCAGACAACCACGGCGAGGGAACGGCCAGCGGCGCCGAATGGCGTACCGCCCCGCTGTGGGGCTTGGGGCACGCGGCAAGCGTCATGCTGGCCGACCAAAAGGCCAACGACACCATCTCGCTGCGGCGCGACGCCAACGACATCAACCGCATCGGTTATTTGCACGACGGTCGCGCCCGCACGATTGAAGAGGCGATTCTCTGGCACGGCGGCGAGGCGCTGGCTTCCATGCAGGCCTACGCGGGGCTAAGCCTGCAAGCCAAGACCGACCTGCTTGCGTTTTTGAACAGCCTTTAGTTCACAGGCAGTGAACTGGCCATTGAGCAACTCCGACGGCTCAAACCACGGGAATCAAAGGCTTCTCGGCCCGCAACGCGTGTCATACTTGTTTTCACGTGGTTGGAGCTCCTGTCCGTTTAACCATTCCAGTTTTCCTGCGATGTTTCGCGGCACACTCGCCCCATGGTCCTGAAGCAACTCATCTATCTCGTGGCGCTATCGCGCGAAGGTCACTTCGGCCGCGCGGCGGAGGCGTGCAACATGTCGCAGCCCGGCATCTCCACCGCGCTACGGCAGCTCGAGGAAGACCTGGGCGTGCCGATCATCCTGCGCACGCAGCGGTTCAAGGGCTTCACGCCGCAGGGTGAAATCGTGCTGAACTACGCGAGACGCGTACTCGACGAGACAACGACGATGCGGCAGCAACTGCGCCTCGGTTCGGCCGCACTGGAAGGCTTGCTCAAGATCGGCGTCGTGCCTTCGGTAATGCCGATGTTGCCGCTGCTCACCAGCGTGCTGTGCGCGCGCTACCCGCAGGTCTCCATCGAAGCCCTCTCGCTCACCGAGATCGACATCCAGCGCCGGTTGCTCGACTTCGATCTCGACATCGGTTTCACGCTACTGAGCACGGTGGTGCTGCCCAACCTGCGCGTGACGCCAGCGCTCTACACCGAGAGCTACGCCTTTCTCACGCCCGATGGCGGGCCCTTCTCGGACCGCACCTCGATCAGCTGGGCCGAAGCCGCGTCAGTGCCGCTGTGCCTGCTCAAGAAGAACATCCGCACACGCCAGATCATCGACCGGCAATTCACCGCAGTCGGTTGCGAGCCCAAGCCGCAGATCGAGACCGATTCGATCCTGGCGCTGTGCTCGCACGTGTGTTCAGGGCATTGGTCGACCGTGCTGCCCAAGAGTTACCTGAACCCGTTCGGCCCGCCGCGTGGCACCGTCGCCATCGCGCTCAAGGACTCAAGCGAGCGCGAGAAGGTCGGCCTGGTTGTGCTCGACCGGGACCCGCTGCCGCCGCTGGTGCAGGCCTTCCTAGGCATCGCCGAGGAAGTGCAGATCCTGTCTGAGCTGAGACGACTGAACAACATCCCCGGCCCCGAAACGCACGAGATCGACTAGAGCTTCGCTTCTTCTTCGCCGATGCGCGCGCAGATTGCCTTGAGTGCATCAAGCTTCGCCGGCGGCAGGCCCTGGATCGGCTTGCGCGCGAGGCCCGCGTCGCGGCCCACGATGCGCATCGCTTCCTTGATCACCACCGGGAACGACCCGAAGGCCCAGGCCGCTCGCAGCGGGGCGAGCACGTCGTTGATGCGGCTCGCCTCGGTCCAGTCGCCGCGCTGCATGGCCTTGTACTGCGCGACCACGAGCCGCGGGAATGCATTGGCCGCGGGCGAGATGGTGCCGTCGCCACCATGCATCATCAGTGCCTGGAAAATGGTGTCGCGGCCCGAGAAGACGAGCGCACGCCGGCCGGTGACGATCTTGTACTCGACGGTCTGCGTGATGTCGCCGCTCGAATCCTTCACGCCCACGATGTTGTCGATTTCCATGCAGCGCTTGAGCGTTTCGGGCAACAGGTTCACGCTCGTGCGCGGAGGGTTGTTGTAGAGCATCACGGGCAGCGTCGTCGCCTTCGCAACCGCGGTGAAGTGGGCCACCAACTCGTCCTGCGTGGGCTGCACGAAGAACGGCGTGATGAGCAGCGCAAGATCGACACCGAGCGACTGGCCCACCTGCGTGAGCTTGATCGTACCGCGCGTGGTAACGCTGCCCGTGCCGGCGTACAGCGGCACGCGGCCTGCGATCGCGTCCATCGACACCTCGAGCAGGCGCACATGCTCGTCGTATTCGAGCGAGAAGAACTCGCCCTGGCTGCCTGCGACCGAGATGCCGTCGACGCCGTTGGCGATGTAGTCGTCGATCAGCGAGCGCAGGCGCCCCTCGTCGACCGACTCGTCGGCGTTGAAGGGGGTGGCAACGGCGGGGATGACGCCCTTGAAATGGCTGGTGTCCATGGGAATGGCCTTTGCAGGTTGAAGTTGAAAGGAGCCTAGACGCCGAGGTAGCGGCGACTCAGCGTGGTGTCGGCCATCAGCGCAGCGGAGTTCCCGCTCCACGCCACACGGCCTTTCTCGAGGATGTAGTGCCGGTCGGCGATCCGGCTCAGTGCAGCCACGTTCTTGTCGACGACGAGGATCGACTGGCCTGCGGCTTTCAGGCGCGCCAGACATGTCCAGATCTCGCTACGGATGAGCGGCGCAAGGCCTTCGGTGGCCTCGTCAAGGATGAGCAGGTGCGGGTTGGTCATCAGTGCACGACCGATCACCATCATCTGCTGCTCGCCGCCCGAAAGCAGCGCAGCGGGGTTGTCGATGCGCTCGCCCAGGCGCGGGAACATCGCAAGGATCGCCGCGAGGTCCCATGGCTTCGAGGTGCCCGAACGGTTGGCCGCTGTGGCCACGAGGTTCTCGCGCACGGTGAGGTTGGGGAACACCTGGCGGCCTTCGGGTACGAGGCCGAGGCCGCGCTGCGCGATCCGGTAAGAGGGCAGGCCCGCGATGGTCTTGCCCGCGAATTCGATCGTGCCCGCCGTGGGGCTTACGATGCCCATCAAGGCCGAGATGGTGGTCGTCTTGCCCATGCCGTTGCGGCCGAGCAGCGTCACCACCTCGCCCGCGCCGACGTCGAACCCGACGTCGAACAGCACCTGGCTCTGGCCGTAGCCCGCATGGAGTCCGCGAACCTTGAGCATCATGCGCTTCCTTCGCCGAGGTAGGCTTGGCGCACTTCAGCGTTGCCGCGGATCTCGTCGGGTGTGCCGAGCGCGATGATGCGACCCGACACGAGCACAGCGATACGGTCGGCGAGCGCGAACACGGCCTCCATATCATGCTCGATGAGAATAGTCGAAAGGCGGCCCTTCAGCGACGACAGCAGCGTAATCATCCGCGCGGACTCCTCAGGACCCATGCCCGCCATCGGCTCATCGAGCAGCAGCAGGCGCGGGCGCGCAGCCAGGGCGATCGCGATCTCGAGTGCACGCTTCTCGCCGTGCGAGAGCGAAGCGGCGGTCAGGGCCGCCCGTGCGGCGAGACCGACCTCCTCGAGAAATCCCATCGCGGTGCGGGCCAGCCCGGCGTCCGCGCCTGCATCGCCCCAGAAGCGGAAGCTGTGCCCCGCTTCGGCCTGCACGGCGAGCGCCACGTTCTGCAGCACAGTGAAATCGGGAAAGATGCTCGTGATCTGAAAGGAACGCGCGAAACCGAGCGCGGCCCGCGCGTGCACAGCCAGCCGCGTCACGGCCCGGCCCGCGAACACGACGGAGCCTTCGTCAGGCGCAAGTTCGCCCGAAAGCAGGGTGATGAGCGTCGTCTTGCCGGCACCATTCGGACCGATCACTGCGACGAGTTCGCCTTCGTGCACCGAGAGGCTTAAATGGTCGGTGGCGAGGATGCCGTCGAAGCGCTTGACGAGCCCCTGCACGCGAAGGAGCTCAGGCGCGGCGGTGGAGTTCATTCCGACCTCCCGCCAAGCGCCACCAGGGCGCCGAACAGGCCGCGCTTGGCGAACAATATCACCGCGAGCAGCACGATGCCGAGCAGCAATTGCCAGTGGTCGGTGAAGCGCGAGAGCCCGGCCTCGAGCAGCAGCAGGGCGGCCGCGCCGAACACCGGCCCGACGAGCGAGCCCATGCCACCGAGGATCACCATGATCATGAGCTCGCTGGACCGCGTCCAGTGCATCATCGCGGGTGAGACGAAGAGATTCTGGTTCGCGAGCAGGAAACCAGCGATGCCGCAGATCGTGCCCGACATCACGAACGCCGCAAGGCGGTAGCGAAACACCGGCACGCCGATCGCGGCCATGCGCCGCTCGTTCATCCTGGCGCCGCGGATCACCATGCCGAAGCGGGAGCGCACGACGCGGCCCAGCAAGAACAGCACGAGCACCAGCGTGCAGAACGCCACGTAATAGAGCGTGACCCCCTTGCCCAGATCGAGCAGCGAGCCGAAGTTGCTCGTGGAGGTGATGTTCGTGCCGTCCTCGCCCCCGTAGGTGTCAAGACTCGTGCCCAGGAAGTAGATCATCTGGCCGAACCCGAGCGTGATCATGATGAAGTGCAGGCCAGCAGTGCGCAGTGAGATCAAACCCACCACAAGCGAGACGAGCGCGGCGGCAAGGATGGCCGCTGCGAGATGGATGAAGCCATTGCCGATGCCGTGGTGCGAGAGGATAGCGACGGCGTAGGCGCCGGCGCCGAGGTAACCCGCATGGCCGAAGCTCACGAGGCCGCCGTAGCCAAGCACGAGATCGAGGCTCACGGCGGCGATCGCGAAGATCATGATGCGCAGCGCGACGTCGAGGAAGTAGGCGGCGCCAGTCGCTTGCGTCAGCAAGGGCAGCAGCCCGAACAGGGCGAGGCACAGGCCCACGAGGGCGATGCGGATGTCGAATTTCATCGGTGGGGAGCCAGCGCTAGCGAAGCCTGGGCGGGAAAAGCCCGCGCGGCCTGAAGAAAAGGACCAGGGCCATCGTCATGTAGATCAGCATCGTCGCGATCGCAGGACCTGCCGTTTTCGCGCCCGCGCCCGGCATCAGCCAGAACAACAGCGGGCTGAGGAACACCCGGCCGCAGGTGTCGACGATGCCGATCAGCAGCGCACCGATGAACGCGCCGCGCACCGAGCCAATGCCGCCGATCACGATCACCACGAGGCAGAGGATGAGGATCTTGTCGCCCATACCAGGCTCCACCGACGAGATCGGCCCGGACATCACCCCCGACAGTGCGGCGAGCACCGCGCCGAGGCCAAACACTGCGGTGTAGAGCAACTTAATGTTCACGCCAAGCGCACCAATCATCACCCGGTTGCTCGCCCCGGCGCGGATGAGCATGCCGAGCCGGGTCCGCGAGATGAGCAGGTACAGCAGCACCGCCGCGAACAATCCAACGGCCACGATGGCAAGACGGATCACCGGGTAGGGTGCGCCGGGCAGGATCTCGACCTGACCCGACAGGAACGGCGGCAAGGGCGCGTTGAGCGCGCCGGGGCCCCAGACGATGCGCACCGTCTCGTTGCAGATCAGCAGCACGGCAAACGTGGCCAGCACCTGGTCGAGCGGCGTGCGCTGGTACAGCGCGCGGAACACCACGAGCTCGATGAGCACGCCGAGCAGCAATGCCCCCGTCAGCGCCGCGACCACGCCGAACAGAAACGACCCGCTCCAGAGGTAGACAGTGGCGCTCAGGTAAGCGCCGACCATGTACATCGAGGCATGCGCGAGGTTGATCAGGTTCATGATGCCCAGCACGAGCGTGAGCCCGGCGGCCAAAAGGAACAGGGTGACCCCGAGTTGGACGCCGTTCAGCAGCTGTTCGACGATGATCAGCGGCTGCATGCGGTTATTTCATTGCGCATTCGGCGAAGTAAGCGTCCTTGTGCTCCGGCATCACCGTCTTCACCGTCTTGCGCACATAGGTGCCGTCTGCAGCCTTCTCGACCTTGAACACGTAGTAGTTCTGGATGGGGAACTGGTTCACGTTGAACTTGAAGGGCCCGCGCACCGACTCGAAGTCGACTTTGCGCATTGCCGCCATCACCGCGTCCTGCTTGCTCAGGTCCCCCTTCACGCCTTTCACACCGCTGTTGATCAGGCCGATCGCGTCGTAGCTCGAGGCTGCGTAGTCGGAAGGCAGATAGCCATACTTCGCCTTGAACGCGGCGACGAACGTCTCGCTCTTGGCGATCTTCAAGTCGGGGGACCAGAAGCCGCTGTCGTAGATGCCGTTGCCGGCCTCGCCGAGTGCGGGCAGCGTGGTCTCATTCGCGGTGAACGAGGTGTAAATCGGCACCTTGAGGCCGGACTGCGCGTACTGCTTGAGCATCTGCACGCCGAGGCCACCAGGGTAGAACATGAAGATCGCACCCGGGTTGGCCGCGCGGATCTGAGTGAACTCAGCCTGGTAGTCAGACTGGTCGAGCTTGGTATACACCTCGGCGGCGATCTTGCCCTTGTAGAAGCGCTTGAAGCCTTCGATCATGTCCTTGCCGGCCGTGTAATTCGGGGCCATCAGGTACACGTTGGCGACCTTCTGGTCTTCGAGGAACTTGCCCATCGCCTCGGGCGCCTGGTCGTTCTGCCACGCGGTGGAGAACAGGTTCGCGGCGCAGCCCTTGCCTGCGATCTGCGAGGGGCCAGCGCTCGTGCTCACGAAGATCTTCCCCGACCGGACGAGCGGCTGGTGCATGGCCATCATCACGTTCGAGAAGATCACGCCCGCCATGAAGTCGACGTTGTCGCGCTTCAACATGGTCTCGGTGAGCTGGCGGCCCACATCGGGTTTCAACTGGTCGTCGCCGTAGATGATCTCGACCTCGGTGCCGCTCATCTTGCCGCCCAGTTCGGCCAGCGCGAGGTTCGCACCGTCCTGCATGTGCTTGCCCATCACGCCCGAGGGGCCCGAGAGCGTGGTGATAAAGCCGATCTTGATCTTGTTCGCCTGTGCGAAGACCGGCGCGCTCAAACACAGCGCGAGGGTCACGCCGAAAATCCTGCTCTTCATGTTCATGGAGATGTCCTTGGGTGAATGGAAGAAGAAAGTGCGTCGAGCACGCGTTCCGGCGTGAATGGTTGATGCATGATTCGAGCCCCGAGGGGCTTCATCGCGTCGTTCACCGCGACCCACAGCGCGCCGATCGCGCCGATCGTCCCGGCTTCGCCGATGCCTTTCGCGCCGAGGCGCGTCGTGGTCTCGCGGCTCTCGACGTGGTCGACATGGATGTCGGGCATTTCGCTGGCCATCGGCACGAGGTACTCGGCCAGCGTGCCATTGACGAGATTGCCGTTGTCGCTGTAGATGCACTCTTCGTAGAGCGCCGCGCCGATACCCTGAACCACGCCACCGCGCACCTGCTCGTCGACGAGCAGCGGATTGATCACGCGGCCGCAGTCGTCGACGGCCCAGTGCTTCAGCAGCTTGATGAAACCGGTTTCGGTGTCGAGCTCGAGATAGGCGCCCTGCACGCCGTTGGCCATGTAGTACTGCTGCTGATTGGCCACATGGCTCGCGCTCACCTCCATCTGCACCTTGAAATCGTGCGGCAGCGTGTCCTGGCGGAAGTAACCGATGCGCGCCACCTCGTGCAGATCGCTCACCTTCGCGCCGGTGCGCACGTCGACGATGCAGCTGTCGACGATGTCGAGGTGCAGCGGGTCCAGGGTGTGGATCGCGCCGGCAAGTTTCAGAATGCTGTCGCGCATGGCGACAACGGCCTTCAGCGCGGCCTCGCCGCCGACTGCCATGCCGCGCGAGCCCCAGGCCCCGCCGCCATAAGGCAATACGCGGCTGTCGCCGGACACGATGTCGATGTCGGCAATCGCCACGCCGAGGCCGGTCGCGATGATCTGCACCAGACCGGTGAGTGTGCCCTGCCCCTGGTCGGTCGTGCTCGTGAGGCAGCGGATCACGCCTGAAGGTTCGAGCTTGAGCACGCAGGCATCCTGCACCGAGATGCGCGCTTCCGTGGGCCCATAGTAGGCAGGACCGTAGGCCGTCTGCTCGACGAACGTGGCGATACCTATGCCGCGGTAGATGCCCCGCTCGCGCAGCGCAGCCTGCTCGGCGCGCAGGGCCGGGTAGTCCATGTTCGCGACGAGCTTGTCGAGACAAGCGTGGAACGACACCGTTTCGAGCCGCGCTCCGCCGACGCCGATGCACGGCAGCGTCTCGGGCTTGCGGAAGTTGTTGCGCTTGAACTCGACGGGATCGATGCCCGCCTCGTGCGCCGCGAGATCCATCAGGACTTCGGTGACCGCACAGGCGAGCGGCATGCCCACTCCGCGGTACATGCCGATGAGGTTCTTGTTGACGTAGACGCTGCGCGTGCGTGCGTCGTAGTTCGAAAACTCGTAGGGCGCACCGGCCATGTTGATGGCCATCATCCCCTCGGCCACGTTGAAACGCAGCGGCATGCCGAACGCGCCGATCGCAGCCAGGTCGTCGAACTCCATCGCGGTGATCAGCCCGGCAGCGGAAATCGCGATACGCGAAGTAATCGTGTGTTCGCGCACATGGGCATCGGACAGGAACGATTCGATGCGGTCGGCCCCGTACTTCACCGGGACGCCCATCAGCTTGCCGATCGCCGCCACGGCGAGTTCTTCGGCGTAGGTGTTGACCTTCATGCCGAAACCCCCACCGATGTCAGGCGCGATCACGTGCACCTTGTGTTCGGGGATGCCCAGGTGGCGGCTGAACACGTCCTGCATCTGCGATGGCGACTGATGCGAGTGGTAGACCGTGAGCGTGCCTTCGCTCGGGTCAAAATCCGCGATCAGGCCACGCGGCTCGAGCGTGACGCCAGTCTGACGCTCGAAGCGGAACGTGTGGCCCACGATCGTCTGCGCTTGCGCGAACGCGGTGGCGCAGTCGCCCTTGTGGATCGCGAACTCAAAGGCGAGATTGCTTCCCAGGTCGGGATGGATCGGCGTTGCGGCCGCCAAGCTTTCCGCCGCACCCATGACGCACGGCAACTCCTCAAAGTCGACAGTGATCAGCTCCGCCGCGTCCTCGGCCTCGGCGCGTGTGTGGGCGACGACGGCCACCACCGGCTGGCCGTTCCACACCACATGGTCAACCGCCATCGGAAACTGCGGTGCCGATTTATGGCCCTTGCGATTCGCCGCTACGGCGACGAAGGGTACGCAGTGGGCGGCAAGTTCAGCACCGGTCACGATGCGAACCAAGCCCGGCATGCCGGCGGCAGCCGACGTATCGATCGCCCTGACCTTCGCATGCGCGTAAGGGCTGCGAAGAAAGCACAGGTGAAGCATGCGCGGCAAGGTGATGTCGCCCACGTAGCGGCCGCGGCCATGCAGCAGTCGCTGCATGCCGACGCGCGGGGTGCGCTGGCCGACGTACGAGCCCGCCTTGTCGAGGATGGCGTCAGGAGAGTCGCTGAGCTTCATGCGGCCACCTGCTGCTGCATCACCGATTCGATGGCGTCGACGATGGCCTCGTAACCGGTGCACCGACAGAAGTTGCCGGAGATGAATTCGCGGATTTCCTCGCGGGTGAACGTCCGGCGCTGCGCGAGCAGTTCATTCGCGGTGAGCAGCATGCCCGACGTGCAGTAACCGCACTGCGCGGCGTTGCGGACGCCGAACTCGGCCTGCAGGCGAGCCAGCGCGCCGCTCTCGGACAAGCCCTCGATGGTGTCGATCCGCGCGCCGTCGGCCTGGGTCGCAAGCATGAGGCAGCCCCGCACTACCGCGCCATCGACGACGATCGAACAGCTGCCGCACACGCCGTGTTCACAACCGAGATGCGTGCCGGTGAGCCCGAGTTCATCACGCACGAAGTCGGCGAGATGCTGCCGCGTGCGCACCTGGCACTGCATCGATATGCCATTGACGCATGTCTCGATCGTCATCGTGAAGACGGGCGCGGTCATGCCACGGCCCGCTGGTTCAACAGGTCGATCACGCGGCCCGTGAGCACCTGGGCCCACTTCGCCTTCGTGTCCGCACGGCATCCCGGTGAATCACTCGGCTCGATGTCGGCATTCACCGCCGCAGCGAGCCCTTCCGGTTTCTTCACCGGAAATCCGGCCCCTGCGAGTACGCCGTTGACGCGGGTGGCTAGGCGCGCACGGTCGACGCAACCGAAGTACACAAAGCGCGGCGTGTCGAGCATGCCCTGCGTGGCCCGGGCGACGACGGCAAGGCCGGCCTGCGCGAAATCGCCCGTACGCCGGCTGAACTCGAGGATTGCGCTGAGTTGCCCCGCAGCGGCCACGGGGAATCGCACGTCGACGATGAGTTCGCCAGGCTCAAGCGCCGTTTCCAGGAAGCCACGGAAGAAATCGGCTGCCTCGACACTGCGTTGCCCGCCCAGACCGACGAGAGTGAGCGTCGCCCCGAGTGCGACCGCGCAGGCAGGCAGTTCGGCCGCAGGGTCGGCATAGGCGAGGCTGCCGCCTAGCGTGCCGCGGTTGCGGATCGCCACATGGCCCACGAGTTGCACCGCCTCGTGCAGCAGCGGCACATGCTGGCGCACCAGCGGGGAGGCGAGCATGTCGGCATGGCGCGTCATCGCACCGATGCGCAGCGACTGCGCATCGTCGGCGAACGCAATGCCCTTCAGTTCCACAAGCGCGCCCAGGTCGACGAGCGAGGAGGGTGTGGCAATGCGCATGCTCAGGCCCGCCAGCAGGCTCTGCCCGCCCGCGATCGGCGTCGCAGTTCCGTTCGCCGCGGCGAGCAAAGCCAGCGCCTCGTCGAGCGAACGCGGTTTGACGTACTGGAACTGGGGAAATTTCATGCTCGATCGTGGTTATTTAGCGTCATCGTAGAAGCAAAGAACGACCTGAATCAAATACTTTATGCAGATTAGTTGATAAGAGAGTTTTATCAGATTTTTGATTGTTTTGATAAACCGCCTCTATTAAGCGATTCAAATTCGGTATTTGATTCGCACGGGAGCGGCTCCTAAACTGAGCCTTCAATTCAATCCAGACCACGAGATACCCATGCCCAAACTGCGCCACATCGCCATCATGGTTCCCGATCCCGAAGCCACAGCGAAGTTCTTCATCGACACGTTCGGCATGGAGCAGGTCGGCACGACCGAATCGCCGCTGTCGACCGGCGTCTTCCTTTCGGACGGCACCATCAACCTGGCCGTGCTCAATTTCAAGGATGACGCGTCGGCGGGCGTGGACGGTGGCAAGGACATGGTCTGCATCAACCACATGGGCTTCTGGGTAGAAGACCTGAAGGAAATCGACCAGAAGATCCTCGGCAACGGTGGCCGCCATATGCTCGGTCTGCCGCCCGATCCGGAGGACCGCAAGGAACTCTTCTACGAAGTGAAATACAAGATCCCGGACGGCATCATCGTCGACGTGAGCGCGCACGGCTGGATAGGCGCGAAGCTCTGAGGTGGCGATTCCCGAGGCGCTGTTCACCGACCGTGAAGTCCTTGTCCTGGAATTGCGCGACCTGCTGTTCCGCGGCTGGGCGGTGGTCGGGCACGCTTCGGCACTGACGTCTCCCGGCGACCGCCTGCTCTGCGACGTGGCCACGCGCTCGTGGGTCGTGGTGCGGCAAGCCGAAGGCAGGCTGGGAGCGTTCCGCAACCGGTGCCTGCATGCGGGCTATCCGATCGTCGAGGCCGGCGATGCGCCCTCCTCCACGCTGCTCATCTGCAAATTCCACGGCTGGCGCTACGACCTGTCGGGCAGACTCATCCATGCGCCGCACCTGCCGCCAACGGGCAGTGCCTCACCGCCCTGCCTCAAGCCCTATGCTGTCGAGGAACGCGACGGCCTCGTGTATCTCGCAGCGGCGGCGAGCGAGGGGAATGTGCCGGCCGACTTGCCTCCGCGCCCGGATACGTTGCCCGAGGCACCGCACTGGCTTGGCGGATCCGTGGCGGCGCCGGTGCACACGGTGACCCTGGCGGAGAACTGGAAGCGCCTCGCCTCTCGCATGGCGGAGTTGCTGCGTGGATGGCTCGGGCCGGCGCACGGCGCGTTGCGCGTACATCCCTACGGCCCGCTCGGCTGGTTCGCGACCGACAGCAAAGCCACCGCCCTCGTCGTTCGCCTCGCTCCGCGCGACGTCGGGCAGACCGACATCTCGCTGCTCGCCTTGCGATCGCCCTCGGAACCCGTCTCGGCCTGCTTCGATGCCATTGCGTCGTTGCGGGCGCCACAACTTGCCGAGACTCTCGGCAAGTTGCCCCCGGAGGACATCAGGGACGACTTCTATGCTCGCTACTTCGCACTCCTGCCGATTTCGAATTTTTCAACCCAGTTCTGAACCATGCAACTCACCGGTGAACAGTTGATCGCCCAACCCCAGCAATTGGTCTGGGACAGCCTCAACACGCGCGACATCCTCCAGGCCTGCATCCCCGGTTGCGAATCGATGGAACTCACGGCCGAGAACGAGTACAAGATCGCCATGGTCGCGTCCGTGGGCCCGCTGAAGGCGCGCTTCAACGGCAAGTTGCGCATCACTGACATCGATGCACCGAACAGCTACCGCCTGAGCTTCGATGGCAACGGC
Source organism: Roseateles sp. (assembly GCA_044357665.1). Classification (GTDB taxonomy): domain Bacteria; phylum Pseudomonadota; class Gammaproteobacteria; order Burkholderiales; family Burkholderiaceae_C; genus Paucibacter_A. The sequence continues at coordinate 2,125 of JBIKPD010000004.1, read as the reverse complement.
GGCATGATCGGCTTCGGCAAGGGCGGCGCCCATGTCACGCTCACCCGGCAGGACGACGGCACGCTGCTGAAGTACGAAACCACGGCCGAGGTGGGCGGCAAGCTCGCGCAGATCGGGTCGCGGCTCGTGATGGGTGCAGCGAAGAAAACGGCTGACGATTTCTTCGCGAAGTTCAGGCAAGCGCTCGGATCAAAAGTCGACCTCGCCCCGGTGGTCTCCCCCATGCTGGAGCCATACGAACCGGCGGGCGGTGAACCCGAAATGCCCGCTCATCCAGACCATCGCTGATCGGAAGTGTTCGGCCCGCAACGCGTGTCATACTTGTTTTCACGTGGTTGAACCTCCTATCCGTGAAAGTGAGCGCTTCTGTTGGCCGAACACGCCATTCTTGATGCTGCACGTCGGGCCGCAAATGCGGCAAGCAGTCTTGCGAGAGTCATGCGGTTTGGCTCCTATGCCCGGGGCGATGCAGATGTAGGCTCAGACCTGGATCTGCTGGTCATAGAAACCGATGTGCCAGACAAGGCCGAGGAGAATCTGAAGCTGCACCGAGCTATCGGCTCCATCGGTGTCGGGGTCGATGTGTTGGTCATGTCCCTTGAGGAGTTCACGCGTCGCAGCCAGGTGCCCGGAACTCTGCCCTACTGGGTGGCGAAAGAAGGAAGGCTGATTCATGACTCCAGCGCTTGACGAGGCGCGCCGTCTACTGCGCTTGGCGCTGCAACACCGCGTTCAGGGCCAGGTTCACATAGAAATTGCTACGCCCGATTTTTTGCTTTTTCAGGAATCTGCCCCCGGTCAAAGCCTCAAGATACTTGGTGGCGGTGATGCGTGACACGCCCAAGTCCCGCTGCACAAATTCGATCTTGGTATAAGGGTGCATGAACAGGTTGTTGATCAAGTCTTGGCTGTAAAACTTGTAGCCTGCGCGAATGCGCTGCTTGTAGTCAAACAGCACGGCCTTGATGGCCTGCACGGTATGAATAGTCTGCCCGGCGGTCTTTTCCACAGCTTCCAGCAGGTACAGCACCCATTGTTCCCAGCTGTCTTCGTCGCGCACGGTTTGCAGCAGGCGGTAGTAGTCGGCCTTGTGGCGCACGATGTGTTGGCTCAGGTACAGCACCGGAATGTCCAGCAAGCCCTCTTTCACCAGGTACAGCACATTCACAATGCGCCCGGTGCGGCCATTGCCATCGTAGAAGGGGTGGATGCTCTCGAACTGGTGGTGGATCAGCGCCATTTTGATCAATGGGTCGGCATCAAACAGACCGGCCTCGTTGATGAATCGCTCCAGGTCCCGCATCAGCGCCACGATCTCCGCCGGGTCTTGCGGCGGGGTGTAGATGGTTTGGCCGGCGCCGTCTTTGAGCGCCGTGCCCGGTAGCTTACGAAAACCCGCGTTGTTGCGCTCCAGCTCACCCTGAATCTCGATGATGTGGTTGCAGGTGAGCAATCCACTGCCGCGCACCTGCTCAAACCCAACCCGAAGCGCCTGGCGGTATCGCAGCACCTCTTTGGCGGCGGGGTTGGCAAACGATTCGGGCAGCACATCGTCTTTGAACAGCTCGTCGTGAGTGGTGACGATGTTTTCGATCTCGGAACTGTCCTTGGCCTCTTGCAGCGCCAACGTGTTGATCAGGATGCTCTGGTTGGGAATGGACGCTGCAATGCCCTTCAGCTCCGCCAGCTTGCGGCTGCTGCTGGCCAATTTTTTGAGGATGGCGGGCGTCTCGAACCGGGCGGGGTTGAGTTGTTCAAGCGGCGTGAGTGCGGGCATGGCTAGCCTGGAAGGGGTCGAGGTGTATAGCGATGAACGAATTCTTTACATGATAGGCTTGATATGTATAGAAAAGCGGATTATTTATGCATATAAATCCGACGGCTCTTGACAATCATGGCAGCGCCTGAACGGCCTCGTCCCCTGCTCAACCGTGGCTTGCTTGAACCAAGGGGGAATCAGCGTCGGCGACAAACAGCTCTTCATCACCGAGGAGCAAACAGAAGCCCTTGGGATGCTCTGCATAACCCCTCACGGCTTGTGCTGGTGCGGCCTCGGGCGGTCTGCGGCGTTGCATTTATTGCCAATAGCACGCGCTATTGGCTGCAAAATGCGCCTTGCATCCCA
>JBIKPD010000387.1:0-3912 GCA_044357665.1 Roseateles sp. | reverse complement strand
GCAGGCCGGGCGGATAACGATCGGACAGCCGGCCGGCGATCGGCGCCGACAGCGCAACGATGATCGCCCAGGGCAACATCAAGAAACCGGTCTCGACCGGATCGCGGTGCAGAACCAATTCAAAATAGAAGGGCAAGCCGACGAAGGCCAGCCCCTGCGTCGTGAACGAGGCCATCGAGGTCAGGGTCGAAAGCGCGAACATCGGCCGGCGCAACAGGTCGACCGGCAGCATCGGCGCCGGATGACCCGCCTGACGCTTCAGCAGGAAGAAGCCGGCAAGCGCAGCGCTTGCCAGCAGGCCGAGCACGATGACCAGCGGCTCACGCTGGGTGGCCGTACTCAGCCCCAGGATCAGCGCAGTAAAAGTCAGCGCGGTCAGCAGCGCGGTCAAGGCATCGAAATGATGATCGCGACGCGGCGCATGGGGCAGGCCCGGCAGGCCGAAGGCGATCGCGACGAGGCCCAGCGGCACATTGATCGCAAACAGCCAGGGCCAGGCGGCCACCGACAAGACCAGTGAGGCAATCGTCGGGCCGAGCGCGAACGAAACCCCGACCACCAAGGCATTCAAGCCAACGCCCCGACCCATCCGCGCAGCCGGATAGATCATGCGGATCAACGCCAGGTTGACGCTCATGACGCCGCTGGCTCCGATGCCCTGCAAGGCACGCGCGACGGCCAGTTCGGGCAAGGTGCTGGCGCAAGCGCAAGCCAGCGATGCCAGCGTGAAAAAGATCAATCCGCCGAGAAAAACCCGACGCGGCCCAAACAAATCGCCAAGCGCAGCGAAAGGCAGCAAGGTCGCCATGATCGCCAACTGGTAGGCATTGATGACCCAGACCGAGGCGGCCGGTGAGGCCTGCAGATCAGCCGCGATCGCCGGCAAGGCGGTGTTGGCGATCGCCGTGTCGAGCGACCCCAGCGCCACGCCCAGCAGCACCGCGACGAGGGCGCGCAAGTCAAGCGCAGCGGCATCCTTCGACGTTGTAGAAAAGTGCATAAAGTGAGAAATTCTACCGTCAAGCCATCGAACCAATCACCGGCCACCTCAACGCGAATCATCGGATGGACCGCTGCCATCTGAAGGGTGAACTGGGCGACCGCTTGCACGCGGTGCTGTGCGCGGCAGGCTACAACATTCGCTGGCTGCTGAGGATGATCGCCCTGAAAGGCCTACTGGCTTTTTTGCGCCTGCTGCAGTCGGCCAGGCTGCCGGACTTTGGCGTGTATTCGGCGCTTTGATTTCGAAATTCGCCCGATTCACAAAACTGCCGGCGGCAACGCCAGCGCTAGGGATGCTCTGCATAACCCCTCACGGCTTGTGCTAGCGCGGCCCCGGGCGGTCTGCGGCGTTGCATTTATTGCCAATAGCACGCGCTATTGGCCGCAAAATGCGCCTTGCATCCCATCCCGGTCCGCACTGCACACATCCGCGTTGAGTTATGCAGAGCATCCCTAGTGAGATGAAATTGGACTTTTCACTACCGATCTTCACGCGTGTGCCACAGCCGCAGTGAGCGTCTGTATTGCGCGGGCAGCGGCCGGTTGCTTCATCGGCGCCAAGGGGGCGGTACGACTTGCGATAAATCTTTCCCCCATCAAATCACCGCCATCCCATGCTGCTCAGACCAACTCGACCTTCAGCCCAGCTTTTCCTGCAGCTTCGCGCTGTCGTACATCGGCAGATACAAAGACGTCCGCCTGCAATGCCACGGCGCTACCGATATGGATGGCGTCCATGCCGCGTAGCACGTTGGCTTCCAGACTGGTGATCGACCGTGCCAGCACCGTTGGGGTCAGGTCGCATATCGCGGCATCCTCGATATCGGCCAGAAGCAAGTTTTTCATTTGCCGATACTGGAGATCATCGATCTTGCCCTGACGACGTAAGCGACAGAACGCGGAAATGATTTCCGGCAGAGCTATCGCGGACAGGCCGATTTCCGTTGCCTGGTCGCACCACGCCAGGACTTTGTCGGTGCCAGGCTCACTGATGTAGCGCTTGGCGAAGGCCGAACTATCGAAGAAGACGCGCACTCTGATCGTCCTTAGGCACGCTCTTCGAGAATCATGCGGCTGATAGAAACGCCATCCAACACCAAGGGCTGGGCTTTACGGCGTTTCCACGAAGGCAGATCGGCCGCTACAGGAACGATGTCAGCAATGGGTTTGCCGTTACGTAAGACGCGAACGGTTTCTCCCGACTCGACAATATCAAAATAAGCCTTGGCGTGGCTGCGGATTTCAGTGAAGGTGGCCTGTTTCATGCTGGTCTCCTAATGTACAGAATGACGCAATTATGCGCGTACATTTCTCGTTTCACCACACATAGCATTCAAGCCAAAACCCTGAATTCGGTCGCCCTGCGCGGCGTGGCCGAGGTAGTCGACGGCGGTTTGCACAAACGCTCCACCGCGTCAGCAGCCTGGTCACTGCTGCCGGACCCCCACCCAGTTACAGGCCGCAAATCGCCTGCTGAATCGGTTCGGTCCGGCCACAGCCTGGGCGCTGCGCGACAGCCAAGCAGGTCGGGCGGGCGTCAGCGCCTATTGCCGCAAGGTTTGCAGGAAGGGCAACAGACGGTCGCGCCAGATGCGGTAGCCCGCCTGATTGGGGTGCAAGCCATCGGTGAATAGCCCAGCCACCTGCTGGCCCTGGGCATCGACAAAGCCGGGCGTCAGATCAAGCCAACTGGTGAAGGCTGACCATTCCGGGCTGCGCGCCAGCGCCAGCAGACGCTGGTTCACCACCTGCACCACCTCGCGATTCTTCGCCGGGTCATTGGTGGGCAGAATGGATTGCAGCACGATACGCGCCTGCGGTTGCCGCTGATGCGCCGCGACGAGCACCGCGCGCACGCCCTCGAAAACGCTTTCGGCGACCGGCGACTCGGCAGCCCAGGTGTTGTTGATGCCGAGCATCACCACCAGAAACTCCGGCTTCAGACCCTGCGCGTCGAGGTGCCCCAGACCGCCGGCCGCGCGCGGCTTGAGGCGATGCAGCACATGCTCGGTGCGGTCGCCGGAGATGCCGATATTCATTGCCAGGTTCTGCGGGGTGCTGCCGGTGAAGCTTTCGTTCCATACCTGCCGACCGTATTTCTGCCCGCTGACCCAAGGGTTGTCGTCGAACAGCCAGAAGTCGGTGATGGAGTCGCCCACGAACACCAGCTTTGTGACCGCCATGCGCTTGCGGTCCTGCAGTTCCTGTTCTATGGCCAACTGCCGAGTTTGCCAATGCTCCACGCGCGGCGTGGGCTGAGTGGATACAAAGCCGGCCGCCTGCGCTTGGGTAGTCAGCACTGCCGCCATGGCCAGACTCAATGCCAAGATGATGCCGAACGGCTTGTCAAAGGTCAGATTCGAAGGGGTCAATGGATGCTCCTGTTTGTGCCGCAATGCCAGCGGCTAGATGGATAGCGCAATGCGCTCAATGAAACAGAACGATCCGACCATCATCGCAGCGATATTGGCGAAGCGGCCGATCCGCTGTGACGCCGCCGGCCGCATCCGGCCTTTCAACGCCCAACCGAGCGCCAGCAACAGCAGCAAGAAACTCAGGTGGTTGGAGCCGCACAGCGCCAGCCTGTTGCTGCAGCCTTCAAATCTGGCCCTTCACGCAGCGTTGCAGGTAAGGATAGCCGTCGGTCGCGTAGGGCAATTGCTGGAAAGCGCGCATGCGGACCTGCGTGACGTCAGCGACCGGGCGATTGACACCCATGTGAAAAATCTACGGCGCAAGTTGCAAGCCGTCCACGCCAAAGACGATTGCATCGCATCGGTCTATGGCGTGGGCTACCGCTTTGACGCGCCCGTCGCGTGATTGCGGATTGGGGCTGAGCTCAGTTGGCCAGGAGCCGCGTCAACGTCCTCAGACGTCGATATTCGCCGCCCGCAATGCGTTCTGCTCGAT
>JBIKPD010000386.1:0-3914 GCA_044357665.1 Roseateles sp. | reverse complement strand
GCCGCGCTCGAGCAGCAAGTCGCGCTGCTGCACCCGCAGCTGCTTGACCGTGGTCTGCCGCTGTGGAAGTTCTTTGTTTTCGAAGGGTTGGCGCCCGGCCCGCAAGGCCAGCGCCATGTTGGCGTTTACACCCAGCTTCATCATGCGGCGGTCGACGGCAAGGCTGCGGTCGCCCTGGCTGGCGTGATTCTTGATCTTGGCGCCAAGCCGCGGGCGCTCAAGTTGCCCAAGCGCCAGGCGCGGCAGGCCGAGCCGGGTCAAGCCCAGCTGCTGCGCCTGGCCTTGACGCAGGAATGGCAGCAGTTGGTCCAGTTGCTGCGGGCCTTGCCCAGCACGGCCGGCACCTTGACGGCAATGGCCCTGCAGAAGGCAGTCGATACGGCCACCGAGACGCTGGCGGGCTGGCGGGCCAGCGGCAAAAAAAACACCAGTCCGGCGATCAACAACTTCGGGCTGGCGCCGCATACAAGGCTGAACCAGAGCTTGTCGGCCTTGCGGTCTTTTTCAACCGTCAGCCTGCCCTTGGCCGAGTTGAATGAAATCCGGCGGCGCCATGGTGCCAGCCTCAACGATGCGCTGCTGTTCATTTGCGCCGGCGCCTTGCGGCGGCTGTTGGCCAAACATGGCCCCTTGCCGCGCAAGTCGCTGGTGGCGGCGGTGCCGGCGTCGATGCGGGCCAGCGGTGACGATCAGGCTAACACCCAAGCAACGATGACGCTGGTCAGCCTGGGCACGCATCTGGCCAGGCCAGCGCGGCGGCTCGCGCATCTGCTGGCGGCATCCCGGGCGATGAAAAACCAGCTCGGCCAGGTCAAGTCGCTGATGCCGGCCGACTATCCATCGCTGGGCATCCCCTGGTTGCTGCAGGCCGGCGCGCTGCTCTACGGGCGCGCGCAGCTGGCCGAGCGGCTGCCCTGCCTGGCCAATCTGGTGATCTCGAATGTACCGGGGTCACCGGTCCCGCTTTATCTGGCTGGGGCGCGCATGCTTTGCAACTATCCAGCGTCGATCGTCGTCCATGGGCTGGCGCTGAACATCACCGTGCAGACCTATGCCGATTCGCTTGACATCGGCCTGATGGCCTGTGCCCGCGCCTTGCCCGAAACCGCCGAACTGGCGTCATTCATCGAAGCGGCGTTCGAGGAGTTCAGGGGCTTGCCGGGGGTGAAAACTGGCGCGAGGGCAGCCGGAATGGCGGGCGGCTCGTAGGTCAAGGCCGCCAGCCATGCGGCGCTGCGGTTCAGACCTTTTCGCGCAGCACGATGTGGCGGCGCAGCCATTCGGCAAAGGCTTTTTCGCTGATCTCGCCGGCAGCTACACCGAGCATGGTGAGCGTGACTTCTGCCTGCGTGGCCTGCAGGCGGAATCCGTTCAGGTACAGGAACAAACCCGTGGCCAGCAGCCCAGCGCGTTTGTTTCCATCGACAAAGGGGTGGTTCTTGGCAATACCCACGCCATAACAGGCCGCCAACGCCGCCGCGTCTTGTTTTTCATAACTCGCCAGGTTGACCGGCCGCGCAAGGGCAGAGTCGAGCAAGCCTTCGTCCCGCAGACCCGTCCCACCGCCGTGCTCCGCCAGGCTCTCGTCGTGCAAGAGCAGCAAAGCTTGCTTGCTGATCCAACGCCAAGTCATTTTGCGAGTTGGTGAAACGTATCGCGGTACTCGCGCATCAATGCCCTGCCGGCAGAGATTTCCTCCTCGAGCGCTGGGTCGTAGGGCGTCAGTGCATAGCCTTCCTTGGTTTCGGTCAGGAACACCGATTCACCCTTGGCAAGCTTCAGCCTGGATAAAGCCTCCTTGGGAAGAATGACCCCCACCGAATTACCGATTTGTGTGAGTTTGAGGACATGCATGGCCCGGCTCCAAATGTTATTACAGGTGTAATACTAACCCTAAGGATGCTCTGCATAACTCAACGCGAGTTGGTGCAGCGCGGATCGGGATGGGATGCAAGGCGCATTTTGCGGCCAATAGCGCGTGCTATTGGCAAGAAATGCAACGCCGCAGACCGCCCGAGGCCGCGGTAGCACAAGCCGTGAGGGGTTATGCAGAGCATCCCTAAGTGCAAGCCGCAACCTAGTCCAATTTGTGAAGCAGTAGCCTGTTGCGCTGCCCGAGGCCGCGCCAGCACCAGCCGTGAGGGCTTATGCAGCGCATCCCTGAGGCTTCTGGCGCAAAACCCGCCCAGGCAGGGCTGTGAACGCTCAGCCCGCCGCCAGCATGTCCTTTTGCACCCGCTCCAGATGCTGCCGGACATAGAACCCCGCCGCCTCGGGGTTGCCGGTGGCGATGGCCTCGTAGATCAAGCGGTGCTCGTAAACGTACAGCCGGGCGCGGGCCGGGTCGTGGATGCCGTGGTCGCGCAGTTCGCGCCACAGCGGTTCGTCCACTGCTGCGGCCAGCACTTGGGCGATGGCCACCATCACCGGGTTGCCGCTCAGCTGCGCAATGCGCTGGTGGAACTGGCGGTCGGCCTCGTTCCAGGCACGGCGCTGGGCCGGGTCACCGAGGTCGCTGGTGTGCTCCATGCGGTCCAGCAGGCGCTCGATTTCGGGGTCACGCCCGCCCACGGCGGCGGCAAACTGGGCCACCAGGGGCTCGATCGCCAGCCTTGCGGCCAGGGTGGACAAGGGGCTGGTGTCGGGCTGGGGCGAGGCCTTGGCTGCGCTGCGCATCACCTCCAGCGCGGTGTCGCGCACAAAGGAGCCCGCATTGGGCCGGGTCCGCACTACGCCCTGGTTCACCAGCGCGCCCATGGCTTCGCGCACTGCGGCGCGGCCCACGCCCAGGGTGGTGGCCAGGTCGCGTTCGGCGGGCAGGCGTGCGCCGGGCGGGTAGGTGCCGTCCTGGATGGATTTTTTCAAACGATCGGCCACCAGTTCGTACAACTGCGGTACGCGCAGTGGGGCGGGTTCGGTGGGCAGTGGAGGCTTCATAAAGTGGAGCTATTTTAAAACCAGTTTGGTTAGAATGAAACCATATTCCTTTTGCCCTGGGAACCGCCATGCTGAACCTTGTCCGTACCGTACAGACCGTGGACGCACACACCGGCGGCGAGCCGCTGCGCATCCTGACATCCGGCCTGCCTGCCGTGCCCGGCACCGGCATTCTGGAAAAGCGTGCCTGGCTCAAAACCCACCGTGACGACCTGCGCCAGTTCCTGATGAACGAGCCGCGTGGCCATGCCGACATGTACGGCGCTTACCTGCTGCCGCCCACCACGCCGGGTGCCGACTTTGGCGTGATCTTCATCCACAACGAGGGCTATAGCGACATGTGCGGCCACGGCATCATTGCCCTGGGCAAGGTGCTGGTGGAACTGGGCTATGTGCAGCGCACCAGCCCGCTGACGCGCATAGGCTTTGACGCACCGGCAGGCTTCATCGAAGCCTTTGTGGAGTGGAACGGCCAGCGCGCGGGCAAGGTCACTTTCAAGAACGTTCCGGCCTTCATCTACCTGCGCGACCTGGAGGTGGAGACGCCCAGCTTTGGCCGGGTGCGCGGTGACATCGTGTTTGGCGGGGCGTTTTACTACTACCTCAATGCCGAGCAGGCAGGCCTGATGGTGAAGCCTGAACTGGTTCGTTCATTGATCCAGTTGGGTGCCGAAACCAAGGCGGCCGTGGTGGCCCAGGTGAAGATCCAGCACCCGCTGGAGCCGGGGCTGAACCAGCTCTACGGCAGCATCATCGACAGCGCCCCCAACTGCGCCGGGGTGGACCAGTCCAACGTCTGCGTGTTTGCCGACCGCGAGGTGGACCGCTCGCCTACCGGCACCGGCACCTCGGGCCGGGCCGCGCAGTTGTTCTTGCGCGGGCAATTGCCGCTGGGGCAGACCTATGTGAACGGCAGCATCGTGGGCAGCACATTCGAAGTCAAGGTGACGCAGGCTGTGAAGGTGGGTGAGTTTGAC
>JBIKPD010000080.1:0-12807 GCA_044357665.1 Roseateles sp. | reverse complement strand
GTCAGGGTCACTGAAATGGGACGCGTCATTTTCGTCAGTGCCGGGCCGGGCGCAGCCGATCTGATCACGCTGCGTGGCGCGCGCGCGCTTGGCGCAGCCGATGTGGTGCTGTTCGATGCCCTGACCGATTCGGCCTTGCGCGAGCTGGCCCCGAAGGCGCAATGGATTGACGTCGGCAAGCGCGGTTTTTGCCATTCAACCAAACAGACGGCGATCAATGCCTTGCTGGTCAAGCAGGCCCGCGCGCATGACCTGGTGGTGCGACTGAAAGGCGGCGATGCCAGCATCTTTGGCCGCCTCGAGGAGGAATTGCTGGCGTTGAACCAAGCTGGCATCAGCAGCGAGGTCGTGCCGGGTGTCAGCGCCGCATTGGCCGCAGCCGCCCATACAGCCAGACCGCTGACAAGGCGCGGCAATGGCCGCAGCGTCAGTCTGAACACGGCGATGACCAAGGACGGTGCCTTGCCGCTGCAGCGCAATGCCGACACCGAAGTGTTCTACATGGCGGGCCGCCAGCTCGGGGCTTTGGGCCGGCGGCTGATCGAGGCCGGTTGGGCGGCAGACTTGCCGGTCAATGTGGTGTCGCGCGCCGGCTGTGTGGATGCGCTCTCGAGCGACCATGCGCTGGCCGATCTGGCAGCCGCAGCGCTCTTGCATCAGGGCCGGCCGACGGTAGTGATCGTCGGCGCGGGTGCCAGCCTGCTGCCGCAGCGCCACGCTTTGCCCGAAATTTCCGGCATCAAAGCAGGGCTTGAGTCGGATCAAGTGCTGACATCGACGCCGAGAGATTAAAATCCGCGGTTAACCGTTTTGCCGGCGCCTGAATAGATGCCGGCATCCTTGCCTTTTTGTGATCCCATCCACGAGCTTGCCCCATGACCCATGTCGTCCTCGAATCATGCATCCGCTGCAAGTACACCGACTGCGTCGATGTCTGCCCGGTTGATTGTTTCCGCGAAGGCCAGAACTTCCTGACCATCGACCCCGACGAGTGCATCGACTGCGCCGTGTGCATTCCTGAATGCCCGGTCAACGCGATCGTGCCTGAGGAAGATGTGCCCGGCAATATGCAGCACATGATCAAACTGAACGCCGATCTGGCCAAGAAATGGCCCAGCATCACCAAGCGCCATGCGCCGCTGCCAGACTCCGATGACTGGAAAGACCGCACGGGCAAGCTGCCCGAATTGATCCGCTGAAATCTGCCCGGCCCAGCGCCGCGCCCCAAGAATGGAATCTCAATTGAACGCACAGACGCCCACGACAGCCGCTGAACAGGCTGGGTTGATAGAAACGGATGCAGTCATCGTCGGTGCAGGCCCGGTCGGCCTGTTCCAGGTGTTCGAGCTCGGTTTGCTGGAAATCAAGGCCCATGTGATCGACTCGCTGGCCTATCCGGGCGGGCAATGCGTCGAGCTCTACCCCGACAAGCCGATTTACGACATTCCTGCCGTGCCGATGTGCACCGGCCAGCAGTTGACCGACAGCCTGCTCAAGCAGATCGAGCCCTTCGGTGCGACCTTCCATCTTGGCCAGGAAGTGGTGACGGTCGAGAAGCAGGAAGACGGCCGGTTCTTCGTTGAAACCGCCAAGGGCACGCAGTTCCTGACCAAGACGATCTTCATCGCCGGCGGCGTCGGCAGCTTTCAGCCGCGCACCCTGAAGGTCGACGGGATCGAGAAATACGATGGCAGCCAGTTGCATTACCGTGTCCGCAACCCCGAGCAGTTTGCCGGCAAGAACCTGCTGATCGTCGGTGGTGGTGACTCCGCACTCGACTGGGCCTTGAACTTCTGCGCCGGCAATGCTGATGGCACCAGCAACAAGGCCGAGAGCGTGATCCTGCTGCACCGCCGCGATGGCTTCAAGGCCGCGCCCGCCTCGGTGGCCAAGATGCGCGCGCTTTGCGACGCTTATGAAATGCAATTCCTGGTGGGCCAGGTGACCGACATTGTTGAAGCCGAAGGTGCACTCAATGCGGTGAAAGTCACTGGCGGCGATGGCATCACGCGGGTCGTGCCCTGCGATCAAGTGCTGGTGTTCTTTGGCTTGTCGCCCAAACTCGGCCCGATCGCTGAATGGGGTCTGGCGCTGGAGCGCAAGCAGATCGTCGTCGATACCGAAAAGTTCCAGACCAATGTGCCGGGAATCTTCGCGGTTGGCGATGTCAACATCTATCCGGGCAAGAAGAAGCTGATTCTGTCGGGCTTTCATGAAGCCGCCCTGGCTGCTTTTGGCGCAGCGCCGATCATCTTCCCGGACAAGCGCATTCACCTGCAGTACACCACCACCAGCCCCAAGTTGCACAAGGTGCTGGGCGTCGAGTCGCCGGTCTTCGACTGAGTGGATCGAAGGACTCGCAAAAAGCCCGCCTTGTGCGGGCTTTTTTGTCGGCGCTTACAATTGCCTTCGCCGGACAGGTTTGGTTTTGTCCGGCAATCGCTAGGGGTGCTGGCTCAAGATGAGCCGGCTGAGAAAGTCCCTTTGAACCTGTCTGGGGTGTTGACATCAATACCCCAGAGTCCCGCAAGGGACTGAGTTAATCCTCGCGCAGGGAAGCCAGCATCAGCCCACGTCGATTCATCCTTCTCATGACGTCAGGGCTTTGTGACGCCGACCTGCCATCGCATGAAATTTACGATGGCAAATCACAGCAAGTCCTTGCTGGCCGCAGCGGCCAGCCTCCTTTGCAGCAATCTCGCCTTGGCGCAGGCGCTGCCGATGGTCTCGGTCAGCGGCCGCTCGGCCGATGCGCCGGTGCTGGTCGGCGGTTTCGGCAACACGCCGATCGCCAAGCTGCCGCTGCAGGCCGATGTGCTGGGCAGCGAACGCCTGCTCGACGCCGGCATCAATGCGCTCTCCGGCATCACCAGCCTCGACGCCAGTATCAGCGACGCCTACAACTCGCAGGGCTATGTCTCTTACCTGAAGATCCGCGGCTTCGATCTCGACAATCGCTTCAACTACCGCCGTGACGGCCTGCCGATCAATGCCGAGACCGCCTTGGCGCTGGGCAATAAATCGGCCATCGAAGTGCTCAAAGGCACCAGCGGCATTCAGGCTGGGGTCAGCTCGCCCGGCGGTTTGGTCAATCTGGTTGTCAAGCGCCCCACGGTCAATCTGACCACAATGAGTCTGGCTTACAGCGAAGCCGGCACGCTGGAAGCCGCCGTCGACTGGAGCCAACGCTTCGGCCGGGCTGATGCCTTCGGCCTGCGCATCAATGCCGCAGGAGCTCGACTCGACCCCTTGCTGCAGGACGCCAAGGGCAGCCGCAGCCTGCTGGCCGCAGCCGGCGATTGGAAGCTTTCGCCTGACACCTTGATCGAGGCCGAGTTCGAGCTGAACCGCCAGAGTCAACCGAGCCAGCCCGGCTTCAGCCTGCTCGGCAACAAGCTGCCCGATGCCAGATCGATCGACCCGAAGATCAATCTGAACAACCAGTCCTGGAGCCAGCCGGTGGTATTCGACAACCAGCATGCTTCGTTGCGCGTGCAGCAGCGGCTCAACACTGACTGGCAGGCGCAGCTTCATCTGGGGTTGCAGCGGCTTAAAACCGACGACAGGCTGGCCTATCCCTATGGCTGCAGCGCTGCGGACGGCAGCTATTACGCCGACCGTTATTGCCCGAACGGCAACTTCGACATGTGGGACTTCCGCAGCGAAAACGAGCGCCGCAATAGCGAGGCGCTCGACCTGTCATTGAATGGCAACTTCAGCACCGCCGGGCTGCGCCATCAGCTGAACGCCGGCCTGCTGCTGACACGATTCAACAGCCGCTTTCAACGCCAGGCCTACAACTGGGCCGGCACCGGCAATATCAGCGGCAAGTTGCTGACCATTGCCGACCCCAGCTTGACGGCCGACAACACCGAGCGCAGCGAGCACAGCAGCGAGTTCTATCTGCGCGATTCGGTTCAGATCGACGCGCAATGGCAGGCCTGGGCCGGGCTGCGCAACAGCCATCTGCGGCGCGAAAGCATCAATACCAGTGGGCAAGAAGCGATCAGCTATGGTCAGCAATTCACTACCCCATGGCTGGGTGTGAGCTACGCGTTGAGCAGCCAACATATGCTTTACGCGAGCTGGGGGCAGGGCGTCGAATCGCAGGTGACGCCGAACCGCCCCGACTTGTACAAAAACGCCGGACAGGCCTTGCCGGCATTGACCAGCGAGCAGTTCGAGCTCGGCATCAAGGCGGGCAGCAAGCTGGTCGATTGGTCGATCAACTGGTTCGAGGTCAGGCAGCCGCAATGGCGCGCCATCGACGGCGCAATCACCGCCGACGGGCAGGCCAAGCATCGCGGCATCGAAGCCCAGACCGACCTCAAATGGTCCGGCGGTGGCCTGCTGGCCAGCGCAATGCTGCTGCAGGCGCGACTTCAGAACAGCCGGGATCTGACCTTGAACGGAATGAAGCCGGCGAACGTCCCCGAAACGACTTTGAAGGCCACGGTCCGGCAGAACATTTCCGCCGTACAAGGGCTGCAATTGCAGGCCGGTCTGGCCTATGAGGGCAAGCGCGCCGTGCTGCCCAGCTACAACAGCATCAGCCTGCCCGGCTGGACCCGCCTGGATGCAGGCGCCAGGCTTGATCAGGCCTGGGGCAAACAGCTGCTGGTCTGGCGCGCCGGCGTCGACAACCTGGCCGACCGTCGCGCCTGGAAGGAGTCACCCAACCAATACAGTCATGTCTATCTTTACCCGCTGGCGCCGCGTACTTTCAGGGTGAGTTTGGAAGTCGCCTTGTAAAAGCGCCGAAAAATAGCTATACTGATAGGCTCTGTTCCTCGATAGCTCAGTTGGTAGAGCGCCGGACTGTTAATCCGTAGGTCCCTGGTTCGAGCCCAGGTCGAGGAGCCACAGAAAACGTAAGTAGATCAAGCACTTAGCGCCGAAAGGTACTGGGTGCTTTTTTTGTGCGAAGCCCTGGTGCCAGTTTTTGGCCTATTGCCATTCTTGCAATGTTCGGCCGTCTATGATCTCCGCCCAAGACGTCCGCTGAATGCAGGGCGCTCACTCCATCTTGATATTTGCAGTCGTTACGACCTTTTGCCACTTGTCCATTTCCTGGGTGAAGAAAGATGCAAATTCCTGCTGCGTCATGTCCTCGGGTTCGGCACCAAGTGCTGCAATTCGCTGCTTCATGCCCGGGCTCATCAGTTCTGCGTGTATTGCGGAGCTGAGAGTCGTGCGTATGGCCTCCGGCATATTCGCCGGGGCAAAAGCAGCGAACCAGCCAATGGCATTGAAGTCCTTTATCCCGGTCGCCTCGGCGACCGTCGGTACATCCGGCAAGAGAGCGGCCCGCTTCAAACTTGAAACAGCCAGGACCCGCAGCTTGCCTGCCCGTTGCTGCTCGAGTACGCCTATGACGACATCGATATGCACTGGCAAGTGCCCCCCCAGAAGATCAGTCAGCGCAGGGCTGGTACCTTTGTAGGGGACGTGGACCATGTTGACGCCTGCGCGCATATTGAGCAATTCACCGGTCAGATGAGTCGATCCACCCATGCCAGTCGATCCGAAGCTGAGTTTGCCGGGATTTTTTCTGGCGTCATCCAACAACTGAGGCAGAGTTTGATAGGGCGAGTCCGCGCGCACGACAATCACCGCCGCCGTTGTGGCTAGCAACGCCAGCGGCGTGAAGTCCTTGCGCGGATCGTAAGGAAGCTTCTTTTGCAGCGCAGGGTAGATCGCCAGATGGGTCGGCGTTACCAGCAGCGTGTGGCCATCAGGGGCTGACTTGGCAACCGCGTCCGCGCCGATGGAGCCCCCAGCCCCTGTTTTATTTTCAATCACGACCGTGGTTTTAAGGCGGACGGCCAGGCGCGCGCCGAGTTCACGCGCCAGGATGTCGCTCCCGCCGCCGGGAGAAAGAGGAACGACGATCCGGATCGGTTTCGACGAAAAGTCCTGAGCCCATGCCGCATTCATGTTCGCCGCACAAGCCATCGCGAGCAATGCGGTACTTAGCGTTTTTTTCATGTGACCTCCAAGTTGAACAAGATTTCGGGACCCAACTAGCTATTGACGCTCCAATCCCAAGTCCGTACGATACCTGAATGAACGATCATTCAGGTAAGAAAAATTAGCGCTGTGGCCCCCTTTGCGGCGGTAAATCCCCGGGACGGTGACCTCCCCATGTTGCTCGGCGTCACCATCGATAAATGCTCGTCGGACAAGGCGGAAGGGCGGATGTCGGCGGGAGCGGGGCACACAACCGGGGGCGGCGCCCGCGTTCACGGCGGCATATTGATGGCGTTTGCGGACTGCCTTGCCTCTGCCGCCGTAGCCCGACAGCTTGGCAATGAGCAGTGGACGACGACCGTGGATTCCCATACGCACTTTGTGCGGCGGGCGGTGCCCGGCCAGTTGACGGGAGTCGCCACAGCGCTCAGCAGGAGTAAGTCCAGTCAACTCTGGCAGACACAGGTGTTC
The DNA here is from genome assembly GCA_044357665.1 of Roseateles sp. Classification (GTDB taxonomy): domain Bacteria; phylum Pseudomonadota; class Gammaproteobacteria; order Burkholderiales; family Burkholderiaceae_C; genus Paucibacter_A. Next base: position 6,366 of record JBIKPD010000080.1, on the reverse strand, counting down.
GATGTCTCCGGGGAACTCGTGGCGGTCGTCATGCAGACTCAATTGATCGTGCAGCGCGACATCTCGAATGCAACAGAGCCAGCCATTGCGAGCACGCAGCGGGCCCCCGCAGCGACTCTCGCCGTGACCTCGAGCGCCAAGAGCGGAGAACTCACGATTCCCGAGCAGCGCCGCCGGCAGATTTTCGAAGCCGCCTCCGCGGTGTTCGGACGCAAGGGATACGGCGGAGCGGCAGTGCGCGACATTGCCGAAGAAGCGGGTATGCCGATCAGCACGATGTACCAGTATGTCCCGGGCAAGGAGGACATTCTTCGACTGGTGTTCGAAACCTATATGGCAGAGATCGCGCATGCGCTGGACGCCGCTGCGGAGCGCAGCAAGCCGCCCAGGCAACGCCTGGCAGACGCGGTGGCGGCAAACCTTCGGCTGTACGACGCCTACCGACACCAGATTCGCCTGATGTACCAGGAGACACGTTCCCTGACCGGGGGCAACCGGGAATCGGTCCTGGACCTCACGCGCGCTGCAAACCGCGTGTGGGAACAGATTATTGAAGACGGCATCGCGGCAGGCGAGTTCAAGTGCGCATTTCCTGCGGTAACCGCCAACCTGATACCCATGCTGTGCGCGTCATGGGTCCTGCGGCGCTGGAATATGCCCGAGGCAACTCTTGATGACGTGCTGCATTCCATCACCGAAATGCTGTTCAACGGCGTCACGGTGCATTCCCCCGCAAAAGCCTGACCGGCTAGACCTGGAGAACTTAAATTGAGCTTTGAAGACATCGTTGTCGAGCGGCATGGCGCCGTGGCCCACATCAGGATCAATCGTCCGCAGGTACGTAACGCGTGTCGCCGGCAGACCGTGGAGGAAATGGCTCAGGCAGTGAGGCAAAACACTGGATCGGGTGCCAAGGCATTCGTGCTTTCCGGTGATGCGAATGCTTTTTCTGCCGGAGCAGACCTGAAGCAGATGCGCTCGTCGACCAATGAACAGCGCGACTCAAACATCCGTGAGGTGTGGTTGCCATTTCTCGAAGGGATCAACCACTCAAAAGTGCCTTTCATCGCGGCGATTCGCGGCCATTGCGTCGCCGGCGGCCTGGAGATTGTGCTGGCCTGCCATCTGCGCATCGCTTCTCCTGACGCAAAACTTGGTTTGCCGGAAATTCTCCGAGGCCATATTCCTGGCGCCGGTGGAACGGTTCGCCTGCCTCGGTTGGTCGGCGAAGGAAACGCGTTGCGTTACCTGCTTACCGGCGACTCGATGGCGGCAGACGATGCCTTGCGCATGGGGTTGGTGAACGAGATCAGACCTGCGGAAGAGGTGATTTCCTATTCGATTGCCTTGGCGCAACGGATCGCGTCTCTTTCAGCCAAAGCAATTGAACTCACGCTGCGCAGCGTGGTTGGAAATCGGCACTTGTCCATGGCACAGGCTCTTCAAGAAGAGCTTCAGATGTGCGTCGAAATGCGTGACGACCGCGCGTATACAGAAGGCTTGGCCGCATTCGCGGAAAAGCGACCGGCCGACTATCTCTGAACCACGTCAAAAGGATGAATGTGAGCAATGAACGTCAAGACGATGTGGCACTCGCGTCGATCGACCCTGCCCGAATCCAGATGACTACCGATGGCCACGGTCGCCTCCTCGGCGGCCGTTGTCGCGAATGCGGCACCGTGACCTGGGGCGTGAAGTACAGATGCCCCACGTGCTGGAAGACTGACTGTCAGGATGAGATCAGCTTGTCCAGCTCTGGTGCACTCTACTCAATGGTGGAAATACACCGGGCGCCTTCTGGTTACCGCACGCCTTACTGGATCGGCTATGTCGACCTGCCGGAACGTGTCCGGGTGTTTGCGCGAATGCGGTGGCCTTCAGGGCATTCCTGGAAGCCGGGAGAGCCGGTAAAGCTTTCCATGGAGTCTGTGACGTTTGAAGACGGCCGCACGGCCATCCTGATGCCCACGTTCAGTCCCGTCGAGGAACATAACCATGCGTGAGGTATTCGTTGCCGGCATCAAGACGACCCATTTTTCGCGCGACATGGCAACGCCGCTGGAGCGCGTTGCCGCAGAAGCCGTGATCGGCGCCATCCGGGATGCGGACATCGACCATCGGCGCGTGCAAGAGATTTACGTCGCTCATATGAGCCAGGGGGAGGTTGCCGGGCAGCGCGTGTTGCGTGAACTCGGATTTCCCGAGATCCCGGTGACGAACGTGGAAAACGCATGTGCCGGCGGCGGTGCGGCCTTGCGGCAGGCCTGGATGGCTGTCGGCTCGGGGATGGTGGACATTGCTTTGGTGCTGGGAATGGAAAAGCTGGCGGCGCCGGGATTGTTGTCCATTGCGGTTCCCTCGTACGAGGACCACATTGGTCAGATCCTCCCGGGTTCATACGCTCTGGCTGGCGCGCGGCATATGGCTGAGCATGGTTCTACAGAACGTGACCTCGCCTGGATTGCCGCGAAAAACCGCACCAACGGGGTCAAGAATGTGCGGGCTATGTTCCAAAAAGCTTGTTCGGTCGACGAAGTGCTCGGGTCGCGGCCGATCGCTGGATCCCTCACATTGCTGCAGTGCTGCTCGCCAGCCACGGGTGCGGCCGCCGTGATCCTTGTTGGAGGCGACGCTGCAAAGACGATCGGCCACCGCATGCCCCGGATTCTGGCCTGCGGACTCTCGTCGAAGATCCAGTGGGGCCAACCGGAGGATCTGACGATCTACCTTCCGACGCATCGCGCTGCGAAGGCCGCCTACGAATACGCGGGGGTGTCGCCTGAAGACATCGATGTCATAGAACTGCACGACGCCTTTTCCATCGGCGAGTTGCTTCATTACGAAGGGCTGATGCTCTGCAAGCGTGGCGAGGCTGCTTCGTTGGTGCGCCAACAGGCCACCGCGCTCGGCGGAAGGATTCCCGTGAATCCGTCAGGCGGGCTGCTTGCCCGCGGCCATCCGGTCGGCGCAACGGGTGTTGTGCAGATCGTCGAACTGGTGGAACAGCTTCGGGGAACATCGCAGCACAACCAGGTCCAGGGGGCCAGAGTTGCACTTGCGCAGGCGCAGGGCGGCACCGGTGCGGGCGCAGGCGCCGCAACCGTATCCATTCTCAGCAACTGAATTCGTTCAAGGACTCAACATGAAAATCGTGAGTAAAACTTTGCTGGCCGTGGCGCTGCTGGTCGGCTTGGGTGTCGTCGTTGCACAGGACTTTTCTGGCAAACCCATTCGCATCGTCGTGCCGTTCCCGCCGGGCGGAGCAACCGATATCCTGGCTCGCGAACTGGGTAACAGGCTTTCTCATCGTCTGAAGACAAGCGTGATGATTGATAACAAGGCTGGCGCTAGCGGATCGATTGGCGCCGACGCGGTCGCCAAGTCCGCACCCGATGGATATACGCTGCTTTTGACTGCCACGCATCTAGCCATCTATCCCGCGTTGAACAAGAAACTCCCGTACGACGCGCGCAAGGACTTCACCCCCTTGTCGCTGGTCGCTGCCACAGGTGTGAGCATCGCGGTCCGAGCGGACTCGCCCTACAAGAACCTTGCGCAACTGATTGAGGCGGCCAGGCAGAACCCCGGCAAGCTGAGCTTCGGCTCCACCGGCACCGGGGGGTCGACGCACCTGACCGGCGAGTTGCTGAACATCCGGGAGGGCATCAAGATGGTCCACGTTCCCTACAAAGGAAGCGGCCCGGCGCTGAATGACTTGCTGGGTGGGCACCTGCCTGTCCATATCGACGCCAACACCAGCCTGATCGAGCAACACAAGGCCGGCAAGCTGCGTATCCTGGCCGTGACGACTCCGAAGCGTGAGAGTTCCTTGCCGGATGTGCCGACCGTTGCTGAGGCCTCCTCGCTCAAGGACTTCAGTTCCATTGGCTGGTTTGGAATCTTCGGCCCAGCCAAGATGCCGCCGGCGCTGGTGAATACGATATCGACCGCCATCATGGCCGAGCTTTCCAGTGCCGAATTGCGGCAGAAGATAGCTGGCCTGGGCGCAGAGCCAGGCGAGATGACCCAACCCCAATTCGCATCCTTCTACCTTGACGAATTGGAAAAGTGGGACAAGGTCGTCAAGACAGCCAACGTGACGGTCGATTGAGCGATGGCGCAAGAGATCACTCTTTCCTACCTGCTCACACGTGCCCTGAAGCGGCATGCGGCTAAGGTCGCCGTCGTCGAGGGTGAGCGTAGCAAGACGTATGCGCAACTCGATGCGCGCAGTAGTTCGTTGGGGTCGGCATTGCGGGAAATGGGTTGCGAGCCCGGCGACCGTGTAGCCATCCTGATGGACAACTGCTCGGAGTTCATCGAAACCGAGCTCGCCGTGGTCCGATCGGGGTTTGTGAAGGTGCCCATCAACAACCGGCTGCCTGCGCCCGACGTTGAACGCATTCTTGTCGATTGCGAAGCTCGCGTGGTGGTCTTCGGCGCCGCGTACGCCCACCTTATGCAAGGTATCCGAGGCAATCTTCACGCGCTAAAAGATGTGATCTGCGTCGACACACCAGGCCGCTTCCTGGACTATGAAGGCGTCATCGCAAAGACTGCGCCAACACAAGCTGAATTCCCGGTTGTTGATGCAGACCCGGAACTGAACTGCCTGATACGCTATTCCGGCGGTACAACCGGTCAACCAAAAGGCATCGTCCATACCAGCGGCGCCTTGGCTGCGGTGACACTGTCGGTCTTGCGCGAATACGGACTCACGAGTGATACCCGGTTCCTGAATGTCGCGCACCTGTCGCACGGCCAGAACTTTGTATGGCCTGCACTTGTCGTTGCAGGCGCGCGAATGGTGATGTTGAAGAAGTTCGACCCGGTTGCGGTGCTGCAAGCGATCGAGTCGGAGCGCATCACGCGTCTGCACCTGGTACCGACCATGGCCGCGCTTGTGCTCGACGATCCAGGCTTCGACAGCTACGACCTCTCGAGCCTTCAGAATTTCCTGTATGCGTCGGCGCCTATGCCAGTGGAGCGCATCAAGCAGTTGCGTAAAAAGCTGCGGTGCAACATTTCGCAGGCCTACACCTTGAGCGAAAGCCCGGTGATTACGACAGTCTTGTGCGCGCAGGACCACGACACGGGTCAGTCTGATTTCAATCCCAAACGGCTGGCGTCTTGCGGCCGGGAGGCGCTCGACGTCCGGGTCCGGATTGTTGACGACGAAGGCAAGGACGTTCCCGTCGGTGAAATCGGTGAACTCGCCATACTCAGTCCAGGGAACATGAAGGAGTACTGGCGCAACCCGGAGTTGACGCAACGCGCGCTTCGGGACGGTTGGGTTATGACGGCTGACCTCGGGCGCAGGGACGAAGACGGCTACATCTACCTTGTCGACCGCAAGGATGACAAGATCATCACGGGCGCGCTCAACGTCTATCCGCGTGAGGTCGAGGAGGTGTTACACGCGCACCCGGCGGTGCGGGAGGCCGCAGTAGGCGGTATCCCCGACGAGAAATGGGGTGAGGCGATCGTGGCATTCGTCGTGCTGAAGGCAGGGGAGAGCGTGTCCGCTGAAGACCTGGGCAGCTTTTGTGAAACGCGCATGGCCGGCTACAAGAAGCCGAAACGGATAGTTTTCCTGGATGACCTTCCCAAGACACCGATCGGGAAGATTGCGCGACGCGAGTTGGTGGCCCCGTACTGGGCTGGAAAGTCGCGGCGGGTGAATTGAAGGCGTGAATACGACGTTGGTGTCGTAGCTTGGCCCGGCTGCCCTTCGCCGTATTTTTCGCGCGTGTGTCGGAAGGGGGCTTTAAGTCTTCAATGGTTAGGCGAATGTGCCCAACGCGCTGAGTGGCTGTGTTACGACTAACCCAGCCGGCGCCGCTTGACCGGAGCCACCTTCGAGCTCGCGCAGGGCACGGGCTCCCGGTAATGTTTCACCGGCGGCAGCGCTGCTGCCATCAGTCCGCTGGCGACGAGTTGGTCGAAGGCAACTGCCTGTAGCTTGTCGACCTGATCAGGCGACAGCCCCAATTCGAAACCGGAGCATTCGCTTTCGCCCAATGAGCGAGGATCGCGACCGGTGATGCTGCCGAACAGAACCAGCGCTTCAAGGTAATAGCCGTAGCTGCTGGCGTGATAGCTGTCATAGGCCCATAAATTGACTTTGCCTGCAGCGATACCGGCATAGGGATTGGCGGCTGCCAGGCCGGACTGGATCGCCCGAACCCAGGCTTCGCCGACAGGGACTACGCGCTGGATTCCGCTGGCGGCGGCTGCCTTGTCGTAGCCCGCCCGCACATCGAGCGCCATCGCTTCGATCGGTTTGCCATACCAGGCGCCACCGACTTGATAGGTCTGGTCAGCACGTGGAAACGTTGCCATCAACTGGAGATCGACAGCGGGGTT
>JBIKPD010000384.1:0-3932 GCA_044357665.1 Roseateles sp. | reverse complement strand
AAACACCACGATGCCGATGCCTGCGACCCGGCCGCGCTCCGCATGGCTCAGCGGCTCGGCTTTGCGGTCCGACAGCAAGCCTGGCAACCGCAGCGCCAGCCCGGCAAGCAGCGCGCCAACGGCCAGTTTGAGCAGCAAAGGCCAGTCCGCAACCAAGGCCGAGAAAATCTTCCAGCCAGCCATCGCTGCATAGATGAAGGCGATGCAGGAAGCCGTCCAGATCAGGATCTTCGGTAGATCCTTCATACTGACCGCATCCTGGCCCTCTTTCAGCCCGGCGCGGCCGAGCAGGCGCTGGCCGTACAGCAGGACAAACAGGCCGATCGCCATGCCGATACCGGCCGATCCAAAGCCCCAATGCCAGCCCAACCGCTCACCCAGCGTACCCGCCACCAGCGGCGATAAAAAGGCGCCCAGGTTCACGCCCATATAGAAGATCGTGTAGCCACCGGAGCGGCGCGGGTCATCGGTCTCGTAGAGCTCGCCGACCATCGCCGATGTATTCGGTTTGAAGAACCCGTTGCCGACGATCAGCAAGCCCATTGCCACATGCAGAAGCGGCTCGAAGGCCATCGCAAAATGACCCAGCGTCATGACCACGGCGCCGATCACTGCTGCGCGGCGCATACCCAGATAGCGGTCGGCCAGATAGCCGCCTACCAGCGGTGTCAGATAGACCAGGCCGGTGTAGATGCCATAAAGCGTCAAGGCGTCATTGCGCGCATAGCCGAGCGAGTTGACAAGGTACAGCACCAGCAAGGCGCGCATGCCGTAATAGCTGAAGCGCTCCCACATCTCGGTAAAGAAAATGACTTTCAGGCCGGCTGGCTGACGCAGGGCTGCAACGCTGCTGGGCGCTGAGCTGGTTTTGGTATCGATCAATGGGTGGCCCCCGAGGCGGCGCGCTCGCGCGTGAAGCGGGCATTGTCACCGGGAGACCTCGCTCTTCCGACAGGCTTTACCCTGTCAGGATGCGGCAGGGCAGATTCAGCTTGCTGGCGGAGATCGGTTCAGCCGCGCCAAGCGGGCCTTGGCTTGCGGGTAGATCAGCGCTTCTTCCACCGCGATATGGTCCGAGCAGAGCTGGTTGAAAACTTCGACATATTGCTGGAATTCCTCCATGTCGAACCATTGGTTGCCCGCAGCAATCGCGCGCAACTGGGGGCCAAGTTCAAGCCAGTTTTCCTCGATCCAGCCATGGTCTTGCTGCATGGTGCGGACCGCCGCGATCAGTTCGGCATCGCCGCTTTCCAGCAGCGGTGGGAAGACATTCCTTTCCTCGTCCAGGTGATGCTGTCTCGAGGCCCCGGAGAAGAATTCCTCAATGCCTGCCGCCTTGGCCTGGACTTCGCCGTCGATCCCCGAGCTCATCATTTGCTGCAGCATTGCGAGCAAGTCGATCAAATGACGCTTGGTCTGCTCATGACAGGCATCCAAGGCGACGAAATCGGTAGATTCTTGAACTTTGCTGCTCATCGCTGCTCCTCCGGCGGGGGTAAGTCAGGCTAACATCTGCTGCCGCCGGCAATGGTTGATAAATGTCAAATTCGTGCCGAGGCCTTTACTTACGCTAAGCAGGCTGCTGAAAGCACTGCACAATGGCTGCGAGGCCGGCTGCGTGCGCATGGGCAATAGGCGGCAGAGGATTGAAAAGCAGGCTACCCGAATACAAAGGAGACCGCATTGCAACTCACCAATTCAGCCGGCCCGGCATATTTCCACAAGGTTGTCGATTGCCAACTGGCCTGCCCGGCCCATACCCCGGTACCCGAATACATCCGTTTGATCGGCCAGGGGCGCTACACAGACGCCTATATGGTCAACTGGGTCTCGAATGTGTTTCCTGGCGTGCTGGGGCGCACATGTGACCGGCCTTGCGAGCCGGCTTGCCGGCGCGGTCGCGTCGAGGAGAACAACGGCACCCAGCCCGAACCGGTAGCGATCTGCCGCCTGAAGCGAGTGGCGGCCGATCAGAAGGGCGAGGTCAAGAGCCGCATGCCCGCAATCGCAGCGCCGAATGGCAAGCGCATCGCCTGCATTGGCGCCGGGCCTTCTTCGCTGACGGTGGCGCGTGACCTGACCCCGCTCGGCTATGAAGTGACGGTATTCGATGGTGAAACCAAGGCTGGCGGCTTCATCCGCTCGCAGATTCCGCGCTTTCGGCTGCCCGAGTCGGTGATCGACGAAGAAACCGGCTATATCCTCGATCTGGGCGTGAAGTTCAACAGCGGGCAGCGCGTCGATTCGATGCAGGCCTTGCTGGCGCAGCAGTTCGACGCGGTCTTTGTTGGCTGCGGTGCGCCGCGCGGGCGTGATCTGGTCATTCCCGGCCGCCAGGAGGCCGCAGAGCAGATCCACATCGGCATCGACTGGCTTGCTTCGGTGTCCTTCGGCCATATCACCAGCGTCGGCGCGCGGGTCATCGTGCTTGGCGGCGGCAACACCGCGATGGATTGCTGCCGTTCGGCCCGGCGCCTGGGTGGCAGCGATGTCAAGGTGATCGTGCGCAGCGGCTTTGACGAGATGAAGGCCTCGCCCTGGGAGAAAGAGGATGCGGTTCACGAAGGCATTCCGATCATCAACTTCCATGTTCCGAAAAGCTTTGCCCATGAAGGCGGCAAACTGACCGGCATGACTTTCGAGTTGGTGGCCGCGGTTTATGACGAGAAGGGGCAGCGCAATCTGGTGCCGACCGGCGCCCCCGACGTCTTTATCGCCTGCGATACGGTGCTGGTCGCGGTTGGGCAGGAGAACTCATTTCCCTGGATCGAACGCGAAAGCGGCATCGACTTCGACCGCTGGGGCCTGCCGGTGCTCAAGCTTGGTACGTTCCAGTCATCGCTCCCGCAGGTTTTCTTCGGCGGCGATGCGGCTTATGGCCCGAAGAACATCATCACCGCCGTGGCCCATGGGCATGAGGCGGCGGTCTCGATCGACCGCTTCCTGCATGGCGAAGACACCGCCAAGCGGCCGCCGCCAATGACCAATTTGATGTCGCAGAAAATGGGCATTCACGAGTGGAGCTACAACAACGATGTGTCGAACGACCATCGCTTCAAGGTGCCTTGGGTGGCTGCCGAGATGGCGCTGGCCAGCATCAAGGTTGAAGTTGAACTGGGCTTCGATGCAGCCACCGCCTTCAAGGAAGCCAAACGCTGCCTGAATTGCGACGTGCAGACCTTGTTCAATAGCGACACCTGCATCGAATGCGATGCCTGCGTCGACATCTGTCCGATGGACTGCATCACCTACACCGAACCCGGTGATGAAGCCGATCTGCGCCAACGTTTGAATGCGCCGGCACTCAATCTGGCGCAGGATTTATATGTGTCGACCGAGTTGAAGAGCGGCCATGTGATGGTGAAGGACGAGGACGTCTGCCTGCATTGCGGCTTGTGCGCCGAACGCTGTCCGACCGGTGCCTGGGACATGCAGAAATTCCTGCTCAATACGGCGCAAGCCGGGCCTCATTGTCGCGATAGCCAGACCCCGGCACGCAGCAGGAAGCCAACGGAGACCGTATGAAACGTATCGAAGCAGTCAACGATTTCGTCATCAAGTTTGCCAACGTCAATGGCTCGGGCTCGGCTTCGGCCAACGAGTTGTTTGCCAAGGCCGTGATGCGCATGGGCGTGCCGGTCAGCCCCCGCAACATCTTTCCGAGCAATATCCAGGGCATGCCGACCTGGTACGAGGCGCGCGTCTGCGAAAAGGGCTATCACGGCCGGCGCGGCGGCGTCGACATGATGGTGGCGATGAACCCGCAGACCTGGGCGGCCGATCTGGCCGAGATCGAGCCCGGCGGCTATCTGTTCTATGACAGCACCAGGCCGATGCTGGCCTCGAGCTTCCGCGAGGATGTTCAGGTGATCGGTGTGCCCTTGACCGAAATCGCCAATGCCGCTTATACCGATCCGCGCCAGCGGCAGTTG
>JBIKPD010000383.1:0-3939 GCA_044357665.1 Roseateles sp. | reverse complement strand
GACACCGGTCGGGCAGTCGCGCTTGCAGCCTTTGCAGCCGACGCACAAGGCCATGGTTTCAAACATCGCTTCGCTGGTAAAGGCGTCGGGGCCGAGCTGACCCGAGACGGCCAGCCGCAGCGTGTTGGCGCGGCCGCGGGTCAGGTGCTGCTCATCGCGGGTGACGCGGTAGCTCGGGCACATCACGCCGGCATCGAACTTGCGGCAATGCCCGTTGTTGTTGCACATCTCGATCGCCGCAGCAAAGCCGCCGGTCGCATCGCCGCCGCTGCCCGGCGCGCGGGTGACTTCGGTGACCGGATCGGTTTGAACGTTCCAGGCCGACCAGTCAAGCACCGGCTGCAGCGCAATTCGCCGGTAGGGTTTGGCCGCTGTCGGTGGCGCGAAGCGGAACAGGTTGCCGTCGTCCATCTTCGGCGGGTCGATGATCTTGCCCGGGTTGAAGAGCCCGATTGGGTCCATCTGCTGCTTGATTTCGCGGAAGGCCTGGTTGATCGCCGGCCCGAATTGCCATTCAATCCATTCGCCCCGGCATAAACCATCGCCATGCTCGCCGCTGAATGCGCCCTTGAATTTGCGCACCAGGGCCGAGGCCTCTTCGGCGATCGCGCGCATCTTGGCGGCGCCGCCGGCGCGCATGTCGAGGATAGGCCGCACATGCAGGGTGCCGACCGATGCATGGGCATACCAGGTGCCGCGGCTGCCGTGTTTTGCGAAAACCTCGGTCAAGGCGTCGGTGTACTCGGCCAGGTTTGCCAGCGGCACGGCGCAGTCTTCGATGAAGCTGACCGGCTTGCCGTCGCCCTTCAAGCTCATCATGATGTTGAGGCCGGCTTTACGGACTTCCCAGAGTGCTTTTTGCGGCACCTCGTCGGTCATCGCGACCACGCTGTCGGGCAGGCCCAGGTCGCCCATCAATTCGCTCAGCGCCTTCATGCGAGCCAGCAGCGGGCCTTTTTCCGGACCCGAGAACTCGACCAGCAGGATCGCTGCCGGTTTGCCGATCAGCGCGGTCTCGATCGTCGGGCGGAAGGCCGGATTTGTCAGGCTCAATTCGATCATCGTTCGATCGACCAACTCGACCGCGGTCGGGCCCAGCTTGACCAGATGCTGGGCCGCATCCATGGCGGCGTGAAAGGTCGGGAAGTTGACCACGCCGAGCACCTTGGCGCGCGGCAGCTCGGCCAGCTGCAAGGTCAGGCTGCGGGTGAAGGCCAAGGTGCCCTCCGAGCCGATCAGCAGATGGGCCAGGTTGACGCTGCCATCGCGGGTGTAGGGCTTCTCGCTCTGGTTGTCGAAAATGTCGAGGTTGTAGCCGGCCACCCGGCGCATTACTTTGGGCCAGCGCTCGGCTATTTCAGCCTGGTTCTGGATCGCCAACTGGCGAACAAATTCGGCGATGCTGGCGGCGCGGCTGCCAAGGCCGCTGACCTTGCCGAAATCGAGCAGGGCGCCGTCGGACAGCCAGGCGCTGGCGCCGATCACGTTGTGCACCATATTGCCGTAGGCGATCGAGCGCGAGCCGCAGGAGTTATTGCCTGCCATGCCGCCGAGCGTGGCCTGCGCGCTGGTCGAGACATCGACCGGAAACCACAGGCCATGGGCTTTGAGCTGCGCATTCAGCTGGTCGAGCACCAGCCCTGGCTCGACCGTCGCGCTGCGCTGTTCGACATCAACCGCCAGCAATTTGTTGAAATACTTGCTGTTGTCGATCACCAATGCAGCGCCGGTGGTTTGCCCGCATTGGCTGGTGCCGCCGCCGCGCGGCAGTACCGGCACCTTCAGGTCGCGGGCGATACCGAGCGCCGTTTCGATGTCGCGCAAACAAGTCGGCACCAGCACCCCGACCGGCATGATCTGGTAGATCGAGGCATCGGTGGCATAGCGGCCGCGCGAGCCGGCATCGAACAGCAACTCGCCTTCGGTTTCGGTGCGCAGCCGGCGCAGCAGCAGCTCAGAGACTTCATTCGATGGCAGCGCGGTGCCGGCGGGCAGCAGATTCTGGGTCGGTTCGATCAGCATGGGCTCAGGCTTGAATGCTTTGGGGGTAGATCTGGCCGGCGCGCAGCAGGTCGATGACGGTGTCGCGCTTGTTGATCAGATGTTCGACCAGCACCTTGCGCATCGCCGGGGCGTCATGGGCGACCAGCGCCTGCACCATCAGCTCATGCTCCTGCATCGCGCGGATCCACTTGGCTTCGTTCTGGTTGGTGCGAAAACGCAGCGATTGGACGCGGGCGTTGATGCGCATATAGGTGGCGGTGAGCAGGGGGTTTCTGGCGGCCTGGTTGATGGCGCTGTGGATCTCGGCGTTGAGGCGGTAATAGTTCGACAGGTCGCGCCGGGTGAAGCTCGCCAGCATTTCGAAATGCAGCGCCCGGACCTGGGTGATTTCGGCGTCGCTGATGCGTTCGGCCGCGAACTCGCCCGACATCGCTTCCAGGCCGGCCAGCAACTCGAAGGTGTCGAGCACATCGGCCTCGGTCAGCTTCACCGCGATGGCGCCGCGGTTCGGCAGCAAATCGACCAGACCCTCGGCGGCCAGCAGCTTGATCGCTTCGCGCAAGGGTGTGCGCGAGACGCCGAGCAGTTCGGCCAGCTCGCGCTCGTTCAGCTTGGCACCCGGCGCGATGCTGCCTTCGACCAGCAGCTTGCGCAGGCGCTCGCCCACCTGGTCGTGCAGGGCAAGTCGGGAAATTTCGATGATTTCAGCCAATGGACACTCCTGACGCTATTTTGCATGCAAAATACAAAAAAAGCGAATCGGCTGGTTTAGGGTTTACCAATAGCCGTACATGGACAGGCTTGGACAAGACTGTGCAAAAAAATACCCCCGTTCGCCCTGAGCCTGTCGAAGGGCCACCCCGCCCGCTTTTTCTAGTGGTAATTTCAGGAAAATCGGGGAATTCGAGTTCAGGACGAATGAAGTCTGGCCTTGGTTTAATTCTGCCAAAAGGTCTCCCCCCACGCACCAGGTCAAGGGTAAACCATCAGTCGATTTTGTTTTTTGCATGCAAAACTGCAAGTCAATCAAAGGACTTTGACATGCTGAACCTCGATTTCCACCCGACCGGCCGACATTTTCTGCAGATCCCCGGCCCCAGCCCGGTGCCCGATCGCATCCTGCGGGCGATGAGTCTGCCGACCATCGACCATCGCGGCCCTGAGTTCGGCGCCCTGGGCTTGAAGTTGCTCGCCGGCATCAAGGATATTTTCAAGACCAGGCATCCGGTGATGATTTACCCGGCTTCAGGCACCGGCGCCTGGGAAGCTGCGCTGGTCAATACGCTGAGCGCTGGCGACCATGTGCTGATGTACGAGTCGGGCCATTTCGCATCCTTGTGGGCAAAGATGGCCGCCCGCCTGGGCCTGTCGACCGAGTTCCTCGCCTACAGCGGCGCTGATGCCGACCTGCCGCATGCGCCGAGCTGGCGGCGTGGCGTGCAGGCCGATCTGATCGAAGAGCGTCTGCGCAAGGACAGCGAACACAGGATCAAGGCCGTTTGTGTTGTACACAACGAAACCTCGACCGGCGTGACTTCGAACATCCTGGCGGTGCGCCAGGCCATCGACGCCGCCAAGCACCCGGCCTTGCTGCTGGTCGACTCGATTTCAGGCTTGGCCAGTGCCGATTACCGGCATGACGAATGGGGCGTCGACGTGACGGTCAGCGGCTCGCAAAAAGGTCTGATGCTGCCGCCCGGCATCAGTTTCAATGCGATTTCGCCGCGCGCCATCGAGGCCTCGAAGACAGCCAGGCTGCCGCGTGCTTTCTGGGATTGGGACGAAATCATCGACTTGAACCAGGGCGGCTATTGGCCTTACACGCCGAGCACCAATTTGCTTTATGGCCTGTCGGAAGCGCTCGAAATGCTGCAGGCCGAAGGACTCGACCAGGTCTTTGCCCGCCATCAGCGCTGGGGTGCCGGGGTGCGCGCC
>JBIKPD010000382.1:0-3940 GCA_044357665.1 Roseateles sp. | reverse complement strand
CGCTGCGGTCAAGGTCAGCATCAAAGACGTGAAAGCGATTCCTGCCGCTCAACTTGGCCGTATACATCGCCTGGTCGGCCTGGCGCAGCAATTGGTCCGAGTCGACTGCTTCGAGCTGGGGGAAAAAAGTCACCCCCAGGCTGGCCGAAACCTGCAGCGTCAACTCGCCGATTTGCACCGGCTTGGCCGCCGCGGCAAGCAAGCGCGGCAGCAACTCGGAAGTCGCTGAGGCGTCGGTCAAATCCAGCATCAGGGCGACAAACTCGTCACCGCCGATGCGCGCCAGGGTATCGCCTTCGCGCAGGGTATGTTGCATGTTCTCGGCCAGGGCGACCAGCAACTTGTCGCCGATCTCATGGCCATGAAGATCATTGACCGCCTTGAACCCGTCGAGATCGAGATAGGCCAGCGCCAGCATCAGCTCGCGGCGTTTTTCGCTGACCATCGCCTGGCCCAAGCGATCGGTCAGCAATACACGGTTCGGCAGATTGGTCAACGAGTCATAGTGAGCGAGATGTTCAAGTTGGCTTTCATGCGCCTTGATCAAGGTGATGTCGGAGAACAGCACCACATATTGCCCGGCCTGGGAATTTCTCACGGCACTGATGGTTTGCAGGGTCGTGATGACCTCGCCGTTCTTGCGGCGCATCCGGACTTCGCCATACCAATGGCCTTTGGCCTTCAGTTCGGCCCACATTTTGCTGTAGACCTGGTCTTCCCTGGCCTCGGCAGCCAGCAGACTGAGTTGGCTGCCCACTGCTTCTTCGTGCTTGAAGCCGGTGATGTAGCTGAAGGACTCGTTGACTTCAAGGATCGTTCTATCCTCATTGATGATCATGATCGCTTCACGGGCATTCAGGAACACATTGGCGGCGAGTTGCAGCTTTTCCTCTGCCAACTTGCGCTCAGTCTCATCGTGAATGATGGCCAGCAGCAACGGGCGCCCACCGGCGTCGATCGAGCTGGCGTAGACGTCGACATCGCGTATCTCGCCCGAAGCCAGCCGGTGTCTGAAATGAAACCGCCTGGCCGACAGTTTCATCACCTGCTGGATTTCAGCGGCAATTTCCGGCCCGGACAGGGTATTGATCTCACTGACTGGCATGCCGATCAGCCTTTCCCTCGGATAGCCGTAAAAGCTGACCGCAGCTTCGTTGGCATCAATGAAGCAATTCGTCTGCGGATCAATCAACAACATCACCGATGAATTTTTCTCGAAGAACCGCCTGAAGCGTGACTCGCTGCTGCTCAAGTCCTTGACGAGTCGCTTGTGCTCGCTGTTGTCAGTGATGAAACCGCACCACAGCACCGAACCCTCTTTTTCCTGCTGCGGAATGGCATTGCTTGTCAGCCAGACCTCGGGTTCGCCAGCCGCCACCTGCAAGCGGTATTCATGCACCCAGGGCGTCAAAGCATTGGCGGATTGCTCCAATGTCGCCACCAACTGCGGCAGATCGTCCGGATGGACCGCGGCAAAACAGGCCGCAGCGTCCTCGCGCACGGCCTCCAGGCTGACATGAAAAATGTCGGCGAGGGCTTGGCTGGCGTAGGGGATGCTGAACTTGCCATCGGCATGTTTACGGAACTGGATGATGACGATACCGGGGACACGGCTACTGATTTTTTCCAGGCGATCGATGGCCTCCCGCAAATCCGACGAAGCCTGTTTGAGCTGATCAGTCATCGAGTTGAATGAACGGGACAGTTCCACAAACTCGTCCGCGCCTTCGGCTTTGACAAGGAACTCCAGATCGCCGCCAGCGACGTTTTCCATGCCGTGGCGCAGCGGCACCAAGCCCTTGCGCAGCAGGCGGGCAATCTGCAAGCCCATCAGCACCGAGAGCGTCAGCAGGCTGCAGGCCAGACCAAAACTGACGATCAGCGTTTGGTAGGCTGCTTCGACTCTTGTCGCGCTTAGACCCTGCAAGCCGGTCGCAACGTTCCGAAATTCGACCGCCTTCAGGACCAACTGGCTGAACAAGCGCTTGTCGACTTCAAGGAAGACCTGCAGTCTGTCATCCCGGGACAGGCGCAGATTCTCGGAATTGCTGACCAAACGACGAAATATCGCCTTGCGCTCCTCGGTGTTCCTTTGCAGGTCTCGCACCGGCTTGCTGCCTTGCTCGCCTTTGAAATTGGCCGCCGCTTGCGTCAACAAGCCGGATTGTCTCTGGTTGGCTCGTTCCCAGTCTTGCCGAGTCCGGTCTTCCCGGTACAGGAAATACTGGTTCCTGAGTTCCTCTGAACGGGAAATCGATTCCAGAATTTCTCCGGCAATCAGATAGTCGGCTTTCGAAGCGCTGAATTCACTCGCCGTCCAGATGAAGATGGGCAACAACACCGACAGCGCAACGCCGACCACCAGCGCACCGGCATTGAGTCGATTGACGATGCGCATGGCAACTAATCTTTCAATCTGACTGCCCTGGGAGCCACCGCCTTGAGTCCATCGCTGTAGATGTAATTGCGGTAATTCGGCATCACGGTGCGGTCGGTCAGCAAGTTCTTGATCGCCCAGCGCGTCTCGTCCTCCAAGGTGATCAGGACGACATCATCGAGTTGCACCTGATAGCGGAAGGCGTCCCAGACCTCGCGCACCAGTTTCACGTCATGGTCGGTCGCCTTGGCCACGATCGCCTGCGCTTCGGCGGTTTGCACAGCTACAAAGTCTTCGGCACGGATCATTGCTCGCAGAAAACGCTCGATCAACTGCGGATTCTTCTTGACGAAATCCTGCTGCCCGACCAGGTTGAAGGTTTCCGTGAAAATTTGCGGATCGAGGAAAACCAGCCCTTTGGCTCCGAGCTCATGCTTGATTTGCGTCAGCGGATAGTTCCAGGTGCAAACCGCATCGACCCTGCCCTCTTTGATCGCAGCCAGCATCTCGTCGGGTCTCAGCTCGACCGGCCGGATGTCCTGACGAGTCAACCCGTTGGCGTTGAGCAGCGAATCGAGGAAAAAATCAGAGGTCGTCCCTTTGGAAAATCCGATGCGCTGACCTTTCAAATCGGCCAGCGTCGAGATCCCCGGGCCTTTTCTGGCCACGACGCCATGGTTGGTTTTGCTGGTCTCGATATTGGCGACGATGAAGATTTTTTCGCCCTTCAAAATCGCGAACATGATCGGCGTTTCAGCCGCGACCGCCAGGTCAGCCTTGCCGTCGAGCACAGCCTACAAGGCCGGTTTGCCGAACTCAAAGCGCTGATATTGCGCGTCGAGCCCCTCGGACTTGAAATAGCCCTTGGCTTCAGCGATATGGATCAAGGCGCTTTGCGGCTGAGAGGTGACGGCGATGCTGATTTTTTGCAAGCGCCCGGGCAAGTTCGGATCTTCGTCAGTTCCTGGCGATTTGCCGCAAGCCGAAAGCGCGAGCAGCACAAGCCAGGTGATGGTGAATTTCCACATCAGCGACCCCCGATCAATGGCAACAATCGGGTGATTCTCAGCAGAAATTCCAGCGCCTTGATGCGGACTGTCAATCGGCGGCAGGCGAGGCAACGCTTGCCGAGCCAGCGCGGCAAATCAGGGCGGGCCGGCCTCGAACACGCGCACGCGTACCCCTTGAAGGCTGACCACCTGGCCGGCGCGGATCTTGGCGGTCTTGCGCAACTCGTCCTGGCCATTCACCTGGACCCGCCCTTCGGTGATGATGACGCGCGCCCGCCCCCCGCTCTCGGCCAGTCCGGTGGCCTTGAGCAAGCGGTCAAGCGTGATGAATTCGCCGCGCAATTCAAACTCGATCGTTTGCATCATTGCCCCAGTCGAATCTGGGCGGCAGCGCGGATCGCGCCGAGCGTGCTGCGGCTGGTCGAAACATCGGCCGACAGGCGCAAATGGAGCAGCGTCGGTTTGCCAGCCTGCAGCGCTGCGCGCAAAGCAGGCTCGAACTCTTCGGTGCGCTCGATGCGCTGCGCCGCCCAGCCATAGGACTGGGCCAGCA
>JBIKPD010000248.1:0-5957 GCA_044357665.1 Roseateles sp. | reverse complement strand
GATTTGCTGCGGGCCAAGTTCAGGCTCTGCGCCAGCAAGGTGCTGCAGCCCGAAGCGATCACACCGATCGTGCAGATGATTGAAACGATTGAAACCCTGGACGATATGCGCTCGCTGTCGGCCCGGATCATGCAAGCCAACTTTGACTAAGGAATTGACAGTGACTCCAGTGATACATGAATACGACGTGGTGGTGGTCGGCAAGGGCAATGCCGCCCTGTGCGCGGCGCTTGCAGCCAAGGACCATGGCTTGCGCGTCGCCATCCTCGAAGCCGCACCGGAAGAGGAATCGGGCGGCAACAGCCGCTTCGCCGGCGGCGTGATGCGCTTCGCCTATTCGACGGTCGAAGAGCTGCAGCAAGTCACCGAGCTGAGCGAAGAAGAGATCGCCACCAGCGATTTCGGCACCAACACCACCGATGAATTCTTCGACGATATGTTCCGTCTGACGAATTTCCGCACCGATCCGCAGCTGTCCGAAATCCTCGTCACCCGCAGCCTCGAAATCATGATCTGGTTGCGTGCCAAGGGCGTGAAATTCGTGCCCAACTTCGGCCGCCAATCGGCCCTGGTGAACGGTCGGCGCAAGTTTTTCGGTCGCTTGCCGATCGAAGCCTCGGGCGGCGGCGCCGGGCTGGTGCAGTTTCTCGACAAGGCAGCGGTCAAGGCGGGCATCGACGTGCATTACCGCACCCGCGCCAAGTCGCTGATCTTCGAAGGCGAACGCGTCGTTGGCGTACACACCAACCAGGGCGGTGTGCCGGTCGATTTCCATGCCAAATCGGTGGTGCTGGCCTGCGGCGGCTTTGAAGCCAA
Source organism: Roseateles sp. (assembly GCA_044357665.1). Taxonomy (GTDB): domain Bacteria; phylum Pseudomonadota; class Gammaproteobacteria; order Burkholderiales; family Burkholderiaceae_C; genus Paucibacter_A. Next base: position 5,141 of record JBIKPD010000248.1, on the reverse strand, counting down.
TGCCGAGATGCGCGCGCGCTATCTGGGCCCGGGCTGGGAGCTGGCCAAGGTGCGCGGCTCGCGCTTCAACCAGGGTGACGGGCTGAACATGGCGCTGGCCGCTGGTGCGGCAGCGCATGGCAACTGGTCGGGCGCGCATGCCACCGGCTGGGACGTCAATGCTCCGGATTTCGGCGACATCAATGTCGGCGACCAGTTCCAGAAGCACAGCTATATCTTCGGCCTGCTGATCAATTCCGAGGGCAAGCGCTTCGTCGACGAAGGGCTTGATTTCCATTCCTTCACCTATGCCAAATATGGTGGTGAATTGCTCAAGCAGCCGGGCCAGTTTGCCTGGCAGGTGTTCGACGCCAAGACCGCCAAATTGCTGCGCTCCGAATACCGGATCAAGATGATGACCAAGGTCAGCGCCAATACGCTGGAAGAACTGGCGACCAAGCTCGAAGGCGTCGACCCGGCAGCCTTCCTGGAAACCGTGCATGCCTACAACGCCTCGATCAAGACCGAGATGCCGTTCGACCACACGGTCAAGGATGGACGCGGCACCGTCGGCATCAGCCCGGCCAAATCGAACTGGGCCCAGGCCCTTGATACCGCGCCGTTCGACGCCTACAACACCACTTGCGGCATCACCTTCACCTTTGGTGGCCTGCGCATCAAACCCGAGAACGGCCAGGTCGTCGACGTCCATTTCAACCCGATCGAAGGCCTGTTCTGCGCCGGCGAAATGGTTGGCGGGCTGTTCTATTTCAACTACGCCAGCGGCACCGGCCTGGTCTCGGGCGCAGTCTTCGGGCGTCTCGCCGGCGACGGCGCCGCGCTCGCTGCTACCGCCCATTGAATCGACTGGAGCCCATCATGTTGACAAGAACCTTGCTCGTTTTATGCAGCGCTTTGGCAGCGCTGCTCGGAGGCGCGACACAGGCCGCCGAGGTCTATCCGTCCAAGGCGATCCGCCTGATCGTGCCCTTTGCGCCGGGCGGCGGCAATGACAATATCGCGCGCCTGGTCGGGCAGATGCTTGCCAAATCGATGGCTCAGCCGGTGCTGATCGACAACCGTCCGGGTGCCGGCGGCTCATTGGGCGCTGACATGGCGTCCAAAGCGCCGGCCGATGGCTACACGCTGTTTCTCGGCGGTGTCGGCAGCCATACGCTGAACCCCAGCATCAACCCTGCGCTGACCTATGACCCGGTGAAGGATTTCGCGCCGATTACCTGGTTGGCCTCGGCGCCGATGGTGCTCGTCGTCCATCCTTCGGTGGCAGCCAACTCGGTACAGCAGTTGATCGACTATGCGAAGAAGAACCCCAGCAAGCTGAACTTCGCCTCGAATGGCAATGGCAGTAGCTCGCAACTCGCCGCGGTGATGTTCAACACCATGGCCAAGACCGAGATGGTGCATATCCCCTACAAGGGTTTGTCGCCAGCGGTGACCGACCTGATCGGTGGCCAGGTACAGCTGATGTTCAGCAGCGTCGTGGCGATCCTGCCCCATATCCAGGCGGGCAAGGTCAAGGTGCTGGCGGTGACCAGCGCGCAACGAATCCAGAGCCTGCCGAATATCCCGACCCTTTCTGAATCGGGCTTGACCGGTTATGAAACCAGCAGTTGGTACGGCATCCTCGCACCCGCAGGCACGCCAGCGGCGATCGTCAGCAAGCTCAACGCCGAGATCAACAAGGCGCTGCAAAACCCTGAGCTCCGCGCCAAGCTGGCCTTCGAAGGCGCCGAGCCGATCGGCAACAGTCCCGAATTCTTTGCCGCTCATATCCGCAATGAACTGGTCAGAGTCGCCGTTTTCACGAAGACGATGAAACTCGACTGACCCCAGTCCTCAGTCCCCACTTCCCATCCCCCAGGATCCCCGATGTCCGAAGTCAATCAGAACAATATCTACACCCGCGGCATCGCCGAATTCGTCGCCGGCCTCAGCTACGAAGCGGTGCCTGCCGAAGTGATGCAGCGCCTGAAGTTGCTGATGCTCGACTCGCTCGGCTGCGCGCTCTATGGCGCCAATCTGCAATGGAGCCGGATCCTGCAGGAGACGCTGGGCAAGATCGATACGACTCGCGACTGCCCGGTCTGGGGCACTTCGCAGCGCTTGTCGGCGCCCCATGCGGCGCTGGTCAACGGCACGCAGGTGCAGGGCTTCGAGCTCGACGATGTGCACCGTGCCGGCGTGCTGCATGTCGGCGCGGTGGTCTTGCCGGCGCTGCTGGCGCTGGCGCAAAAACACCACAAGATGAGCGGCCGCGAGTTCCTCACCGCCGCTGTCGCCGGCTATGAAGTCGGCCCGCGGGTCGGCCTGTGCATGGGCCCAGAACATATCGGCCAGGGCTGGCATTCGGGTGCAACGCTGGGGGTGTTTTCGGCCGCTGCCGGCGCGGCGCGTGGGCTGGGCCTCGACGTCGATCGCACCGTGCATGCGCTGGGCATCGCCGGCACGCAGGCTGCCGGGCTGATGGCGGCGCAATATGGCGCGATGGTCAAGCGCATGCATGCCGGCCGCTCGTCGCAGAGCGGTCTTTATGGCGCGCTGTTTGCCGAGTCCGGCTTCACCGGCATCATCGATGTGCTGGAGAGCGAATATGGCGGCTATTGCACGACCTTTTCGCGCTCGACCGATCGCTTCAAGCTGAGCGAGCTGACCGCCGGTTTCGGCGAAGTCTGGCAGACGATGGCGGTGTCGCTGAAGTTCTATTCCTGCGTCGGCAGCAACCACACGACGCTCGACGGCCTGCGCATCCTGCAGCAACAACAGGCCTTCGGCGCCGACGATGTTGAGGCGATCATCGTCCATGGCTCGCAGGTGACGATGGACCATGTTGGCTGGAAATACCAGCCGCTCGGCCTGACCTCGGCCCAGCTGAACCTGCCCTTCTGCGTCGCCACGCTGCTGCTCGAGGGTGATTGCTTCGTCGAGCAGTTCACCGACGACGTGGTGGCCGACCCGCGCCGCATGGCCCTGGCCGACAAGGTCAGCGTCAGGCATGACGATGCGATCACCGCGCTCGGCGCCCAGCATCGCCACAAGGTGCGGGTCGAAGTGCATCTGAAGAACGGCAGCGTGATGGAAACCACCGTCAATTCGCCGCGCGGCAGTGAACATAATTTTGCCAGCGCAGCCGACGTGATCGCCAAGTTCAAGAGCCTGGCCAGCCATGCGCTGCCGCTGGCCCAGGTCGATGCGATCTGCGACATGATGATGTCGCTGGAAAGCGTTGACGATGTCTCGGCGCTGGTCGACCTGATGATTAAGCCGGACTGAATTTAGTCCCTTTTTTATCCGCCACGGCGCGGCTTCGGCCGCTGATTCCAAAGGAGATTCACGATGCGCCTCGATTGCATGAAGTTCGTCGATGAAGAGCGCGCGCGCCTGGGCGGCGTCGTCAAGGCAACCGATATGAAGGAAGACTGATGGCAGACATGAATCTGGGAACGCTGCTGCGCCAGAAGGTCGGGCAGCGGCGCGGCATGCTGGTGCCGGGAGCCGCCAATGCGCTGGCCGCAAGAGTCATCGAGGGCTTGGGTTTCGAGGCCATCTACCTCAGCGGCGCCGGCTTGACGAACACTTTTTACGGCCTACCCGACCTCGGCTTCATCCACCTCGGTGACCTGGCCCAGAACACTGCGGCGATTCGCGACGCGGTCAAGCTGCCGATCATCGTCGACGCCGACACCGGTTTTGGCAATGCGCTGAACGTGCGCCAGACGGTGCGCACCCTGGAGCGCGCCGGCGCCAATGCGATCCAGCTCGAAGACCAGATCAGCCCGAAGAAATGCGGTCATTTCGAAGGCAAGGGCGTGGTTTCCAGGCAGGAGATGGTCAGCAAGGTCAAGGCCGCGGTTGATGCGCGCGACCACGGCGATTTTCTGATCATCGCCCGCACCGATGCCGCTGCCGTCGAGGGCATGGACGCGGCGATTGCGCGCGCGATGGCCTATGTCGAAGCCGGCGCCGACCTGACCTTCGTCGAGGCCCCGGTCTCGATCGAGGCCTTGCGCCGCATCCCGCTAGAGCTGACCTGCCCGCAGATCGTCAATGTCGTGATCGGCGGCAAGACGCCGACCTTGACCGCTGCCGAATATGCGGCGATGGGCTTCGGACTGGTGCTCTATGCCAACGCGGCGCTGCAAGGCGCAGTGCGCGGCATGACGCAGGCTTTGCAAAGCTTGCGCGAACATGACCGGCTCGATGAAGCCAGCGGCCTGGTGGCAACCTTTGCCGAGCGACAGGCGCTGGTGCGCAAGGACGAGTTCGATGCCCTGGACCGGCATTACGCCTGAGCAGCCGATCGGCGCCGTCGACAGCCACGCCCATCTGTTCAGGCGCGACCTGCCGATGCTGGCGGGGCGTCGCCATACGCCTGAAGTCGATGCGCTGCTGGGCGACTATCTGGCGCTGCTCGATGCCCATCATTTGACCCACGGCTTGCTGGTGCAGCCGAGCTTTCTCGGCGAGGACAACAGCTTCATGCTGGCCGCCTTGCAAGCCTGCCCGCAGCGCCTGAAGGGCGTTGCGGTGCTCGCTCGCACCCACAACGAAACTGAACTGGCTGCGCTGGCGGCAGCCGGCATCTGCGGCATCCGGCTGAACCTGCTGGGCCTGGCCTTGCCCGAGCTCGCACAGGCTGATTGGCAACGCTGGTTCGGCCTGCTGCGCGAGCTGGATTGGCATGTCGAGCTGCATATTGATTCAAGCCGGCTTGAAGCCGCCGCCACGCCCTTGCTGTCGAGCGGCTGCAAATTGGTGGTCGACCATTTCGGCCGGCCTGGCCCGGGTGACACCGGCTTCGACTGGCTGCTGAAGGCTTCAAAAAACCATCGGCTCTGGGTCAAGCTGGCCGCCGCCTACCGCAGCTGGCCCGAACAAAATGGCCCGGATGCTTGCGCCGCCGCCCAGGCCCTGCTGCAAGCCTTCAGCGCCGAGCGGCTGCTCTGGGGCAGCGACTGGCCGCATACCCAGCATCGCAGCGACTATGGTTCGACGCTGGCGGCTTTGTCTGACTGGGTGCCTGACGCAGCCCAACGCCACAAGATCCTGGTCGACACGCCGGCGCAGCTGTTCGGCTTTGGTTCATGGCCCCAGCATCTGCGCGAAGATGTCGGCGAAGGTCGGCCGTGAGCGGGCCAGCCACA
>JBIKPD010000182.1:0-7637 GCA_044357665.1 Roseateles sp. | reverse complement strand
AGCCCAACGCCACAAGATCCTGGTCGACACGCCGGCGCAGCTGTTCGGCTTTGCCTGATCAACCTAGATTCGGTAGTTGGACACGGCTGAGTGGGCTGCGATGCGGTGCGTTGGCAAGGCGCGCCGACGCAGTGGGCTGATGCCCACCAGGAGAAGCAACGCAGCCAGCGTGCCGTAGCGCGGCTCAATCGGCTGTGTAGCGTTCTCACCCCTTGGGTGAAGGCAGGAGGGCGGAGAAATCTCAGCAGGCATGAAACCTTCGCGGCGGTGGTAAGCGGTCAACTGCTGAACCTAGGTTCATGGCTCGAGCATCTGCGCGAAGATGTCGGCGAAGGTCGGCCGTGAGCGGGCCAGCCACATCGCCACCAGCTCGAAATGCGGCAGGCTGGCGCCGTCCACGACCTCGGCATAGCGCACGCCCTCATATTGCAAGGCGCGCACCGACCGCGGCAGCAGTGACCAGCCCAGGCCCGCTGCGACGCAGGCCAGCACGGTCAGGCTGCGGTTGACGTCCTGCACCACTTTCACTTCATGGCCGGCACGCCGCATCGCGCTGAGCAATTGGGTGCGCATCGCCGGAATCTGCTGCTCTGGAAACCAGATCAGGCCATGGCTGGCAATTTCGGCCAGGCTCACGCAGCCATTCGCAGCCAGCGGATAGCCCATCGGCAGGGCAGCCACCATCGGCTCGAGCCCCAGGCGCAACTCCTTGACCTTGGCATTGACCGAGACCGGCGGATGCAGCAGGGCAACGTCGATGCGCCCGCCTTCAAGCTCTGCGACTTGCTCGGCATTGCCCATCTCGCGCAGCACCACATCGAGCTGCGGATGCTCGGTGCGCATCCGCCGCAATGCGCGTGGCAAGGCTTCGTAAATCGCATGGGTGACAAAGCCGACCGTCAGACGCCCGGCATGGCCGGCACCCATAGCACGCGCGCGCTCGGCAGCGGCGTCGCTATGCGCGAGGCTGGCGCGCAGGTCGTCGATGACCGCGTTGCCCGCCTCGGTCAAGCTGGCACCGCGGCGCGAGCGCAGGAACAACTTGACGCCAAGCTCCTGCTCGAGCCGGTTGATCGTCTGGGTCAGCGCCGGCTGCGCCAGCCCGAGTGCTTCGGCCGCACGCGTAAGGCTGCCCGCCTCGGCGATTGCCAGCACGCAGCGCATTTGTCTTGTGTCCATCACGGCAATTTTAGGCGGCCGCCAAGACGCCAAGCCCGCATCGGTTACGCTGCAACTGCCATGACCTCAACCCTTCAATTCAAACCAGCCCCGCCAGCATGCCGGCCCTTGTTCCAACGCTGGCAGCAGTTTTTCGCTGCGGCCTTGCTGGTCGCCACGCTATTGCCTGCAGCCGCCAAACCAGACCCGGCGGTCGAGATCGGCGCCAATCTGCGGGAGGCGACGCTGCAGGGACTGAACGGGCCTGAGCGCAAGCTGTCGGGCTTTCGCGGCAAGCCGCTGCTGATCAATGTCTGGGCCAGTTGGTGCGAGCCTTGCCGGCAGGAGATGGCATCGCTGGAGCGGCTGGCCTGGCGTGATCCGTCGTTCAACGTCATCGGCATTTCGACCGACGACGATCCGGCGGCCGCCAAGGCCTGGCTGAAGCGCTCGAATGCAAGCATCAGCCATTTCATTGACCGGGCTTTGTTGCTGGAAAACATGCTCGGCGCATCACGATTGCCGGTGACTTTGTTGGTCGATGCCAACGGCCGGCTGCTGGCCAGAATTTACGGCGCCAGGCAATGGGACAGCCGCGAAAGTATCGAACTGATCAGCAAGACCTTCGGCAGCCGGAAGATCTCGCCATGAACTGCAAGCCAACCCGACCACGAAATAATATGCCGAGCCGAATCCCTGCCGTTTTTCATGCCTTCCGGCCGCATTTGCTGCTGGGCGCCTTGCTGGCCGCCGGCTGCCTCTCGGGCTGCAAGCCGGGCCAGCATTGGGACAAGGAATTCGACTGCGCCGGCCGGGAGTCATCGAGCAGCTATTTTGTCGACGATGACCCGGCACTGGCGATCCGCAAGGACTATCCAATCTCGGTCGACCTGCACCTGCGTTCTGACACCGTCCTGATCAGAACCTTCCAGACCCATGTCGACTCGAGCAACGGCGCTGTGTTGAACTTCTCGGCCAAGAACAGCGGGGCCTGGATCAACGGGCAGTTCGACCAGCAGTCGGGTCAGCTGACGCTGGTCGAAGAAAAGACGCTGAAGATCGCCGGTCGCATGCAGCAGGTCAGGACTTCGGGGCAGTACAGCTGCAAGCCATAGCGAACTCCAGGGACGGTCTTGCGGCATGCTCAATTGGTTTCCACCCAGAAGGCGAGATCTCCCCGGCAAGAACGAAAACCTTCATCGCACAAACGCCGCATCGTCGCTGCATCGCTTTGATCGCGAGAGCTTTGCGATATTTGACCGGCTCGCCCAGCCTCGCAGCGCCTGCTATGCGATTGTGATCAAGCTACAACTGGACTGGTACGCCAGCTATGCGCCCATGCTGGGCGCACAAGGACAAAAGGACCGCACGAAGCGGTCCTTTTGCTGCCTAAAGGCTGGGGTCAGAACTGGTAGCGAGCCGTCAGTCGAACCGAGCGCGGAGCCTGGAACGATGTCGGGTTACCATAATTCATGCTTAAGCGGCCCAAGGTTCCAACCGTCGTCGTGCCACGGCTGTAGTCGTTGATTTCGTTGAGTTCAGTTGCCTGTTGCGAATTGAACACATTGAAAATATCGGCTTGTAACGTCAGTTTCTTTTCGCCGCCCAATTTCATCGTGTAGGCGGCCTGCACATCCAGCGTGTTGGTCCAAGGTGTACGGCCTTCGCCACCACGCTGACCCAGCACAGTGACACCTGCAGAGTTCAGATAGTAATAAGTCGAAGCCGAGGTGTACCTCGCAGCGTCACCCGGCGTCGTGCTCGGCACAAAACCGATCCGGCTCAAGGGGCGTCCAGAAGTGGAGTTGAGGTTCGCACCAAGTCGGAAGTTCTCGGTTACCCCGTAATTGCCGAACAGCTTGATGGCATGGGTGCGGTCATTGGGCAAAAAGCCATTTGAGCCATGTGTGAAGGTGCCGAAGTCAAAGTCCTGGCTGACGCCTGCATCCTCCTGGTCGATGGTGGAATTGACGTAGCCCTCTGCCGTCCCTTTGCTGGCAGAGTAGGTGTAAGAGCCGGCCAAACCCCACTTGCCATCAAAAGCCTTCTCGAACGAGAATTCCACGGCGTTGTAGGTACGTGTGTACATGGCCAGACCAGTGGCGGCACCCGGAACAGTGATGGGCACCAGGACGCCGTCATTCTTGGCGTCCATCATCAAGGTGACATCGCGGCCCGGATTGACCAACTGGCAACCTGCCATCGTGTGGTAGTCAAAGTTGGCGTAACCGTTGGCATTCATCCAGGTGCCCACCGAGGCGGGATCACACCAATCATCCATACCGTTGTTGATCTTCCGGTGCGTATATTTCACACCGGCCGTCCAATTCTTGGCGATGGCCTTCTGGAATCCCAGGATGAATTCATCCTGCGACATCGGGCTCAGCTTGGTATCGGCGATGGTTGCTGGCAGGGCCAGGCCACCATCACTGACCACATTGGTTTTGCCGATTTGCACCAGATTGAGCGGTTTACCAGTCACCGGATCACTTCCGGTGAATGTGTAGAAGGACTCCGTGGACAACTCGCCGCGGGTTGCGCGGATGTTGGTGTTGGACGCGACAGGGATGAAGTAACGACCGGCGTTGCCATAGACCTTCAGCGACGAATCGTTGTTCAAATCCCAGGAAAAGCCCAGCCGCGGTGCCAGCAGATTGTTCCTCTTGACAAAGCTGTCGCCGTCGCCGTTCATGTTGTTGAACGACTCCCAACGCAGACCGCCATACAGCAGCAGGTTTTTTTGCACCTTCCAACTGTCTTCAACGTAGTGCGCCTTGTTTTCGACCAGGTAAACGCCACTGGTGGAATTGGCTTCACGAAGACGCGTGTAACGGGTGCCAACCGGCAGAGTGACGCCCGCTACAGCAGCAGTACCCGACAAGAATTCACGGAAATACTGGCCACCGCTATAGGACGACCCGCCCGCCTCCGCCGAGGTGAATTTTTGATTGTCGACACCTGCTCGCAGGGTGTGATTGCCTATGGAGTAGTCGATATCAAAGCGGTTGGATGTGCGCTTGTCGCTGTCGGTCGGCGGTGCTTTCGGATCGCGACCTGGCGCGCCCGGGAAAATTCCATTCCAGCAACCGGCGAAAGTGACGCCCGGCAGAACATAGACGGTCGGGCAATTCGCGCCCGCAGTGCGCGCACCGCTTGTTAGCGGTTGCTGGAAATTCACGCGACCCACCATCGCCGAAACCGTCAGATTGTCGGTCAGGTAGCCGGTGTACTTGCCTATGGCAACATCGCCGCCTGAGGTCTGTAAGCTCGTCCTGCCAGCGCCATCGTGCTTGGTGCTGTAAGCCGTCGCACTGGTGTAATCGACAATGCCGGTTTCTTCCTTGTTGTTGATCGCGGTCAGCTCAAAACGGTGCCGGTCGCTGGGTGTGAAGTCAATCTTGACCAATCCATTGGTTTTCTGGTTAGTCAGGGTGGTGCTTGTGTTTCGGGAGAAAGAATCGGATCTATCGTCGGGCAATTCAGCCAGAGCAAAGATGAACAATTTGTCTTTGATGATTGGGCCACCAATATAGGCGTTGGTGCTCAAACCCGTCCTGGTATTCGGGGATTGGAATATCCAGTAGCCTTTACCCTCGGCTTCGGGTTCCTTGTCAAGGACGTTCTTGCCCGCAGACCGCAACTCAGCAGGCGCCAAATACATCGATACCCCGCCCTTCCATTCGTTGGTGCCACTCTTGGTGGCCAGGCTGATCACACCGCCAAGTGAGCGGCCGTATTCAGCGCCGTAGCCCCCGGTCTTGATTTGCTGCTCCGCGATGGCATCGAACGGCAGGTTTGCATAAGAGAGGAAATTGCGGATGTTGGTGACGTCATAGCCGTTGATGTAGTAACCGTTTTCAGCCACTGACGCACCACCAAAGGACGGAATGCCTCCGCTGCCAAGGCCTGCATCGCCCTTGACGACCCCGGGAGCCAGCAAGGCTACGGCGTTGACACTGCGTGGCACCGGCAGAAATTGCAGTTGCTCCTGCGTGAACACGGTGTTGGATTCGACGCTTGCAACGTCAATGGCCACGCGCTTACGGCTCCCCGTAACCTGAACCTGTTCCAGCGTATTGCCACCAAGAACCACCTGCGTGCCAGAACCGATCGAGACGGAAACCTCTTGCTTTTCCGCACCTGAAGCAACGGTATAGCGGCCAGGTTGGAGTTTGGGAAGGCTGAACCTGCCGCTGGCATCGGTTTGCACCTGCCTTGTTGATCCAGTTTCAAGGTTGGTTACAACCACGGTTGTGCTCGCCTTGCCCTGACCGTAAATCGTTCCCTCGGAGCTTTGGGCCATCGCAACTGAGGAAAGCATCAACCCAATAGCAAGGGTCAAGGACGTGCGATGCAATGTCCGGATCTGCTGCCGTCCCCGAGTTGCCGCGATTGAGATTTTGGTGCCTTGATACATAAATTCTCCAAATACGTAAATCAATCTAAAAAAAGGTATTCGTCGCTGTTTCAGGGGGCGGCCTCAAATCTGAAGCGCAACACCTCGTTCTTGGTAAGGTGCCCGAATGCAAACCAAGTCGACCTACCTTCAACTACAGCCTGAGGAACGCATGACGATTGCGAGCATGAAACAGACCGGATCAAGCGTAAGGGCGACTGCTCGTGCGCTGGGGCGGTCTGCTTCGACTGTCAGTCGGGAACTGACGCGCAACACTTGTCCGGATGCCGCCTATGCGAGTTCTGCAGCGCAAAGCCGCAGCCACGACCGACGCCGGCACGCGCGGCCGGTTGCGAAGCTACATCCTCGAAGCGGGCTGTGGCTCATCGTTTTGTCCATGCTGAATTGGAATTGGTCGCCGCAGCAGATCTCCGGTATTCTCAAACGGGTCTATCCGACCGACGCCAGTAAACACGTGTCTCACGAAACCATCTACACGGCCATCTATGCACATCCGCGGGGCGAACTGCGCCGTCAGTTGATCGCGTGTTTGCGTCAAGGGCGGAGCACCCGTTTGCCGCGGACCCGAGGCATAGACCGCCGTGGACGGATTCCCGACATGCTCAGTATCCATGTCCGCCCGCCAGAGGTAGAGGACCGCGTCATGCCGGGTCATTGGGAGGGCGATTTCATCAAGGGGGCGGGCAACCAGTCGTCGGTTGGCGTACTGGTCGAGCGCAGCAGTCGTCTGGTGTTGCTGGCCAGGATGGACGACGCCACCGCAGCTTCAGCGGTGCTTGGTTTTGCCGCCAAGCTGAATTTGATCGCAGCACCGCTGCGTCTGAGCTTGACCTACGACCAGGGCAAGGAGATGGCCAAGCACGCCGAACTCACAGCGCAAACGGGCGTCAAGGTCTATTTCTGTGATCCCCACAGCCCATGGCAAAGGGGCAGTTGCGAGAACACCAATGGGTTGCTGCGCCAGTACCTGCCAAAGGGGACCGATTTATCGGTTCACTCCCAAGAAGACCTCGATGCCATTGCCGATAAGCTCAACCAACGACCCCGAGCGACCCATGATTTTCACTCCCCGCTGGAGGTCTTTGGGCGAATGCTCAAGGCCTCTTCTCAACCATCAATTCAACTCCATTGAACCGGGTGTTGCACTTGGGACTTGAAACTGCCTGGTCAAAATAATGCATACAGCCAAGCGAAGCCGGTTAGCGCAAGGCACAGCACTACAACAACAAAATCCACCGGCCCAGTCCGTGACCGAAAATAGAATTAGGAACAGCCTTACTAATAATTTTTGGAAAACGTTTCAGTGTTCAATCAGTAAAGCAAATATTAAGGAATTTAAATGTATTCAGTTTTAAAGTTTTTCTATTTTATATTTCAAAAAGGTCGTCAGATTTTAGACCCAAACCTCAATCCTTTAAGGCATGCGCCATCGCACATCAGGTACTTTGCCACCATCCTTCTGGCTTGTTTCTGGTGTTTGGCTTTTGGGCTGTACTTTGGTGATTTCCTGCTAATTGGATACAATATGTTGGGGCATATAGCTGTGATAAGCATGGCATTTGTCACTTGGGCTGTGTTCAAACAATTTGATCGAATTTACCGGCCAAGGGAAGGGACACAAGACTGGCTGCGCATGCCGGATCGAAGCAGTCGCTGTGATGAGATGACTGAAGAGCAAAGACTGGAAAAAATTAAAGAATTTGACAAGTAGTTGTATCGAAAATATCCCATGATTGCCCTTGGCGAAGATGAAACCAAGGGGGCCCTGCATAACTCAATGCGAGCGGGTGCGGATCGGGATGGGATGGGATGCAAGGCCGCAGACCGCCCGAGGCCGCGCTAGCACAAGCCGTCAGGGGTTATGCAGAGCATCCTAAAAACTGAGTGAATAAAGCGGTTAGCCCCGCATCAAATGCCGACCATCATCTGCTCAAGTAACTGGGTTCGTGCGTAATCGCGGTTGGAGCCAGGCATGGGCAGATGCCAAGATTGAATAGTTTGAAAAACGCCCATGCCAGCCATCATCTTCTTCTTCAAAAGGGCAAGGTCACCCCAGGCGCTG